>CABQAZ010000004.1 GCA_902462295.1 uncultured Clostridium sp. | reverse complement strand
TATAAAAAGCTACAATCGCTAGCCCTTTGAGATTTTCTCCTTTTAGTCGAAAACTCAAATCGGGCGAGAACAAATCAAAGAAAAATTTTCAATTTTTCTTATTTGTTCTATAATTTGTTTATATACCTACTATAAAATGGTTATAATATATGTAAATCCAAAGAAAGGAAAGATGTAAATGGGAAAGCAGTGGTTTAACAAAGAAGTAAAAGAAGTTGAAAAAGAATTAGGAACAAATTTAGAAAAAGGATTAGACAGCAAAAAAGTTAATGAATATAAGGAAAAATATGGACCAAATGAACTACAAGAAAAAAAGAAAGACTCACTATTCAAAAAAATTATTGCTCAATTTAAAGATTTTTCAATAATAGTACTAATAATTGCTGCAATAGTATCTGGAGCAGTAGGAATTGCACAAGGTGAAGGAATAACAGATACAATAATAATTCTTATAGTAGTATTGTTAAATGCAGTGATAGGAGTAGTACAAGAAAGCAAAGCAGAAAAGTCATTAGAAGCACTAAAAAAATTAAGTGAACATGCAGCAAAAGTAATAAGAGATGGAAAAGAACAGGTTATTCCTGCAAGAGAATTAGTACCAGGAGATATTGTAATAATAGAAACAGGAGATTATGTATCAGCAGATTTAAGAATAATAGAAGCAGTTAATTTAAAAGCACAAGAAAGTTCTTTAACTGGAGAATCAGTGCCAGTAGAAAAAGAAACAGTAGCAATAAAAGAAACAGAAATTGGTGTTGGAGATAGGCTAAACATGTTATTTTCATCAAGTTTAATTACATATGGTAGAGGAAAAGCTATTGTAGTTGAAACAGGAATGAACACAGAAGTAGGAAAAATTGCAGGAATGTTAAATGAAACTGAAAAACAAGAAACCCCACTTCAAAAAAGATTAAATGGATTAGGAAAAACACTTGGAATTTCTGCACTTACAATATGTGCATTTATATTTATAATAGGTTTATTACAAGGAAAAGGCGTAATAAACATGTTTATGACTGCGGTATCACTAGCAGTAGCTGTAATACCAGAAGGATTAGTAGCAGTATCAACAATTGTATTAGCAATAGGTGTTCAAAAAATGGTAAAAAAGAATGCGATTGTGAAAAAATTACCGGCTGTTGAAACACTAGGAAGTAGTACTGTAATATGTTCAGATAAAACAGGAACATTAACTCAAAACAAAATGACAGTTGAGAAAATATTTTGTAATGACGTAACAACAGATGTTGAAAAAGTTGAGACAACAAATGATTTTGATAAATTGGTATATAATTGCATATTATGTAATGATTCTAGAATATTAGAAACAGGAGAAATTGCAGGAGATCCTACAGAAACAGCACTAATAGATATGGCATTAAACTTAGACTATCAACATTCAATAATAAGAGAAAATATAAGAGTTCAAGAGGTACCATTTGATTCTGAAAGAAAATTAATGACAACAATTAATGAAAACAATGGTAAATATAGAGTATATACCAAAGGTGGTGTTGATGAACTTTTAAAAAGATGTAACTCATATTTATTTAAAGGAGAAATAAAAACAAATTTAGATGAATATGCAAATTGGATAAGAGAAAATAATGAAAATATGGCAAAAGAAGCATTAAGAGTATTAGCATTTGCTTATAAAGACATTGATCATATACCATCAAAAGAAGAAATGGAAACAATAGAAAGTGAATTAACATTTATAGGAATGGTTGGAATGATAGATCCACCAAGAGAAGAAGCAAAAAAAGCAGTAGAAAAATGTAAACATGCAGGAATAAAGACAGTAATGATTACAGGAGATCATAAAGTTACTGCTGTTGCTATTGCAAAAAAACTAGGAATATTAGAAAAAGAAGAAGAAGCTTTAACTGGATTAGAATTAGATAAAATGTCAGAAGAAGAATTAACAAAAAACATAAGAAAATATTCAGTATATGCAAGAGTATCACCTGAACATAAAGTACGTATAGTAAAAGCATGGCAAGCTAATGGTGAAATAGTTGCAATGACAGGGGATGGAGTAAATGATAGTCCAGCATTAAAAACTGCTGACATTGGATGTGCAATGGGAAAGGTCGGAACTGAAGTTGCGAAAGAAGCTTCAGATGTAATATTAACAGATGACAATTTTGCAACAATAGTATCAGCAGTTGAAGAGGGCAGACGTATTTATGATAATATTATAAAAGTAATACAATTCTTAATTTCATGTAATGTAGGAGAAGTTGTTGTATTATTATTAGCAACATTATTTGCACCATTAATTGCTAATAAATTTGGAATTTCTGATGTAGCAATGATACAATTACTACTTCCAATTCATATATTATGGATTAACCTTGTAACAGATACTTTCCCTGCATTAGCCCTAGCATTTGACCCAGCCAACAGAGATATAATGGATAGAAAGCCAATAAAAAAAGATGAGGGAATATTTACAAAAGGAAGAACATTTAGAATTGTTTATCAAGGAATAATGATAGGAGTACTTACATTAGTTGCATTTTTAATTGGACTTGCAACACCTGATGATAAATTACCAACAATGATAGAATTTGAAAATCAAATTATTTCAGTTGATGAAATTGAAGATTTAGATAAGGTTTTAGCAGATGGCGGTGAATATGTATCAAAAGAAGAAATTAGAATAGAAATTGGACAAACAATGGCATTTATGGTATTAGCATTTTCAGAACTTGTTCATGTATTTAATATACGTGATAATAAAAATTCAATATTTAAAACTGGAATATTTGGTAATCCAATATTAATATTAGCTGTTCTTGCTTCAGCATTTCTAATGGCCATAATATTAATTATACCAGGATTAAGACATGTATTTAGTATACCTGTTTTACCAATGGGAAATATGTTAGAAACTATAGGTTTGATATTTGCACCAATAATAATTGTAGAAATATTAAAGTTATTTAAAGTGAATACAGCTAAAGATGAATAAAAAGATGGCTTTTGCCATCTTTTATATTCCTATGTCTGTAATATGAACAAATCTTATTTTATTAAAAACATATTCACCAATTTTTTTACCTAAAGTATCATAAGTATGTGTTGCAACAGAAATGTTTCTAAAATCATTATCATTTTTAATTATAAATAGACTATGTTCAAATTTTATACCAGAAAAGGAAAGCTGAGCAATATCTCCAATTTGAAGTTTGTCAGGAGAAGCTTCAATACCACGAGGTCCGTAACTTTTATTTGTTACTAAAAATTTATAAAGAAATTCAACACCACTCCAAGAGGGAGATTTATCATAACCGTTATTATAAAACCATCCATTTATATAATTATAATTCATTTTGTTGCACCCTGCATATATACATTGTGAAACAAAACTAGTACAATCACCACCAACAGAATCAAAATTATAATATCTTGGATTTCTAGATAAAGCCCATTTTTTTGCATAAGACAGAGCAGAAATTCTATCATAAGATTTTGTTTTCATAAAACCTCCATAAAAAGACTTTAAATATTCTATGCTAAAAATGTCGAATTGTTGCAAATTCTCTTGAAAAAAAAGCTTAATAGATATATAATGTCATCAATATAAAGAAAGGAATTGTTAATATTATGGAAGAAAAAGAATATGGGTTAGTATTAGCAGGAGGAGGAACAAAAGGAGCATATCAAGTAGGAGTTTGGAAAGCACTATGCGAAATGAAAATAAAAGTAAAAGCCATTGCTGGAGCTTCAATAGGGGCATTAAATGGAGCATTATTTTTACAAGACGATTTTATGACAATGGTAAAAATGTATGAAAACATAAAAATAGATAATATAATGAAAGTAAAAGGAGTAGATTCAAATAAAAATATATTTGATTTATCCAATATATTTAATTTAGCAGCAGATTATACAAAACAAAAAGGAATAGATAACGCACCATTAAGAGAAATGATAAAAGAATATGTTGATATGGATAAATTATATAATTCAGAAATAGATTTTGGACTTGTAACATATTCAGTAAAAAATAAAACACCATTACAAGTATTTAAAAATGATATACCTAAAGAGCAAATGGAAGACTATTTATTGGCTAGTTCATGTTTTCCAATATTTAAGCCACAAAGTATAAATGGAGAAGAATTTTTTGATGGTGGATTATATGATAATATTCCGTCAAATATGTTAATAGAAAAGGGATATAAGAATATAATAATAGCAGATATTGCAGGAGTTGGATTTAGTAAGAAATCAATAAGTAAAGATATATATGTTAAAGTTATTTCTGCTTCAGAGGACTTAGGAGGAACGTTCGAATTTAACCATGAAAGAATAATAAATAACATTAAATTAGGATATTTAGACACAATGAGAAGCTTTAATAAATTGCAAGGACATATATATTATTTTAAACCAGAAGAATTTGCAAAAATGCTTGAAACATTTAATTTACAAACAATATATGGGTTAGAATATGCTGCACAAATGTATAAAATGTATAGATATAGAGAATATACTTTTGAAGAATTTATAGAAGAATTAAATGACAGACAAATAGAAGCAGAAAAGACATATCAAAAAATGAAAGAAGCAAATTTAATTCAGTTAGGAAAAAGGATAAATAAACTATTTGATAAAGGATTAGGAATTTGTATAGTTAAAGATTTATATTTAGATAGACCAGCATCAAAAATTTCTAATTATATGCTTAACTTTGTCAAAGATTATATAAATGCAGCTAAGGCTATTATTGAACTTAAAAATTATATATAATGAAAACAGAAAGAATAGAGCAAAAGAAATGTAAGATAGGAGAATAAAAACATGAGCAATTTGATTGGGTTATTAATAACTTATTTATATATAGGATTAGTACTAATAGGAGCCAAAATATTCGAAAAAAAAGGAAAAGAATCAAGTAGAAAATTTATACACATAATGCTAGGTAATTGGTGGTTTATAGCTATGTATTTTTTTACTAATGTATGGTTTGCAGCATTTGCTCCAGCAACATTTATAATAATAAATTATATTTCATATAAAAAAGATATAATAAAAGTAATGGAAAGAGAACAACAAGATGGGCTTGGAACAGTTTATTATGCAATATCACTTTTTATATTAGTTATAGTATCATTTGGAATATATAATAGACCATCATTAGGATTAATTCCAAACTTAGTAATGGCATATGGAGATGGATTAGCAGGATTATTGGGAAGAATAATAAAAAGTAAAAAATACAAGTTAAGTAATTCAAAAAAATCAGTTGCAGGCTCAATTACAATGTTTATTATATCAACACTTTTGATAGGTGGATATTTAGCTTTTTGGCACTCACAAATATTTTGGAAAACGCCACATTGGCCATTAGTATCAGCATTAATTGGATTTGCAATAACAGCAATAGAAGCTATATCAGTAAAAGGAACAGATAATATAACAGTTCCACTAAGTACAGTATGTATGTTACTATTAATAGGATAAAGCTTTTGAAAAATAATAATAAAATATATTATAAAGGATGTAAAATATGAAAATTTTAAGCATAGACACAGCAAGTAATTTATGTACAGTTGCAATATTAGAAAACAGAGAATGTATAAAAGAGATAATTGTAGATGACGCAAGAAATCATTCTGAAAAAATAATGCCTATAATAGATAAGGCATTAAAAGAGACTGGTATAGATTTGAAAGATATTAATTTAATAGTTTGTGACAAAGGACCAGGTTCTTTTACTGGAATTCGTATTGGAGTAGGAACTGTTATTGCTTTTCAAGACTGTTTAAATATTCCATGCATTGGAGTTAGCTCACTTAAGGCTCTTGCATATAATGTTAGACAAGAAGGGATTATTTGTTCTTTAATAGATGCAAAAAATGAAAATGTATATTACGGATTATTTGAAAATAAAAATAATGAATATACTCAAATTGGAGAGTTAGAATTTAAAAATATAAATGAAGTGATTTCAATATTAAAATCTGAAACATCTACCATTACTTTTGTAGGAGATGGAGTTATAGCAAACAAGAACTTAATTGCAAGTAACATACCAAATTGTATTTTTTGTGATAAAAATAACTTAAGTAGTATTTCATTAGGGATTGCTGGATACGAAGATTTTAAGAAAGATAATCATACTTCTATTATGCCATTATACTTAAGAAAATCACAAGCCGAAAGAGCTCTTGAAGAAAAGTCTAAAAAGGAGTGATTCAAAATGGAAATTACAGAGATGACATTAAATGATTTAGAACAAATGAAAAATACTTTATATTCGGATTTTGATAATTTTTGGAGTTATAATGTGTTAAAACAAGAACTTGAAAATAAAAATACAACATATATTATAGCAAGAGAAAATGAGATGGTAGTTGGATTTGCTGGAATTTCTATATGTCTTGATGAAGCAACTCTTAATAATATTGTAGTAAAAAAATCTTGTAGAGGAAGAGGAATTGGGGGAGAGTTACTTGAATCTCTGATTGAAATTTGTGGAGAGTTTAATGTAAAAACATTTACACTTGAAGTAGATACTTCTAATATGCCAGCTATTCATTTATATGAAAAATTTGGATTTAAAAATTTAGGAGTTAGAAAAAAATATTATAATAATTCACGTGACGCATATATTATGACAAAATATGATATTTAATAAGATATAAAGTAAAAGAGCGATTTTGTTCGCTCTTTTATAGATTATATAAACTTTTCAATTTTTAAAATAGTTCTACCACTTTTGGTTTGACCAATTAATTCTTTGATAAAAAATCTACCTTTTCCTCTAATTGAAATCATATCACCTGGTTTAATCTGTTTGGTCTTCTTGGTCTCACATTGAAAATTAATAAAAACCCTTTCCATATTTATAATATCAAGTGCTTTGTTCCTAGAACAACGTGCAAGTTCTGAAATAACATTATCCATTCTTAATGAAGAAACAATTATTTCAAGTTCTTGTTTTTGGATTTGAACATTTCTGAGATTTGCTATATCTTCTAATTTTATTATAGATTTAGAAAATCTAGTTAATCCTCCTAAATTTTCTAATAAAAACTTAGAAACATCTTTATCAACTATAATATCAACTCCGTTGGTATCAACAATAATATCACCAATTTTTTCTCTTTTAACTCCCAATTTTATTATGGCACCTAAATAATCTCTGTGGGTATATTTACCAATAAGGTCTTCAGGCAATTCTATTCGTACTATTTTTATAATATTTGATAGATTTTTTTCTACAACTAATGAATTAAACTTTTCTGGGTATATTACAAACATTTTTCTTTCAGCTTGTTCAAAACCTCCGTAACTTATATAATTTTTAATTTTTATTTTATTTATGAATTTTTGTACTAATTCTATTTGAGCCAAGTCTAAGAAATCAGTATATTCAATTTTATTCTTTTTTTCACTTATTTCAATTTTATCTAAAATTTGTGCTAATAAGATTTTTGAATTTTTATCTTTATAATCATTTAAAATTTCTCTGTTCATAATTAAATTCCTCTCATAATTTTTTTATTGTATTATAACACAAATATTATATTTTGAAAATCATTATTATAATATAATGGTTTTGTATTTATAAGTATAATTTAAAATAACCATTTAACATTATTGTAAAATAATTAAGTTATTGATATAATAAAAATGGTAAAAGTTGAATAATGAAAGGAAACTAGTATGAAAGATAAATTAAAGGAATGTTCAGCAAATGAAAGTAATCCAGAATGGAAAAAAATAATAAAAAGAGAAAAAAATATTTATAAAAGAGATGGAGATGTACGTTCTGAGTTTGAAAGAGATTATACAAGAGTATTACATTGTAATGCATATAGAAGATTGAAGCACAAAACACAAGTGTTTTTTTCACCAGAAAATGACCATATATGTACAAGAATTGAACATGTAATGCATGTAGAATCAGTAAGTTATACATTAGCAAAATATTTAGGATTAAATACAGAACTTACAAAAGCGATTGCAACAGCTCATGATTTAGGACATAGTCCATTTGGACATGAGGGAGAAAGAATATTGTCAGAAATATCAAAAAGAGACCTTGGAGAAGCATTTTGGCATGAAAGAAATGGATTGGAATATGTAGATAAAATAGAATTGCTTGAAGATACAAATAAAGATAAGCAAAACTTGAATTTAACATATGCTGTAAGAGATGGAATAATATCACATTGTGGAGAAATAGACGAAAATGGTCTGAAACCAAGAAAAGAATATATTGATTTAAATGAATATAAGGAACCAAATCAATATGCTCCATATACGTGGGAGGGCTGTGTAGTAAAGATATCAGATAAAATATCATATCTAGGTAGAGACATAGAAGATGCCATAATACTTGGAATTTTAGATGAGAAATTAGAAGAATTATATAAAATATTACAATCAAAAGAAGTTATAAATAATACAGTAATAATAAATCATTTAGTAAAAGATTTATGTATGAATTCTTCTATAGAAAAAGGATTATGTTTTTCAGATAATACATTTAATTTATTAAAAGAAATAAAAGCATTTAATTATAAACATATATACTTTTCTGATAGAATAAAACCATCAACAAGGTATTTTAAAATAGTATTAAATGAGATTTATTTTACTTTGAAAAAGATTTATGATGGTAAAAATACATTAAACAATATTGAAAAAATGAAAAAAATCTATCCAGAAGTAGTTAGTGATTTTCAAAAATGGTTGGAAAATTATTGGAATTTAGATAGACAAAAATCGAATAAGAATGATGTGATTTGTGATATTGAAAATGAAAAAAACTTTTACAAAGCAATTATTTATTACATATCTGGAATGACAGACAATTTTGCTATTAATACATACAATAAAATTATTGGATTTTAGAAAAGAAACAAATGATATGATTAATTAAAGATAATTTAAATAATCATATCATTTGGTAATTTACAAATAAACTCTAATTTTTTATTTGTTATAGGATGTATAAAAGAAATTTTATAGCTATGTAGAGCTTGTCTATTAATTTGTTTAGTTAATTTAGAAGAAGTTTTATAATCAGAAGAACAATATAATGTATCTCCTAATAGTGGATGTCCTATTGAAGCCATGTGAACACGAATTTGATGTGTTCGACCTGTTTTTAAAATACATTTTACAACAGAAAATGCGTCAAACTCATGTAATACGAAATAATCTGTAACAGATGGTTTACCTGTATTACAAACACATCTTTCAATAATACTATTTTCTTTACGAGCAATAGGTAAATTTATTGTGCCAGATTTATTCTTAAAAGTGCCATGAACAATAGCAATATATTCTTTTAGAAATAAATTTTCTTGCATTTGCTTGATTAAACATTCTTGAATATATTCATTTTTTGCAAAAATTATTAAACCAGAAGTGTTTAAATCAAGCCTATTAATAGGACGGATTTTTCGTTTTAAACCAATACTTTCAAAATAAAATTTTACGCCATTAGAAAGACTATTTTCATAATGTAAAACAGATGGATGAACTGCAATTCCAGCAGGTTTATCTAATATAAGAAAAGCATCGTCTTCATAAATTATATTAAGATCCATTTTTGTTGAAACTACATTTTCGCTTTCTTCTTGAAAATCTAGATTAACAGTAATAATATCACCATCTGAGACAGAAGAACGAGTATCGATAATAATATTATTTAATGATATATGTTTTTGACTTATAAGTTTACGCTGTAATCTAGCAGATATATGGAATTCTTGTTTTAATATTTGATTAATATTTTGATATTTTGAATTTCTTACTAAATATTTTAAAGTCATATAACTCTCCTTTTTGGAAAGAATTTTATCATATTTTTAGACAAGATTCAAGATTTTCATAATATGCTTTGAATTTTGTAATAAACCGAGGAATATAATAAAAAGCTTATATTTCAAGTATTTTTATGTATTAATTAAAAATAAATTATTATCCAGTAACGTTTATAACATAAAATTAAAAAAAACTATTTATTAAAATGAAAAAGTTTGTTATAATGTATTAGTATAAAAGAAAAATAGAAACAAAGAAAGGAAAACAGAAATGAAAATAGGAATAGTAGGGTTACCAAATGTAGGAAAGAGTACAATGTTTAATAGTATAACAAAAGCAGGAGCAGAATGTGCAAATTATCCATTTTGTACAATAGAACCAAATGTAGGAGTTGTAGCTGTTCCAGATGAAAGAATTGATAAATTAGCAGAGATATATAAACCACAAAAAGTAACAAAAGCAGTTGTAGAATTTGTTGACATTGCAGGACTTGTAAAAGGTGCAAGTAAAGGAGAAGGACTTGGAAATAAATTTTTATCACATATACGTGAAGTTGATGCAATATGCCAAGTTGTAAGGTGTTTTGAAGATTCAAATGTAATACATGTTGATGGAAGTGTTGATCCATTAAGAGATATAGAAACAATAAATTTAGAATTAATTTTTGCTGATATAGAAACATTAGAAAAAAGATTAGAAAAAGCCAAGAAAAATTTAAAAGCAGATAAAAAATATCAATCAGAAATAGATTTTATAGAAAAAATAAAATCTAATTTAGAAAAAGGAATATCAGCAAGAGCACTAGAATATAACGAAGATGAACAAGAAATGTTAAAAGAAATGTTTCTATTAACAGCAAAACCAATAATATATATTGCAAATATATCAGAAGAGCAAATGCAATCTGCTGAAAATGAAGAAAATGTAAAAAAAGTAGAAGAATATGCCAAAAAAGAAAATGCAGAAGTAATACCATTATGTGTAAAAATAGAAGAAGAATTATCAGGATTAGATGATAATGACAAACAAGAAATGTTAGAAGCTTTAGGCTTAAAAGAATCTGGATTAGATAAACTAATAAAGAAGAGTTATGATTTGTTAGGGTTAATGTCATTTTTAACTGCTGGAGAACCAGAAGTAAGAGCATGGACAATAAAAAAGGGGACAAAGGCACCAAAAGCTGCAGGAAAAATCCATTCAGATATAGAAAGAGGTTTTATAAAAGCGGAAATAGTTTCATATGATGATTTAATAAGAGAAGGAACAATGGTTTCTGCTAGAGAAAAAGGGCTTGTACGTCAGGAGGGAAAAGAATATGTAATGCAAGATGGTGATGTGGTATTATTTAAATTTAATGTTTAAAATGCGAAAAAATAAAAAAATATACAAAAAAACTTGCATTTAATAAAAAAATGTAGTATAAATATATATAGGGAGAATGAATACTATAGATAAAATTATTAAAAAGAAAGAGGTTGGACGATGAAAAAAGAGAAAATATTAAAAACAATAATAGTATTAATAATGATAGCAATTTTATTTTTTATGACTACAAATGTATTTGCTGCAACAGATTCAGGAATTGATTTTTGGGAAGATCAAACTAATCAATTAGATGATAATGATAATGAAACTGATAGTAATACAAGTACTGATACAAATACAAACACTGATACAAATACAAATGTTAATACTAATACTAGTATAGATTTAGGTACAAATACCAATACAAATACAAGTTTAAATGATGCTACAACTTCAAATAACTATAATACAAGTTTACCAAAAGCCGGTGCTACAGAGAATACAATGATGGGAGTAGCAATAACAGTATTAGCAATAGTAGCTATATATGCATATAAAAAAATAAGAGAATATAAAAACATATAAGAGAAAAAGTAAAATAAAGGTTTCTAACAGAGAAAATTAGTCAAAGGCTGAAAACTAATTGTAGAAAACATATTTGAAAGACTAGCTCTTTAGTTTCTAGTGAATAAGCTAGACGTGTAAGATACGTTATAATTAATTAAGTGAAAAATGGGATGGAACCGTGTTTTAAGAAGCACTCCTATAGATAAAAATATCTATAGAAGTGTTTTTTTATAATAGGAAAGTGAAATATAAGGAGGAATTTTAAATGATAAAAGTAACATTAAAAGATGGAAAAGTTTTAGAGATAGAAAATGGAAAAACAATATTAGAAGTAGCAAAGCAAATAAGTGAAGGACTAGCTAGAATGGCAACATGTGGTGAAGTAAATGGAAAAGTAGAAGATTTAAGATTTAAATTAAGTGAAGATTGTTCATTAAACATATGCACATTTGAAAATAGTGAGGAAGGTAAAAAAGCATATTGGCATACAACTTCACATATAATGGCACAAGCAATAAAAAGGTTATTTCCAAATGTACAATTAGCAATAGGACCAGCAATATCAAATGGATTCTATTATGATTTTGATACAGAATATAGATTTTCAGAAGAGGACTTTGAAAAAATAGAAGCTGAAATGAAAAAAATAGTAAAAGAAGATTTACCACTTGAAAGATTTGAACTTTCTAGAGAAGAATCAATAAAGTTAATGAAAGAAGCTAAAGAAAGCTACAAAGTAGAATTAATAGAAGAATTACCAGAGGGAGAAACAATTTCATTCTATAAACAAGGTGAATATGTAGATTTATGTGCAGGACCTCACTTAATAAGTACAGGGAAAGTAAAAGCAGTTAAATTATTATCAACATCAGGAGCTTATTGGAGAGGTGACGAAAAAAATAAAATGTTACAAAGAATTTATGGAGTATCTTATCCAAAAACAAGTCAACTAGAAGAATATTTGAAATTATTAGAAGAAGCAAAAGAAAGAGACCATAGAAAAATTGGTAAAGACCTAGAGTTATTTATGACACATGAATTGGTTGGTTCAGGACTTCCAATGTATTTACCACATGGTGCTACAATAAGAAGAATATTAGAAAGATATATTCAGGACAAAGAAATTGAATTAGGATATGACCATGTTTATACACCATGTCTTGCAAATGTAGAATTATATAAAACAAGTGGACATTGGGAACACTATAAAGACGATATGTTTCCAGCAATGAAAATGGATAATGAAGAAATGGTTTTAAGACCAATGAATTGTCCTCATCATATGCTAATATATAAAAGCAAAACTCGTTCTTATAGAGATTTGCCAATCAGAATTGGAGAACTTGCAAATGATTTTAGATATGAAAACAGTGGAGCTGTTTGTGGACTAGAAAGAGTAAGACAGATGTGTCAAAATGATGCTCATCTATTTGTTAGACCAGACCAAATAAAAGAGGAAGTTGGAAATGTATTAAAATTAATTAAAGAAGTATATCAAAAAGACTTCGGATTTTCTGCTGATTCATTTAAATATAGATTATCATTAAGAGACAAAAAGAACAAAGAAAAATACATTGATAATGATGAAATGTGGGAAACAGCTGAAGAACAATTAAGAGCTATATTAAAAGATATGAATATTGATTTTTATGAAGCTGAGGGAGAAGCGGCATTTTATGGACCAAAGATTGACATTCAAATAAAAACAGCATTAAATCATGATGTAACAATTCCAACTTGTCAATTAGATTTTGCATTACCTGAAAGATTTGATTTAAGCTTTATAGGAGAAGATAATAAAGAACATAGACCAGTAGTAATTCATAGAGCAATTCTTGGTTCTTCTGATAGATTTATATCATTCTTGATTGAAGAAACTAAAGGACTATTCCCTGTATGGTTATCACCTGTACAAGTAAAAATATTACCTATTACAGATAATCAAATTGAATATGCTAAAGAGGTTGAAACTGAGTTAAAGAAGAACAAAGTTAGAGTTGAATTAGATGAATCTAATGAAAAAATAGGATATAAAATTAGAAAAGCTCAACTTGAAAAAGTACCATATATGCTAGTTATTGGAGCAAAAGAACAAGAAAGTAAACTTGTTGCAGTTCGTTCTAGAAAAGATGGAGATATTGGAACAATGAAAGTTGACGAATTTGTTACTAAAATTAAAGATGAAATTGATAATAAAGTTATAGGATAAAATAAATAATAATAAAGAAGGGATTATATATAAATATTTTAAAAACCTTACTGTCGCAACCAACAGATGATAAATTAAAGTAGGTTGCTCCATATCGCATTCGCTTCGCTCATTTGGTCGCTGGCGCGGTTTATCAAATATTTATATATAATCCCTTCTTTAGATATAAAATTTATTTAATTGAAATTTTTTACATAAAATTCACAATTAAATAGTAAAATAATAATATTTGAGATTGAAAGGAAAGTGAAAATGTTACAATTAAAAGGAATAACCAAAAATTATCTATCAGGAGATAATGAAGTAAAAGCCCTAAAAGGAATAGACTTAGAATTTAGAGAAAGTGAATTTGTATCAATACTAGGGCAAAGTGGATGTGGAAAAACAACAATGTTAAACATAATAGGAGGTTTAGACAGATACACATCAGGAGATTTAGTGATTAACGGAAAATCAACAAAACAATTTAAAGATAAAGACTGGGATACATATAGAAATCATTCTGTAGGGTTTGTATTCCAAAGTTATAATTTAATACCACATCAAACAGTATTAGCAAATGTTGAATTAGCACTTACAATATCAGGAGTAGGAAAAGAAGAAAGAAAAAAGAGAGCAATAGATGCACTAACAAAAGTTGGATTAGGTGACCAAATAAACAAAAAGCCAAACCAAATGTCAGGGGGGCAAATGCAAAGAGTTGCAATAGCAAGAGCTTTAGTAAATGACCCAGATATATTACTTGCAGATGAGCCAACAGGAGCATTAGATTCTAAAACAAGTGAACAGGTAATGGAAATATTAAAAGATATTTCAAAAGACAGACTAATAATAATGGTAACACATAACCCTGAATTAGCGGAAAAATATTCATCAAGAATAATTAAATTATTAGATGGAAAAGTAATTGATGATTCAAACCCATATACTGCAACAAAAAAAGATTTAGATAGAGCAAGAACTAAAAAAGAAAAATCAGGAAAAGCTTCAATGAAATTTGCAACAGCAGTACATCTAAGTTTAAATAATTTAATGACTAAAAAAGGAAGAACATTTTTAACATCATTTGCAGGCTCAATAGGAATAATAGGAATTGCATTAATACTTTCGTTGTCAAATGGAATGCAATCATATATAAACAAAGTGGAAGAAGATACATTATCATCATATCCAATAGAAATTCAAGAATCATCTATCGATATGTCAAGTATGATGGAAGCAATGATGGGAAAAGATGATGAAGAAAAACATGATAATGACAAAATATATTCAAGAGCAATTATGGGAGATATGTTAGAAACTTTATCAAGTAAGGTTCAAACTAATAATCTGAAAGAATTTAAAGAGTTTGTTGAAAATGGTGACAGTGATATCAAAAATTATATAAATGCAATTCAATATGGATATAATTTAGACTTAAATATTTACAAAGAAAAAGAAGATGGAAGTGCATATAAAGTAAATCCAAGTTCAGTATTAGAAAAAATAGGATTTGGAGACATGGTAAAAGCACAAGAACAATCAAGTTCAATAATGTCATCAAGTAGTGGGCTTGCAATGGCAGAAACAGATGTATGGACAGAAATGCTTGATAACAAAGATTTAATAAATTCACAATATGATGTATTAGCAGGTAGAATGCCTGAAAAATATAATGAAGTTGTATTAATAGCAGATAAGAATAATGAAGTAAGTGATTATACTTTATATTCATTGGGAATAAAAGATGTTTCAGAACTTGGAAATGCAATGGAAAAATTGAAAAATGGTGAAGAGATTAAAACAAATGATGATAAAAATAGTTATTCTTATGATGAACTTTTAAATTATAAATTTAAAGTATTATTAAATACAGATTATTACAAAAAAGTTGGAAATGTATGGCAAGACATGACAAATGATGAAGATTATATGAAACAAATAGTAGATAAGGCGGAAGAAATTCAAATTGTAGGAATTATTAAGCCAAATGAGAATACAATTACATCATCTTCAGCAGGACTAATTGGATATAACAAAGAATTAAAAGAATATGTTATAAATAAAGTTAATGAAGCTGAAATTGTAAAAGAACAAAAAGCTAATCCTGAGATAAATGTATTTACAGGTATAAAATTCCCTGAAAATACAAATGGAACATTTGATTATACACAATTATCTGATGAGCAAAAAGCTTATATGGCAACACTTTCTGAAGCAGAACTTGCTCAATTAATGCAAACATATTCTAATAATGCATCTGCAACTTATGATAATAATTTGAGTAAATTAGGAGTTGTGGATTTAGATAATCCATCATCAATTAATTTATACCCTAAAGATTTTGAGTCAAAAGATAAAATTGCGGATATTATAACAGATTATAATAATAAACAAACAGAACAAGGTAAAGAAGAAAATGTTATTAATTATACAGATTTGGTTGGAATTATGATGAGTTCTGTTTCAACTATAATTAATGTAATTAGCTATGTATTAATTGCTTTTGTTGGAATTTCTTTAGTAGTTTCATCAATAATGATAGGAATTATAACATATATATCAGTACTTGAAAGAACTAAAGAGATTGGAATTTTACGTAGTATAGGTGCTTCTAAGAAAGATGTTTCAAGAGTGTTTAATGCAGAAACATTGCTTGTTGGTTTAGTTGCAGGTTTAATTGGTATAGGTGTGACTTTATTAATAGATATTCCAATTAATATTGTGATTGAACATTTAGTTAATATTTCTGGTATTGCTAAACTTCCAGTGATTGGTGGAATTATATTAGTAGCTATTAGTGTTGGATTAACTATGATTGCTGGCTTGATTCCTGCTAAGTTTGCAGCAAAACGTGACCCGGTAGAAGCATTAAGAACAGAATAGAGGTAGTATGGATTTTAATAAAAGGGGATTATTAAATGAGAAGAAATTTAGAAAGAATAATAATAGCAATAATAATATTAATTTTAGTTGTACCTATTTGTTATAAAAAATATATGTCACCTCAAAATATAATAAAAAGATATGCTAAAAAGAATAATTTTGGAAAAGTAAAACTTATTGATATAAAAGAAGATAATGGTGAGTATGTTGCAACTTTTGAAGATAAAGAGTATGGCTTTTATTTTGAAATGGAAAGATATAATGATAGTTTTGAGCTTGATGGTACTACATTTTTTAACTATAAAGATATGAAGTCTACATTTAAAGAAAAATATCTTTCAGTTGTTAAACAGAAGCTGGAAGAAGATTTTAATAAACTAAACAACCAGTATGAGACTTCCTATAATTGGAACGATGATTGCTCAGTAGATGGTGAAATAATAAGTATTTATACCAATAAAACAGAGAAAATAGATGAAATTTTATTACAATATGCAAAAAGATTGAAAGAAATAGATACAAGGAAATATTTTGAAAATATGGAAATCGGTTGTTACAAAACAAATGGTGAAGATTTCCTTGGGAAAACTGTATTGTATAAAGATGAGTGTTCAACTGCTGAAGATTCAGAGATAGATTGGGCTATGGATAATGCATATGTTTTGATGACAAGCAATATGGGAATAAAAATAAAAGATGTAAAGAAATTAAAATATATTGAAACTAAAATAATGGATGTAAATGACATACCAGGAATTGAAAATGAAGAATTAGCATATAGATTAGGGGATGATACAGATGAATCAATGAAAGAAACTAAAGTTTTTTATTATACGTATAAAGGAGAAGAGTGGATTATTGCAGATTGTATTATAAAACCTAATGGTAATTTATATGTTTATAAATTAGAAAAGTAGTGTTGTTAAATAAATAGTTTAATTGTTTTTATCCGAAAGGCTTTAAATATAAGCTTTTCATTATATTCCTCAGTTTATTACGAAATTTAAGAAATTCTAATTTGTTTTATGGGTCCTTTCCACTATCGTGAACTCTTACCATAAAACTACATAAGGATTTCTAAAATTTCTCCATGCACATTCGTCATTTCATTCAAAGCTTATATTTAAAGCCTTTCGGATATTAATTTAAAGTAGAACATTACTAAGTAGCAAAGTATAAATATAAATTATAAATAGTATAGACATAATTAAAATTGTAATATAAAATATAATTATAAAAAAATAATATTTGGAGGAAAATGAAATGGAAAAGCAAATTGTTTTTGTAACGCACAATACAGGAAAAATAAAATCTGCTGAAAAATATTTTAAAAATTTGAAATTTGAAACATTCAATTATGAGTTAGATGAACCTAGAAGTGATGATATAAAAGAAATAGCAACTGCAAAAGTAAAACAAGCTTATGAATTAGTAAAAAGACCTTGTATTGCATTAGATACTGATTTTAGAATTGATGAATTAAATGGTTTTCCAAGAGCATTCGTGAATTTTTCGCTAGATACAATAGGTATACAGGGCATTTTAAAACTAATGGAAAATAAAGAAAATAGAAAATGTGCATTTAATGAATGTTTGGCATATCATGATGGAAAAGAAATACATTATTTTTATGGAAGACATCCACGGAAATTTATCTAATAAAATTCAAGGATTAAATAGAGAAGAAAAATGGTCAGATTTATGGTATATTTTTAAGCCTAATGGTTTTGATAAAACATTAGCAGAAATGGATTCTGATGAAAGAGAAAGTAGAAGAAAAATAGATGGCTCTGTACAAGCAATGCAGGAATTTGCAAAATGGTATGAAGAACAACAATAAATTATATTAATGTTTTATATTGACTTTTTATAAGAAAGACTTAGAATATAAGCTTTTCATTACATTACTCAGTGTATTACAAAATTAAGAAATTCTAACTTGATTTATGGTACCTTTCCACTATCGTGAACTCTTTCCATAAATCATCGTAGAATTTCTAAAATTTTTCCATGTACATTCGTCATTTCATTCAAAGCTTATATTTTAAGTCTTTCTTTATATTAATTTTAATTTAACCATTAACTATAACAATTATAAATTATATAGCAGATAATTAGTTGATAATTATCTGCTTTTGTGATATATTTGAATAAAAAATAGGAGAAAAGAAATGATATTTGCAAGAGTAGGAAAATATAAACCATGTGGAATGTTTACAACAGGCCACTTTGAATTAATAATTATAACAATATTAGGAATAGTAATAGCATTAAAAAATACAGTAAACAAAACAAAAGAAGAAGTAAAAGAAATTATAAAAAAGTGTACTATAATAATATGGATTTTAGAAGTAATAATGATTATATATAAATTATATACGGGAGATGTAAAAAACTTAAACAATTATGTTCCATTGTATTATTGTAGTTTATTATTATATGCAGGATTATTAAGTTCATTTGCCAAAGATAAGTTAAAAAGAATAGGAGATGTATTCTTAGCAACAGGAGGAATAATTGGAGGAGTTGTTTTTATGATACTACCAACAACATCTTTGCCAGCATATCCAATGTTTCATATAGTTAGTTTGCATAGTTTTCTATTTCATGGCATAATGGTGTATTTGGGATTACTAATAAATATAACAAATTACATAACTATAAATGCTTCAGATATAAAATATTTTGCAGTTTTAGTTGGTACAATTTGTATATTAGCATATATTATAAATGAAATATTTGATAGTAATTTGATGTTTATATCAAAAAATTTTCCAGGAACACCAATAGAGATTTTATATAATATAACAGGACCTTTTTTTACACTTGTCATGTCTGTTACACAAATGACATTACCATTTTATAGTATATATTTTATAAAAAAGATTGAGAGAAAAAAAGATGAAAAATAAATATGTAAAAATATTATTTATATTAACGAGTGTAATTTTAGTTATTCCATCAATAATTTATATAGCAGAAAATAGAACGATATTAGGATTTAATACATATTATAATTTCTTTATAACAAAGAGTATAAGTAAAATAATATCAACTATTATATATTTAATATTGTTTGTTATATTAAATATAGCATATATAAAAATAATAAAAGAAAAAGATATGTTTAGCAATGAAAGAAAAGTATTAAAATTTACAACTATTGTAGGTATTATTTTTATATTAATGTTACCTTGGACAAGTTCTGATATATTTTATTATATGGGAGTTGGAGAAATAGATTCGGTTTATAATCAGAATCCATATTATGTAACAATGAAAGATTATTATCAACAAAATCCGGAAAGTATAGAAAAAGATAAAATATTTGAACAAGGTGTTAATAATTATTGGTCAAATACCACTGTAATATATGGTCCAATAGCACAGTTGATATTTAAAATGTTTACTGCTATATCATTTAAAAATATTGATATATGTTTATTAAATTTTAAAATATTTAATTTAATAATGCATGTAATGAACTGTTATTTAATATATAAATTAACTCATAAACAAAAATTTTCAATAATTTATGGATTAAATCCGTTTATATTATTAGAATTTATTGGAATGGTTCACAATGATATAATAGTAGTTTCATTTGTATTAATTACATTATATTTTTTATTAAAGAAGAAAAACATTATCTTAAGTGTGTTGTTTTTAGCATTAGCAACTGGGATAAAATATTTCACAATATTATTATTGCCAGTTGTAATAATATATCATTTTAGAAAAAAAGAATTAAAGGTACGTTTTATAAAATGTATTCAATATGGAATAATATTTATTTTAATAGTAATATTAGAGTATTTAATTTATTTTAAAGATTATAGAATATTCTTTGCAATGTTAGTCCAAACAAGCAAATATTCTAAATCAATATATTCTGCAATATTACAAATAAATTCAGATTTAGCACGAATCTTGCAAGCTGTTATGCAGTTGATTTTTATTATGTATTATGTTAAATTCTACATAGATTTATTAACAGAAAGAAAAATAAAGTTTTATAAAATAATAAAAAAATATAATACAGCATTAATATTATTTATATTAATATTAACAACATGTCAGCAATGGTATTTAATGTGGTTGTTTGCAACACTAATGTGGCAAAGACCTAATACAAAGAAAAATATAATAGGTTTATCAATAATTTCAGAAATAGCTAATAGCATATATATGTTCAAATCAGAATGGTATATATATGATATATATTTTATAAATATTAATATATGTTTAATGATAATATGGGTAATATATACTAATAAAATAAAAATTAAAGATAGGAGAGAACAAATTGAAAAAATTAGTATTAATTGATGGAAACAGCATAATGAATAGAGCATTTTATGGAATAATGGGAAGTAAAATGTTAACAACTAAAGATGGAAAATATACAAATGCGGTATATGGTTTTTTAGCAATAATGTTTAAAATATTAGAAGATATAAAACCAGAATATTTAGCTGTAGCATTTGATGTAAAAGGAAAATTAAAAAGAAAAGAATTATTTGAGGGATATAAAGCTAATAGACATGGAATGCCAGATGAACTTGCTGAACAGATGCCTGTAATAAAAGAAGTATTAAGAGCAATGAATATAGATATAATAGAAAAGCAAGGATATGAGGGTGATGATATTTTAGGTACACTTGCAAAATACGGAGAAAGGCAAGGTCTTGAAGTTACAATTCTTTCAGGAGATAGAGATACATTTCAACTTGCAAGTGATTATATTACAATAAGAATACCTAGAACTAAACAAGGGAAAACAGAAACAGAAGATTATAATAGAGCAAAAATTTTAGAGGAATATGGATTAGAACCAGTTCAACTTATAGAAGTAAAAGCTTTACAAGGTGATAGTTCTGATAATATACCAGGAGTACCAGGAATAGGACCTAAAACTGCAATTTCACTAATAAAAAGATATGGAACAGTAGCAGAATTGTATAAAAATGTAGAAGCAGGAACTGATGATTTAAAAGGAAAACAAAGAGAAAATATAATAAATAACAAAGAAATGGCAGAATTATCTAGAGTACTTGGAGAAATAAATACAAATGTACCAATAGAAGATACATTAGAACAAATAAAATTAGAAGAATGGGATAAACAAAAAGTACTAGAAATATTTGAAGAATTGCGTTTTAATAGATATATAGATAAATTTGGATTAAGGAATATGTCAACAGTAAATGGTACAAATGGAGATTCAAACGAAAAACATTTTGAAATTGTAGAAACAACAGAACTTCCTAATTTAAATGAAAATAAATTGTATTATTTTTTACAAACAGAAGAAAATGCAAATTTAGAAACAATAATAAAAAAGGAAATAACAGGAATAAGTATATATTCAGAAAATAAAATATATTATATATCAGAACATGATAAATTAAAAGAACAACTAAAAAATATATTTGAAGATGATAAAATTCAAAAATATGGATATGATTTAGCACAAGATTATATTTTATTAAAGCAGATAGGTATTACAATGAAAAATATAGTATATGATGCAAAGATTGCAGCATATATATTAAATCCAACAAGTAAATATACAATAGATGTAATTGCAAGAGACTATTTAGAGATTGAAAACAATGAATATTTACAAGCACAAGGAGTAAAAGAAGAACCTGAGCAAACATCATTATTTGAAATAAACGAGAAAGACAATCAGAAAGAACAAAATAAAAAAATTGAAAATTGTCTATATGCGGAAGAAGTTTTTAAATTAGCAGAAGTGACAATAAAAAAATTAGAAGAAATAGATGCTATAGAATTATTTAAAAATATAGATATGCCAACAGTAGAAGTATTAGCAGAAATGCAATGGAATGGAATGTATGTTGATGTAAAAGAATTAGATAGTTATGGACAATCATTAAAAGATAGACTAGAAATATTAACAAAAGAAATATATGAACTTTGCGGAGAAGAATTTAATATAAATTCAACAAAGCAATTAGGAGAGATTTTATTTGAAAAACTTAAACTACCAGTAGTAAAAAAGACTAAAAGTGGTTACTCAACAGATGTAGATGTTTTGGAAAAATTAAAAGATGAGCATCCTGTAATAGAAAAGATATTAGAATATAGACAATTAATGAAACTAAATTCAACATATGTAGAGGGAATGAAACCATATATAAATAAAGAAACAAAAAGAATACATTCTTTTTTCCACCAAACTATAACAGCTACTGGAAGAATAAGTTCAACAGAACCAAATCTTCAGAATATACCTACAAGATTTGAATTAGGAAAGCAATTAAGAAAGGTATTTAAACCATCAGATGGATGTTTATATATAGATGCAGATTATTCACAAGTTGAATTGAGAGTGCTTGCACATATATCAAATGATGAGCACATGGTAGAAGCATTTAATAATGGGGAAGATATTCATAAGCAAGCTGCATCAAAAGTATTTAATACGCCAATAGATGAAGTTACAAAAGAACAAAGAAGTAATGCAAAAGCTGTAAATTTTGGAATAGTTTATGGAATAAGTGACTTTGGATTAGGTGAACAGTTACACATATCAAGAAAAAAAGCCAAACAATATATTGAACAATATTTAGAACAATATTCAGGAATAAAAAATTTTATGGATAATGTAGTTGAAGAAGCAAAAGAAAAAGGGTATGTTGAAACATTATTTAAAAGAAGAAGATATATTCCTGAATTAAAATCAAGCAATTATATGGTACGTCAGTTTGGCAGTAGAGCTGCTATGAATACACCAATTCAAGGAACAGCAGCAGATATTATGAAGATAGCAATGATAAATGTTTTGAAAGAACTAAAATCAAGAAATATGAAATCTAAAATTGTACTTCAAGTACATGATGAAATGATGATTGAATCACCATTAGAAGAAGTTGATGATATAAAAGATATATTAAAAAACTGTATGGAGAATGCATGTAAATTAAATGTACCGTTAATTGCAGAAGTTTCTGAAGCAACTAATTGGTATGAATGTAAGTAGTTACATGTAAATTGCACACAAAATACCTGGTTCCAAATGTGCAAAAGGAGAGAGAATATTGAAGAAAAAACGAAGAAAAAACACTAATAAAACTATAATTATGTTACTGGCGATAATAGTAATTATAATTGTTGCAATTAGTATGAAAAAACAAATGATAAGAACAATATATAAAAAAGATTATTCAGAATATGTAAATAAATATTCTGAGGAATATGGTGTAGAGGATAATTTAATATATGCATTAATAAAAGCAGAAAGTAACTTTAATCCTAATGCGATATCACATCAAAATGCTAAAGGTTTAATGCAATTAATGTATTCTACAGCAAAGGAATTAGCCAATAAAAATCAAATAGAGCTAACAGAGGAAAATATATTAGAGCCAGAAATAAACATAAATTTGGGAACCAAATATATATCATCATTATTAAACAAATATGAATGCATAGAGGTAGCTCTTGCTGCATATAATGCAGGGAGTGGAAATGTTGATAGATGGATAAAAAATGGTACAATTAAAGCTGATGGTTCAGATATTGAGAATATTCCATATAAAGAGACAAATATGTATGTTAGAAAAATAATGAGAGATTATAAAATTTATGTGCAACTAGAAGAATAAATTATTGACAAAATGAAAAGAGATTGTTAATATATAATCATAAGAATTAGGAGGACTAAATGATATTATACCCAAAAGCACATTTTAATAATGTAAGAGAAATTACAATAAATTATTTACAAAACAATAAAATAAATGCTTTAATATTAGATGTAGATAATACATTAATAGATTATGATAAAAACCTGTCTAAAGAAACAATAGAATGGGTTAAAAATTTAAAAAAAGATGGAATTAAATTATATATATTATCAAATACAAATAAAAAAGAAAAAGTAAAAGAAGTAGCAGAAAAATTAGATTTGGAATATGTATATTTTGCAAAAAAACCATTAAAATCAGGTTTTAAAAGAGTACAAAAAATATTAAAAGAAAAGCCAGAAAATATTGGAGTAGTGGGAGACCAGATATTTACAGATGTGGTTGGAGGAAATAGATGTAAAATGTTTACAATACTAGTAGAGCCAATTGCCGAAAAAGATATTTGGATAACAATGATAAAAAGACCATTAGAAAATGCGATAAAAAGAAAATATGCTCAAAATAAAAAATAAAACCAAAAGGAAAGGGGAATATGGTCGAAAAAACCATATAAAAAATAATGTATATAAATGACACACATATAGGATTTTACATATTATCAGCAATAATAGGATTAGTTGTAGGACAACTTTCAGATTGGATGAATAAAAGAATACCAGAAAATAAAAAAGTATTTTCAACAGACATATTTAAAGAATATAAAATACAATTTAGACCTAATTATATATTAATGATTTTAACATCAGTTATATATGTTGGGTTAATATATACTTTAGGTATACAAGAAAGTTTTATAGAAAATTTAACATTAATAAAATACCTGTTATTAGTACCAATAATTTTATCAGTATTTGTTATAGATTATAAAAAGCAAATTATACCTAATAGACTTAATCTGACATTATTTGAAATAGGTATAGTAATAGCATTTTTATACGGATTTTCAAATGTAGCAATTACAATAGATTTATTATTAGGAATGATTGCAGGAGGAACAATATTTTTAGTTATTACTTTAATAGGAAGATTAATATATGGTAAAGAAGCGGTTGGACTTGGTGATGTTAAATTTATGACAGCTTTAGGGCTACATTTTGGATTTACAAATATTATAATAATATCTATGATGTCACTTCTATTAGGAGCAATTATAGGCATTATTTTAATAGCATGTAAAATTAAGAAAACAAATGAGTATATACCATTTGGACCATTTATAGTAATTTCTATATTAGTATGTATGTTTGTTCCAACTGAATTAATAATAGACGTACTTAGAACAATTTTTACATTAGGTATGTATAAGGGATAAAACAAATAAAGGGAGAGAAGAAATATGAATCGTAAAATGCAATGGTTAAGAAATCAACTATTAAGTTCAAATTTACAAGGAATGATAGTAACAAATCCTATAAACATAAAATATCTAACAAATATTCAAGCAGAGGGAATATTATTAGTAACAAGAAAAGAAAATATATTTATAACAGATGGAAGATATATTGAAGATGTACATAATACACTAACATTATTTGATGAAATAGTTGTTTATGATATTAAAGGTTTAAGTAAAGAGGATTTTGAGAATTTTTTCATGTTTTGCGAAAATGTTGGATTTGAAGAAAACTATGTAACTTATGCAAAATATAAAGAATATATACATAAATATAAAATAAATAGTTTAGTTGAAACAGAAAATATGATAGAAAAACAAAGAATGATAAAAGATGAAGAAGAAATAGAAAATATAAAAAAAGCTTGTAGAGTAACAGATGAATGTTTTGAGCATATTGTAGACTATATTAGACCTGGAATGACAGAAAAACAAATAGCAAGAGAAATTGATTATTATTATTATAAACATTCTGAGGGATTATCTTTTGACACAATAGTTGCATCAGGTGAGAATTCATCAAAGCCTCATGCAGTACCAACAGACAGAAGAATTCAAAATGTTGATATAATAACAATCGATATGGGATGTAAAATAAATGGGTATTGTTCAGATATGACAAGAACAATTTTTGTTGGAGAAGTACCAGAATATATAAAACCTGTATATGATTTAGTATTAAAAAATCAAGAACAAGCATTGCAAGACATGAAAGATAATGCTAACACTAAACAGATTTCTAAGATGGTAGATAATGATTTTAGATTAAACAACTATGACTTAATTCATGCATTAGGTCATGGCGTTGGTTTAGAAGTACATGAAGAACCGATATTAAGCATTAATTCTGAACACACACTTAAAGAAAATATGGTTGTAACAGATGAACCTGGAATTTATATTGCAGGACAATTTGGAATTAGAATTGAAGATACAGTTCTTATTACAAAGAGTGGATGTGAGTCACTTACTAAATCACCTAAAAGATATATTATTATAAAATAAATACAAAGGAGAAAAGGTATGGCTGTAATAAAAGATGGAGTATTAATAAAGATTGAAGAAAATGATATTATTGATGGAATTTACATTGTACCAGAAGAAGTAAAAAAAATATCAGAACAAGCATTTTCAGAAGATTACCAAGAACAAAAAGAAAAAGATACATGGATGATAGTAAAAAAAGAAAAGAAAACAGACAAAATAAAAAGTTTTATAAAAAGAATATTTCATAGGACTTGATTTTTCAGTAAATATAGTGTAAAATGAAATAAGTTGAAAATTATGTAAAGAAAATTGAAAGGAGAATTTAACATGGCAGGAGTATATTCAGCAGGAGATTTTAGAAATGGAACAACATTTGAAATGGATGGTGGAGTATTCAGAGTTGTAGAATTTCAACACGTAAAACCAGGAAAAGGAGCAGCATTTGTAAGAACAAAATTAAAAAATGTAATAACAGGGGCAGTTTTAGAAAAAACATTTAACCCATCAGATAAATATCCAGGAGCAGATATTGAAAAGAAAAATATGCAATATTTATATAATGACGGAGATTTATATTATTTTATGGATAATGAAACATATGATCAAATGCCACTTGGAAAAGATGATTTAGGAGATTGTTTAAAATATTTAAAAGAAAATATGGAAGTTACTATTCTTTCATTTAAAGGAAAAGTATTTGCTGTAGAACCACCAATATTTGTTGAATTAGAAGTAACATATACAGAACCAGGATTTGCAGGAAATACAACAACAACATCAGGAAAACCTGCAACACTAGAAACTGGATTAGAATTACAAGTTCCTATGTTTGTAAATATTGGAGATGTATTAAGAATAGATACACGTACATGTGAATACATGGAAAGAGTATAAGACTATATTTCTATAGAAAGGAAATAAATAATGTCAGAAAAAGAATTATTAGAAAAAATTGAGCAACTAGAAAAAAGAGTTGCAGAATTAGAAAAAAATGTTTCATATATACAAGAAGATATATATGAATATGTTGAAGAGGATTCAGAAGATACAACATGTGCAGGACATTGTTCATGTTGTAGTGGATGTGAAGAATAAATAAAAAACCGACTCAGTTGAGTCGGTTTTTCGAATTATTTAACAAAAACACTGTTAATTTTAATAGGTTTTGGCATTTTACTATTATTAAAATAAGTATATGTTCCCATTGCTATTAATAGAGCTAATCCCCAACAAGTGAATAGTGTTAAAAATTTCTTGTACATAATGAAAATCCTCCTTAGATGTATTAATCTTATAGATTGTACCATATTTAACATAAAAATGTCAAATTCACAATTCGTTCACAAATATTTAGTATAATAAAATCGAGTTTTGAAAACTTGAAAAAAAGTAGCAATTATGATATAGTACAAAATAGATTGAAAAATGTTTAAGGATAAGGAATGAGATAAATATGAGTAAAGTTGTACATATAGGAATGGATGTTGGTTCAACAACTGTAAAAATAGCTGTAATGAACGAAAAATTAGAAGAAATATACACATCATATGAAAGACACTATTCAGATACAAAAAATACAGTATGTAAAGTATTAGAAGAATTAGTAGAAAAATACAAAGGAAATGAATTTACAATAGCATTAACAGGTTCAGGAGCAATGAGCACTGCAAAATTTTTAGATGTGCCATTTATTCAAGAAGTTGTATCATGTAAAAGAGCAGTAGAAAAGTATATTCCACAAACTGATGTAGTAATAGAACTTGGTGGAGAAGATGCCAAAATAATCTATTTTGGAAAATCAATAGAACAACGTATGAATGGAACATGTGCAGGAGGAACAGGTGCATTTTTGGACCAAATGGCATCACTATTAAATACAGATACAGCGGGATTAAATGAACTTGCAAAAGGATATAAAACGATATATCCAATAGCTTCACGTTGTGGAGTATTTGCAAAAACAGATGTACAACCATTATTAAATGAGGGTGCAGCAAAAGAAGATATTGCTGTATCTATTTTACAAGCAGTTGTAAATCAAACAATAAGTGGATTAGCATGTGGAAGACCAATCCGTGGAAATGTTGCATTTTTAGGTGGACCACTTACATATATACCAGAATTAAGAAAAAGATTTGTAGAAACTTTAAATCTAACACCTGAACAGACAATAGTTCCAGAAGAAGCACATTTGTTAGTTGCAAAAGGAGCGTGTTTAGATGCAAAAGATATGACACCTATTAGTGTAGAAAAATTAAAAAGTAAAATACAAGTATTAAGACAATCACATGATACAACAACACAACCATTACAACCATTATTTAAAACAAATGTTGAATATGATGAATTTAAAGCAAGACATGAAAAAGACAAAGTTGAGAAAAAGTCATTATCAGAATATAAAGGAGATTGTTTTATAGGAATAGATGCAGGTTCAACAACATCAAAATTAGTTGTAACAGATAGAGATGGAGTGTTACTATATTCATCATATAAAAGTAATGAGGGAAAGCCTCTTGATAGCATTATTGAGATGTTAAAAGAATTATATGAAATATTACCCAAAACTGCAGTAATTAGATATAGTGGAGTAACAGGATATGGTGAAAAATTAATACAGACAGCATTAAATGTAGATTTAAATGAGATTGAGACAATAGCACATTATACAGCAGCTAAAAAATTTGAACCAAAAGTTACAAGTATAGTAGATATTGGTGGACAAGACATGAAATATATCAAATTAAAAAATAATACAATCGATAATATCATGTTAAATGAAGCTTGTTCATCAGGATGTGGTTCATTTATCGAAACATTTGCAAAAAGTTTAAATTTAAGTATAGAAGAATTTGTAAAAGATGCATTAGAGGCTCAAGATCCAGTTGATTTGGGTTCAAGATGTACAGTATTTATGAATTCGAAAATAAAACAAGCACAAAAAGAGGGATATTCAGTTGGAGATATTTCAGCAGGATTATCATATTCAGTAATAAAAAATGCAATCCAAAAAGTAATGAAAATTAGAGATACAAAGAAATTAGGAAGTCACATTGTTGTACAAGGTGGAACATTTTATAATGAAGCAGTTTTAAGAGCATTTGAATTGATAGTAGGAAGAAATGTAATAAGACCAGACATTGCAGGACTTATGGGAGCTTATGGGATGGCACTTTTAGCATGTGAACAATATGAAGCGAATATGGATATGGAATATCATTCAACAATAGCTACATTAGAAGATATAGAAAAATTGGATATAAAAGTAAGTCATACAAGATGCAATGGATGTGAGAATCATTGTCAATTAACAATAAATAAATTTAGTAATGGAAAAAGGCATATATCTGGAAACAGATGTGAAAAAGGAGAAGGAATAGTAAATGCACATAAAGATTTACCAAACCTTGTAAAATATAAATATGAAAGAATTTTTGGATATACACCACTTGAAGAAAAATCCGCCAAAAGAGGAACAATAGGAATTCCAAGAGTTTTGAATATGTATGAAGATTATCCATTCTGGTTCACATTATTTACAAACTTAGGATTCAGAGTAATAATATCAGAAAAAAGTACAAGAAAAATCTATGAAAAAGGAATGGAATCAATGCCATCTGAATCTGTATGTTATCCAGCAAAATTATCACATGGACATGTTATTAGTTTAATTCAAAAAGGAATAAAAACAATATTTTATCCATGTATGCCATATTCAAGAAAAGAATATCAAGATGCAAACAATAGATATAATTGTCCGATTGTAATTTCATATGCTGAGGTTATAAAAAATAATGTAGAAGAATTAAAAACAAATAATATAAAATTCATGAATCCATTTTTACCATTTGAGTCAAAACAATTAATGAAAAGAATGATGGAATTAGAAGAATTTAAAGAATATAACTTTACAAAAAGAGAATTGAAAGAGGCAATTTCAAAAGCAGAAGCAGAATATCAAAGATGTAGAGAAGATATACATAACAAAGGTAAGGAAACACTTGAATATATAGAAAAGAACAACTTGAAAGGAATTGTTTTAGCCGGAAGACCATATCATGTTGACCCAGAAATAAATCATGGAATTGATACATTAATAACAAGTTTAGGAATGTGTGTATTAACAGAAGATAGTGTTGCAGACAAAACATTACCAGAAAGACCACTTCGTGTAGTTGACCAATGGATGTTCCATTCAAGATTATATGCAGCAGCGGATTTTGTTGGAAAACATGATAATTTAGAATTAGTTCAAATAAATTCATTTGGATGTGGAGTTGATGCTGTAACAACAGATGAGGTTGAAGAAATTCTAACAAGTTTTGGAAAAATGTATACATTAATAAAAATAGATGAAGTAAACAATTTAGGAGCAGTAAGAATTCGTTTACGTTCATTATTAGCAAGTATAAATAAGAGATTAAATGCTAAAAATAGTGAAAAGCCAAGTGGTGAGTATCAACTAAATAGAAAACCATTTACAGAAGGAATGAAAGAAGAATATACAATAATATTACCTCAAATGGCACCAATACATTTTGAATTTATAGAACCTATATTAAGAAGTGAAGGATATAAAGCAGTATTATTAAGAGAATGTACTCAACACACAATAGAAACAGGTTTAAAATATGTAAATAATGATGCATGTTATCCATCAATAATAACAACAGGACAATTTATAGAGGCACTTCAAAGTGGAGAATATGATGTAAATAAAACAGCAATAATTATGTCACAAACAGGTGGAGGATGTAGAGCAACAAATTATATTGGATTTATACGAAAAGCCTTAAAAGACGCAGGTTTTGAACAAGTACCAGTTATATCATTTAATGTTGTTGGAATGGAGAAAAATCCAGGATTTAAAATAACAGTTTCATTAGCTGAAAAGTTGATAAAAGCAATGATATATGCTGATTTATTGCAAAAAATGTTATACAAAAATAGAGCATATGAAAAAAATAAAGGTGAAACAGAAAAATTATTTAATGAATGGATGGAAAAAGCAATAGCTTTATCAATAAAAAGTAGCAATAAAGCATTTTCAAAAGGAATTTATCAAATAGTAGATGATTTTGAAAAAATTGAATGGGATACTAGTATTGAAAAACCTAAAGTTGGAATAGTAGGTGAAATTTTAATTAAGTATCATCCATTCGGAAATAACTATGTAGCCAATTTATTAGAAAAAGAGGGTGCAGAAGTTATTTTACCAGACTTTATGGGATTTATAAAATTTATGGCAAGTAATAAGGTAATTTCTAACAAGATGCTAAAAAATGACAATAAAAAGGCCTTATTAAACGGAATTGCTATTAAATTAATAGATTTATTTGAAAAAGATACAAGAAAAGCCTTAGCTAATTCTAAAAAAGGATATTTACCAACATGTGATATTTGGCATTTAGCTGATAATGTAAAATCAGTTTTATCAACAGGAAATCAAACAGGAGAGGGATGGTTTTTAACAGCAGAGATGCTTGAATATATGGAAAATGGTATTCAAAATATCGTTTGTGTTCAACCATTTGCTTGTCTACCAAATCATGTTGTTGGAAAAGGTGTAATAAAAACAATTAGAGATATGTACCCAGAGGCTAATATTGTTCCTGTTGATTATGACCCTGGTGCAAGTGAAGCTAACCAGACTAATAGAATTAAACTTCTTATGACTGTTGCTAAAGATAATTTGAAAATGAAACAAAAAGAGAAAAAGGTTTTACAAAATGAAAATGTAGATACAACTAAAATTAAAGAGAAAGCAGAAAGGAAATCCTAAGATTGGATTTCCTTTTCTATGTCTTGAATTTCATCTATGGTTAAACCTGAGATTTCGCTTATTTCTTCTAAAGGCATTTTTTTCTTTAAGAGTTTTTGGACTATTTCTTTGGCTTTAGAATCACGACCGATTTTCTCGCCTTGCTCTCTGCCAATTTTCTCGCCTTGCTCTCTACCAATTTTCTCGCCTTGCTCTCTACCAATTTTCTCGCCTTGCTCTCTACCGATTTTCTCTCCCTCTTTTCTGCCAAGTTTTTCACCTCGTTCTTTTCCAATCGCTCTAGCAGTAGCTAAGGCGGATTGTTCTTCGAGTTCAGACATTAACCTTATTTCAGCCAATCGTTTAACTTCTTCATCACCAACTAAAGTTTCATAATTTTCATAAGCTTTTTTTATTTTTTCGTTTTTCTTTTTAGCCATATCTAGAAGATCCCCCCTTTCCATATCCAGAAAAGCTAACCATTGATTTAAAGGTTCATTCATATCTGGATTTTGACTTCTAAATTTTTTTAGTTCTATGTAATAATATTTAACGTTATTATTAATTTTATAATCTTTGTGAATAGTGGAAACTCTAACGGTTTCTGTAAGGTATTCAGGTAAGTTTATAAAATTATAATCTAAAATAGCTATTATGATAACAGGTTGTAAAGCTTCATAATTTATGCCGTTGCCAAGTTGTTCAGTTATTTTTTTACTTGCGTAAAATGTTGTTCTTTCTTCAATATTATTAAAGTTTTGTAATTGAATTTCGATGTTTACAAATTTACCATTTTCTAGTTCTACTCCTAAATCTAAAATTCCATATTTTTGTTCTCGTGTTAATTGTTCTAATCGTACATCGTGTGAAACTTTTTTTATTCGTAGTTTTTCTCCTAAAATAGCTTCAAGAAAGTCTTTTAAAAAAACCTCATTTTCTTTTTGGCTAAAAAATGCTTTAAAAGCAATGTCATTTTTTAATTTTAATCGATTACTCGATTGTGGTGTTATAATCATATTTGTTCCTCCTTATTATATATTAATTGTTTGTTTTTGGCAATATTGCTAATGCTATGTTTATAGCTTTTATCATATGTTTAATAAACATGACTTCACATCACTTCCAATCTTTTAAAAATTTTTTCTACTGATTTCTTTAATATGATTTTCAAAAAATTTGAAAAAATTAAAAATTATCCTAAAACTAAGTTGCATTCGTACATAAAACCTTGTACAAATATAATATAACATATTATAGTGCATTTGACAAGACTAAATTTGAAAATTTTTAAATTATTCATATTGTGCTTTTAAAATTTATATGATAAAATGGCAACAGAATTAATGAAAAAGGAGAAAATTATGATAAAAGAAATAGAACAATATATAGCATTATTTTTTATATACTCATTTGCAGGTTGGGTAATGGAATCTGTAAACATTTCAATAAGAAATAAAAAATTCACCAATAGAGGGTTTCTAGTTGGACCATATTGTCCGATATATGGATGGGGAGTTGTTTTAATAACAATTTTATTGCAAAAATATCATGATGATATACCTGCAACATTTTTTCTATCAATTTTAATATGTGGAACCTTAGAATACTGGACAAGTTATTTTATGGAAAAAATATTTAAAGCAAGATGGTGGGATTATAGCACAAGAAAATTTAATATAAATGGACGTATATGTCTTGAAACACTAATTCCATTTGGAATTGCAGGGACAACTATTACAATATGGATAAATCCATTTTTTTTAAAATATATTAACATGATTCCTGAAGATATAATGAATATAATTATTGGAGTCATATGTTTACTATTTATTATAGATAATATTGTTTCATTTAAAATAATATTTAACTTAAAAGAAATGACTAAAGAATTTAAAGACAATACTGATGAAATTTCTAATAAGGTTAAAAATATTATTAGAAAAAGAATGGTTTTATACAAAAGACTTGTTCATTCATTCCCTAGACTTAAAGAAAACGTATTTTATAGTAAATGGGATGAAATAAAAAAGAAGATAGAAGAATCAAAAGAAGAAATAAGAAATAAAATTGACTCTTCAAAAGAAGAAATTAGAGGAATAATAAATACATCTAAAAAGAATTATAAAAAAGCTGAGAAGAAAAAGGAAGAATAAAATAACCCCTAATATTAGACTAAATGTTTGGTATTAGGGGTTTGTAGAATTTAAATTCACTTTAAAAGTTGTTTAATGGTATCTTTTAATGTGGAAGAACATTCAATTAATGGAGCTCTAGGTTTACCAAAGTCAAATCCAGATAAATTAATAGCTTCTTTTATAGGAATAGGGTTAGTTTCAGCGAATAAAGCATTAATTAAAGGTAATGCTTGTAACTGATAATAACATGCCTCAGTTGGTGCATTTTTAAAAAATGAATTAGTAATACTACAAGTAAGTTTGGGAGAAACATTTGATAATACAGATATTACACCTTTTCCACCAAGAGAAAGTATTGGAACAATTTGGTCATCATTACCTGAATAAATACTAAAGTCATTACCACAAAGTAAAGCAATTTTGGCTACTTGAGAAATATTACCACTAGCTTCTTTAATTCCAACTATATTATTAATTTTTGATAGTTCAAAACATGTTTCGGGTTCAATATTCATTCCTGTTCTACTTGGAACATTATACATAATAATTGGTATATTAACAGATTCAGAAATAGATTTATAATATTCAATTAAACCGATCTTGAGTAGTTTTATTATAATATGGTGTAACAACTAGAAGACCATTAGCACCAAGATTCTCAGCTAGTATAGACATTTCAATAGCTGTAGATGTATTATTTGAACCTGTACCTACAATTACAGGAACTTTTTTTGTTTGTACACTTTCTTTAGTTGTTTCAATAGCACACTTTATAGCAGTAATTTTTTCATCTTTAGTCATAGTACTTGATTCACCAGTTGTACCACAGACAACAAGTGCATCAATACCAGAAGAAATTTGAAATTGAATAAACTTTTTAAATTCTTTAACATTAATACCATTTTCATCAAATGGAGTAGCAAGAGCTGTTGCTACTCCTGTAAATAAGCAATTTTTCATAATAAAAATAATCCTTTCTTTTATTTATGTGTTATAATTGATATTAAATTATATTCAATTATTAAGAAAAAATTAATTACATTGATTATTTTTAATTAATATGATAATCTTATTAGCAAGGAATATATTATCTATAATTCGGAGGAGATATAGAAATGTCAAAAAACAAAAAAACATTTAAAAATTTGATTATTTTTATAATATTAATAATTCTAACTTTTTACATAATATTAAAAGATCAAGATATAACTGAAATAGCACAAGTATTACGAAATGTAAGATTAGAATATGTATTTATTGCAATAATTGCAATGTTTATATATTTATTTTTAGAAACAGTAAATATGGGTAGAACATTAAAGACTTTAAAAGAAAAAAGTAATTTTATGCAAAATTTTAAATATGTACTTATTGGTTTCTTTTTCAGTTCAATAACTCCAGCAGCAAGTGGTGGGCAACCAATGCAAATATACTATATGCACAAAAATGGAATATCTGTTGCAAATTCAACACTATCATTGCTCGTAAATTTGTGTAGTTTTCAAATTATAACAATATCTTTTGCTATGATAAGTTTATTTTTTAATCATGGATATTTAACAAATGGATTGATATGGTTATTTGTAATAGGAGTTACACTTAATTCTATTGCATTAGCATTATTATTAATAGGAATATTTTCAAAAAAACTGTCTGCAGGGTTAGTAAAATTTGCGGTGAAAATATTGTCAGTTTTTAAAATAAAAAATATAGAAAATAAGAAAGAAAAATTAGAAAAAGAATTATTTAAATATCAAGGAAGTGCAGCATACATAAAACAAAATAGAATGGTAATGTTAAAAACTATTTTAACAACATTTATTCAAATATTATTTTATTATAGTATACCATTTTGGGTATATTGTGCTTTCGGTTTTGGTGAATATAATATAATTCAAATAATTTCACTTCAAGCAATATTGTATGCTACAGTTTCAGGAATACCACTTCCAGGAGCAGTAGGAGTGAGTGAGGGTGGATTTTTAGGTATATTTAAAAATGTATTTACACCATCAACACTAAATAGTGCTATGATATTAAATAGAGGAATAAGTTTTTATTTATTTGTATTAATTAGTGCAATTCTTGTAATAAGTCAGACATTTGCTACAAATAAAAAGTCAGATTTAACTAATTAGTTTTTCAATAATTTGAATAGCATTGCTAGCAGCACCTTTTCTGAGATTATCGGCAACAACCCATAAATTCAGAGCATTAGCAATGCTATAATCTTTTCTAATTCTTCCAACAAAAACTTCATCATGACCATTTACTTCTGTAGCAAAAGGATACATGTTATTTTTTATATCATCTTGAACAACAATGCCAGGAGAATTTGTTAAAATAGATTTTACTTTATCTATTGAAAATGGTTCTTCAAATTCTATATTAATACTTTCACCATGACAATTTTTTACAGGAACACGTACTGCTGTTGCGGTGATAGGTAAATTTGGATGACCTAAAATTTTTCTAGTTTCATTAATCATTTTCATTTCTTCTTTTGTATATCCATTAATTAAAAATGAATCAATATGTGGTAAGCAATTATCATAAATTGGATGAGAAAATTTTAATAAATGAATACTTGATGATTGTGTAGGTCCATTTTCTAAATCTTGTAATCCTAGTTTGCCTGCACCAGAAACTGCTTGATAAGTTGAAAATACAATTCTTTTAATTTTAAAATTATCATCTAAAGGTTTTAAAACAACAACAGCTTGAATTGTTGAACAATTTGGATTAGCAATTATGTTGTTATGATTAATAACATCTTTAAAATTTACTTCTGGAACAATTAGTGGTACATTATCATCCATCCTAAAAGCACTACTATTATCAATTACAATACATCCTTTTGAAGAAGCGATTGGAGCAAAATGTTTTGAAGTTTCGGCTCCTGCAGAAAATATTGCAAAGTCAAAACCTGAATCAAAAGAATCATCTTTTAATTCTTGAACAACATAATCCTTATTAAAAAATTTTAATTTTGTACCTGCTGATTTTGCTGAAGAGAAAAGTGTGTATTCGAAATTTGGAAAGTCTTTTTCTTCTAAAACTTTTAAAGCAGTTCTACCTACTAGACCTGTTGCACCAACTATTGCTAATTTATAATTTTTCATATTTAATAACCTCCTGGATAAATATATATTCAAAATAAAATAAAATATTAAACGAAAAATTGAACCATTTTTTTTATGATATTTTCTTGACAAAATATTATCAGAGATAGTATAATAGTGATGTTTAAATATTATATTTACTAATCAAACAATTTTATATCAATTATTTCTAAATGTTATTAAAAGGATTCAATGAAAAGAATTAACTAGTAAATTTCTATCAAAATTATTATATAGTAGAACTTGACTAACCCAATATAAAATGTTAAAATAAACAACGAAAAACATATATGTTATAATAGAAAGAAGGAGAAAAATTGAAAGTATTAGCAGTAGGAGACATTGTTGGAGAATCAGGAGTAAGAAAATTAAAAGAAGTATTACCAAAAATAAAAAAACAAGAAGAAATAGACTTTGTAATAACAAATGGTGAAAATGCAGCAGGAGGAATGGGATTAACAGAAAGAAACTTCAAAGATATAATAGAAGCAGGAACAGATGTAATAACAATGGGGAATCACACATGGGGAAAAAAAGATATATTTAAATTTATAGATAATCCTCAATTATTAAGACCTGCAAATTATCCTAAAGGAGTAGTTGGAAAAGGGTTAGGAATATATGAATGTAAAAACAAAAAAATAGCGGTAATGAACTTTATAGGAAGAGTAGACATAAATATACTGACAGAAAATCCATTTATATTAGCAAAAGAAATGGTAGAAGAATTACAAGGAAAAGTAGATATGATATTTATTGATTTTCATGCAGAAGCAACAGCGGAAAAAATAGCAATGGGAAGATTTCTGGATGGAAAAATCACTGCATTATTTGGAACACATACACATGTACAAACAGCTGATGAACAAATATTACCAAATGGAACAGCATATATAACAGATTTAGGAATGACAGGTCCAAAAAATTCTGTAATAGGAATGGATGTACAGGTATCATTTAAAAGATTTGAAACAACACTTCCAGAAAAATACAGATTAGCAGAAGGGGAATGTATGCTAAATGCTGTAAAATTTGAAGTTGATGAAAACACAAATAAAGTAACAGAAATAAAAAGAATATTTGTAAAATAAAAATATATGAAAATAGATAAGATGAAAAAACATGAGAACTGTCGAAGTATGCGATGAAAACTTGAAAAAATTTCCAGAAAAAGCTAGACAAAAATTTCCATATGTTGTAAAATACAAAATGTAAAAGTTGCAACAAAAATTAAATTATAGGAGGCAGAAAAGAAATGGAAGTTTTGAAAATTTCATCAAAATCTAATCCAAATTCAGTAGCTGGAGCTATTGCTGGGTTAGTGAAAGAATCACAAAAAGCAGAAATGCAAGCAATTGGAGCAGGAGCTCTAAATCAAGCAGTAAAGGCAGTAGCAATAGCAAGAGGATTTGTAGCACCAGCAGGAGTTGACTTAGTATGCATACCGGCGTTCGCAGAAGTAGAAGTAGAGGGAGAAGACAGAACAGGAATAAAATTGATTGTAGAATCAAGAAAATAGATTGCAATTTTAGTTAATATGTAAATAATAAAATTAGGGGGCATTACTTATGCTCTCTTTTTGAATGAGAAGAAAACAATTAAAATCAAACAACATTATCAAAAAGACTTGAAAAAATCACTATAATGATATATTATAACTAGGCAAGGAACATTGCTAAAAAGTAAAAATATGAGGTGAAATTTTGAAAGGTAATTTTATAAAATACATATTTATAATATTTATAATTGTAATAGTTATAGCTGTAATCTACGAATTAAACAAAAGTGATCAAAATAATGTAGAAGAACAAAAACAAAGTACTACTACAGAAGAAGAAATGATAAAAGAGATAACATTAGGTATAGCATCATTTGATACAATAAATCCAATATTAAGCCAAAATAAACAAGTACAAGAAATATCAAGAATAATATATGAACCTTTATTTGAATTAGACTCAGAATATAAATTACAAAAATGTTTAGTAAAAGATTGGGCAAAGACAAGTGCTACTACATATTTAATAAAAATAAAAAATGATATAAAATGGTCTGATGGAAATCAGTTTTCTGTTGAAGATGTATTATTTACAATAGATGTATTAAAACAAATACCGTCAATATATGGAAATAATGTTCAATATATAGTTGGAGTAGAAAAAATAGATGATGACACATTGCAAATAACAATAGACCATGAAATAGCCTTTTTTGAATATAATTTAATATTTCCAATAGTTAGTAAAACATACTTTGAAGGACAAGATTTTTCAACAACTGAAAAAAATAATAAACCTGTGGGAACAGGAAAATATAAAATAGTTGAAAATGATGATAAAATAGTTTTAAACAAAAATGAAAACTACAATCGAGAAGAATTAACACTAGAAACAATAAGAATAGGAAAATATGCAGGATTAGGGGAATTATACAATGCATTCAAATTAGGAAAAGTAGATATAGTTACAACAAACAATACAGAAATAGAAAAATATATAGGAACAATGGGATATAATAAACAAGAAGTGGCAGGAAGAGAATTTGATTATTTAGCATTAAATACACAAAATGCAATTCTTTCAAAACAAGAAGTAAGAAATGCATTATCACATGCAATTAATAGAGATAATATTGTTGCATCTGTATATAACAACAAATATAAAGTGACAGATTATTCACTAGATTATGGTAGTTGGTTAAAAGGAGAGAATGGAGATAATTCATATAATCCTAATTTAGCTGTAAAAATTTTAGAAGATAATGGATGGGAATATAAATATAATAGATGGCAAAAAACTGAAAACTATTATACCAGAACATTAAATTTTAAAATAGTTGTACAGGCAACAAATCAGGCAAGAGTAAATACTGCTGAAATGATTAAAGCAGACCTTGGAAATATTGGAATAAGTGTTACAATAATAAAAGCAAGTGATACTCAATATCAATCTTATTTGCAGAATAAAAATTATGATGCGATAATTACAGGAACTACAATTTCTGGAAATCCAAGTATCGAAACTTATATGAGTGCTTGTAATTTTAATAATGATGAATTAAATAATTTAATGGCAGAAGTAAAAAATATCTCTAAAGAAGAACTACTAAAAGAAAAATATATAAGAATTCGTCAAATATTTAATGAGCAGAAACCTTATATTGGATTATATAGTAGCTATTATGCTGTTGCCAATAGTTGGTCACTTAGAGGTAATGTAGTAGCAAATTGGTATAATATTTTTATTGATATTGATAATTGGAGTAAAAATTAAAGTTATATGTTAATGGTTTTGATTGATATTTTATAAGAGTTCCTTGGAATATAAGCTTTTCATTACGTTCCTCGATTTATTACGAAATTTAAGAAATTCTAATTTGTTTTATGGTTCCTTTCCACTATCGTGAACTCTTACCATAAAACTACATAAGGATTTCTAAAATTTCTCCATGCACATTCGTTACTTCATTCAAAGCTTATATTTCAAGGATTTCTTTATAATAAATTTAACTAAAACATTAACTAGTAAAAATTAAAACAATTAATAATAAAAAAATGTTGACAAATGAAAAAAATAGATATATATTATAGATATCGAACAAAAGTTTATATAAAATTTAGGAGGAAAGATACATGGAAGAAAACTTAGAAAAGAAAAAAGCATTAGAAGTAGCTATGAGTCAAATAGAAAAACAATTTGGAAAAGGCTCAGTTATGAAATTAGGAGAATTTAAAGCAATGGAGGTAGAAGCAATACCAACAGGTGCATTAAGTTTAGATATAGCATTAGGAATAGGTGGAGTACCAAGAGGAAGAATAATAGAAGTATTTGGACCAGAGTCATCAGGAAAAACAACATTAGCATTACATATAATAGCAGAAGCACAAAAAATGGGAGGAGAAGCAGCATTTATAGATGCAGAACATGCATTGGACCCAGTTTATGCTAAAAAATTAGGAGTTGATATAGACAATTTAATAGTATCACAACCAGATACAGGAGAACAAGCTTTAGAAATAACAGAATCATTAGTAAGAAGTGGAGCATTAGATGTAATAGTAGTTGATTCTGTTGCAGCATTAGTTCCAAAAGCAGAAATTGATGGAGATATGGGAGACTCACATATGGGGCTTCAAGCAAGATTAATGTCACAAGCATTACGTAAACTTGCTGGAGCAATTAATAAATCAAAAACAGTATTAATATTTATAAATCAATTAAGAGAAAAAATAGGAATAATGTTTGGAAACCCAGAAACAACAACAGGAGGTAGAGCATTAAAATTTTATGCTTCAGTTAGAATGGATATAAGAAAAATAGAAAATATCAAACAAGATGGACAAGTAATGGGAAATAGAGTTAGAGTAAAAGTAATAAAAAATAAAGTAGCTCCACCATTTAGAGAAGCAGAATTTGATGTATTATATGGTAAAGGAATATCTAAAGAGGGAAATATTTTTGATATGGCAGTAAACTTAGATATTGTTCAAAAAAGTGGTTCATGGTTTAGTTATAATGGAGAAAGAATAGGGCAAGGTAGAGAAAATGCAAAAAGATATTTAATAGATAGACCAGAATTATTACAAGAAGTGGAGAAAAAAGTTAGAGATAATTTTGCAAAAGCATTTGAACAAAGTTTAGGAGAAGAATTACCAGAAGATAAGGAAGATGAAGAATAAGAAAATAAGAACAGACCACAAAGTCTGTTCTTATTTATTATAATTTGTTCTTTTTAGAATAAAAATACTTGCTATTTTAAAATTAACATAGTAAAATAAATAAAGAAAATTAAAAGTACGAAAGGAAATAAAAATGAACAAAATGTGGCAAATATATCAAGTGGATAATGAGAAAGTAGAAGAATTACAGAAAAAATATAATATAAATAAATTATTAGCTACAATAATAGCAAATAGAGGAATTACAGGAGAGCAAATAAACAAATTTTTAAACCCTAAAAGAAGTGATTTTTACAACCCATATGGAATGCCAGATATGGAAATTGCAGTAGAAAGAATAGAAAAAGCAATAAAAAATCAAGAAAAAACTATAATATATGGAGACTATGATGTTGATGGAATAACAAGTGTAACAGTATTAAAAAGTTTTTTAGAAGAAAGAGGATTGCAGGTAGGAGTATATATACCAAACAGATTAGAAGAGGGATATGGATTAAACAAGGAAGCAGTAGAAAAAATATCGAAACAAGGATATACATTAATGATAACAGTAGATTGTGGAATTTCTGCTGTAGAAGAAGTAAAATATGCAAATGAATTAGGGATAGAAACAATAATAACAGATCATCATGAGCCAGGAAATGAGATACCAGAAGCAATGGCTATTGTAGATGCAAAAAGAAAAGACAATACATATCCATGTAGAAATTTAGCAGGTGTAGGTGTTGTATTTAAACTAATACAAGCAATATCAATAAAAATAGGATTAGAAGAAAAAGAATATTTAAAATATTTGGACATAGTATGTATTGGAACAATTTCAGATATAGTACCACTTACAGATGAAAATAGAGTAATTGTAAAATTAGGATTAAAATTAGTTGAACAAACAAGAAATTTAGGATTAAGAGCCATATTACAAGCAACAGGTTATAATAAGATAGATTCAATAACAATATCATTTGGAATAGCACCACGAATAAATGCATGTGGTAGAATGGGATATCAAGAAGAAGCATTAAAACTATTCTTGTCAAAAGATATAAATGAAGTAAACATGCTTACACAAAAATTAAATGAATACAATAAAATAAGACAAGAAATAGAAAAAAATATATTTTCAGACGCAATAGTACAAATTGAAGAAAAAAAATTAGAAAATAAAAATACGATTGTTTTAATGGGAAAGAATTGGCACCATGGAGTAATAGGAATAGTTGCATCAAAAATAACAGAAATGTATTTTAAACCAAGTATATTATTATGTGAAGAAGATGATTATGGAAAAGGGTCAGGACGAAGCATTCCTGGATTTGACTTATACGAAACTTTAACAGAATGTAAAGAATCAATAGATAGATTTGGTGGACATTCTATGGCAGTTGGAATAACTGTAAAAAAAGAAAAATTTAATGAATTTAAAGAAAAATTAGAACAGATAGCAAAAGAAAAAAATATAGAAGAAATAGTACCAATTCTAAAAATAGATGCACAAATAAATTTAGATGAGATTAGTAGAGATATGGTGGAAAGCTTAAAAGAATTAGAGCCATTTGGAGAAGAGAATAAAACGCCACTATTTTTAGTTAGAAATTTAAAAATAGATTCTATTAGAGCACTTACAGAGGGGAAACATTTAAAACTCACATTAAAAGATAACAAAAACATTGTTAATGCAATAGGATTTAATTTAGGAGAATATTCAAATGAATATAAAATAGGAGATAGAATAGATGTGGTAGGAAATCTTGAAATTAATTCTTTTAATGGAGTTGAAAATATACAAATAAATATTAAGGATTTAATGAAATCACTTTAGGAAAAAAGCATTAAAGGGGGAATTTTTATGACGAAAAATTATACAATAAAAGATGTGATAGACAAAGTAAAGAAAAATAAAAGATGGCCAGATGTTAAGTTAATTCAAAGAGCATATAATTATGCATTAACAAAACATGGAGAGCAAAAAAGAAAATCCGGAGAACCATATATAATACATCCAACAAATGTTGCATATACAATAGCTGAATTAGGATTAGATGAACATACAATATGTGCAGCTCTATTACATGATGTTGTAGAAGATACTGAAGTAAGTTATGAAGATATAGAAAAAGAATTTGGACTAGAAATTGCAGAGATGGTAGATGGAGTTACCAAATTAAAAATGATACAACATGCAACAATAGAAGAGAACCAAGTAGAAAATTATAGAAAAATGTTTTTGGCAATGGGGAAAGACATAAGAGTAATAATCATCAAATTAGCAGATAGATTGCATAATATGAGAACATTAGAATACTTAAAAAGAGATAGACAAATTGCAATAGCAAAAGAAACGATGCAATTATATGCACCACTTGCAAATAGATTAGGGCTATATGCAATGAAATGGGAATTAGAGGATTTAGGATTTAAATATTTATATCCAGAAGAATATGGAGAACTAGTAAAAGGAATAGAACAAAAAAGAGAAGAACGTTTAAAATTTATAGAAAAAATAATGTCTGATATAAGAATTCAACTAAAAAAACATCATATAGAAGCGGAAGTAACTGGAAGAGCAAAACATCTATACAGTATATATAGAAAAATGCAAAGAGATAATAAGACATTAGACCAAATATATGACTTGTTTGCCTTAAGAATAATAGTAAATTCAGTAAAAGACTGCTATACAGCATTAGGAGTTGTACATGATATGTACAATCCTATGCCAGGAAGATTTAAAGATTATATAGCAGTACCAAAAACCAATATGTATCAATCAATACATACAACATTACTTGGAGAAAAAGGAACACCTTTTGAAGTGCAAATTCGTACTTGGGATATGCATAGAATTGCTGAATATGGTATAGCTGCACATTGGGCATATAAAGAAGCAAATTATGGAAATAAAAAAGGACAACAAACAATAAAGGTTCAAGATGATAAACTTGCATGGTTAAGAGAAACTCTTGAATGGCAACAAGAAATGCAAGACCCACAACAATTTTTAGAAACACTAAAAACGGAATTATTTGAAGATGAAGTATATGTATTTACACCAAAAGGTGAAATAAAAGTATTGCCAAGAGGAGCAACACCCATTGACTTTGCATATAGTATTCATGCAGAAATTGGAAATCACATGACAGGTGCAAAACTAAACAGTAAAATGGTTCCAATAATAACTCCAATAAAAAATGGAGACATTGTTGAAATAATAACATCAGAAAACTCAAAAGGCCCAAGTATGGATTGGCTTAAATTTGTAAAAAGTTCATCTGCAAAAAACAAGATAATGTCATGGTTTAAAAAAGAGAAAAAAGAAGAGAATATTGAAAAAGGAAAAGATTCAATAGAAAAAGAATTAAAAAGGATTGGAATATCACATGATGATTTGTTCAAAATAGAATATATAAATCCAATGCTTGATAGATATAAATACAAAAACTTGGAAGAAATGTATGCTGCTGTGGGATTTGGAGCAATAACAGCCACAAAGATAATCGCAAGAATGTTAATTGAATACAGAAAAGAACATAAAGAAGAACCTATTGAACAAAAAATTGAGGAATTATCAACTGCCAAACGTAAAACTCCAAAACCATCAAATTCTGGAATTGTTGTAAAAGGAATAGATAATTGTTTAGTAAAACTTTCAAAATGTTGTAACCCACTTCCAGGAGATGAGATAATAGGATATATAACAAAAGGAAGAGGAGTATCAGTACATAGAAAAGATTGTGTAAATGTAAATGATTTATTAAAAGAAGAAAATAGAATAATTGATGTGCAATGGTATGACCAAGAAAAAGTAACATATACAGTAGAGATAGAAGTATTTGCAAATGATAGAAATGGACTTTTAGCAGATATTGTGCAAAAAATAAATGACTCTAAGGCAAAACTTTTAGGTGTAAATGCAAGAGCTACAAAAGAGAGAATAGCAGTTACAGAAGTAACATTAGAAGTTGATAGTTTAGATGGTTTAAATAAAGTTATACGTGAACTTAGAAAAGTTGATAGTGTGTATGAAGTTAAAAGAAAAAAATAAAGGAGTAAAGGAAATGATTCTAAAAGAACTAAAGATTGAAACTTGGATAGGAGATGCAACAAATTGTTATATTGTCCAAGATGAAAACACAAAAGAAACAATGGTAATAGATCCAGCAGGAGATGTAGACAAAATAATAGAAATGCTTGAGATTTTACAAGCTAAATTAAAATATATATATTTAACACATTGTCATGGAGACCATATAGGTGGTGTTCAAGAATTGAAAGAAAAGTATGGAGGAAAAATTATAACCCAAAGATTTGAGGCAGAAAATTTAAAAGACTCTAATATAAATTTAACAATGTATATAGGAAATAAAGGATTAGTTATAGAAACAGATGCACGTGTTGATGATAATGACTTGCTTCATTTAGGAGATTTACAATTTAAAGTTATTCATACTCCAGGTCATACATCTGGAGGCTCATGCCTTTATTGTGAAGAAGAAAAATTATTATTTTCTGGAGATACATTGTTTAGAGGAACATGGGGAAGAACAGATGTGCCAACAGGAGATTTTGAATCAGTCATAAGTTCTATTACGAAAAAACTTATGGTTTTACCAGATGAAACTATAGTTTATCCAGGACATGGTAAAAGTACAATGATTAGAGAAGAAAAACCAATTTATTTGGAATTAAAACCTAGACTATTATAAATTACAGATACTAGTTCTATTTTATAAACATTAAGCATATATTATATATAGGAACATTAGGACAAGGAGAAAAATATGTTTAATGTTACAATAATAAATGCAAAAAAATCATTAATGAGAATATCCATAATTGTGGTAATTATAATAATATTATTTGTAATAACACAAATAATAAGTAAATTTAAAACAAGTAAAATATTACAAATAAATATATCAGAACAAATAGTGAAATGTTTAAATAGTGAAATTCCAGCAATAGTAAGTACTAATTACAAATCTAATAATATTATAAAAGAAGAGGAAGAAGAAAACCAAAAAACATTTTCAGGAAAAATATTAGATATAGAATTAGCCAGAATATCACAAATACAAGAAACTTCAGATGAGCAGGTAAATGAAGAAAATGAAGTTGAAGTAAATAATAGTGAAAATATCAATGAAAATAAAAATCAAGAAGCAAAAGCTGAACAAACAGAAGTAAAAACAGAAATTGTAACACAAAATCCGATAAAAGAAAGTTGTAATGTGGAATATAATGGTGTAAAAATAAAAAATGAAACATCTTATGAAATTAATGAAACTATATTAGAAACAGAAATAAATATAAATAAAGAAAATATTACTATTTTTCATACACATACATGTGAAAGTTATACACCAACTGAACAATATAATTATCAACAAACTGGAAATTTTAGAACAACAGATTTAAATTTTTCAGTTGCAAGAGTTGGAGATGAACTCACAAACTATTTAATGGGATATGGTTTTTGTGTAACACATGATAAAACATATCATGATTATCCAGCATATACTGGTTCATATACAAGATCAAAGACGACAGTTGAAAATATATTAAAGGCAAATCCAAGTGATATTATAATAGATTTACATAGAGATGCAATCGGAAGCAAAAGCAATTATGACCCAAGTGTAAAAATAGGAGAAGATACAGTTGCACAGCTTATGTTGGTTATAGGAACAAATGGAGGAGGATTATATCATCCAGAATGGAAATCAAATTTAAAATTTGCAATAGAACTACAACAAAAAGCAAATGAAATGTATCCAGGATTGTTTAAACCTATAATTGTAAGAAATTCTAGATATAATCAACATCTTGGAAAGGCAGCATGTATTATTGAAGTAGGAGCAACAGGAAATACACTTGAGCAATGTTTAAATAGTATGAAATATCTTGCTAATGTTTTAAATGAATATAAAAAATAACAAAAGTCAACTCGATTATTTTTCGGGTTGACTTTTGCATTAAACAAATTATTTTTGAAGTAATTTGCTATAATATGCACATTCAGAATTAGTGCATAAATTTGAATTAGAAATAATATCATAAGAGCATTTTCCATCTATTTGATAAATACAATCTAAAGAACAATTAATATTTGTCAAAGATATCACCTCTTATTAACATAGTATCTTCAAAAAAAAAATAAATATACATTAAGATTTTTTTGATGTATTATTAAAATATAAACAATATTCTTTAACTGTACATTGTTCACAATTTGGTTTACGTGAATCACAAGTTTTTCGACCATGCCAAACAAAAAGATGATTGATGTCTTTTAAATATTTTTTTGGAAAAATTTTTAGTAAATCTTGTTCAATTTTTTCTGGTTCTTTTTCAGTAGAAAGACCAATTCTATTAGAGATTCTTTTTGCATGAGTATCAACTGCAATTCCATTAGCAATACCAAAGGCTTCAAGTAAAATTACATTTGCACTTTTACGACCAATTCCAGCTAAAGTTAATAACTCGTCCATAGAATGAGGGACTTCACCATTATAATTCTCTAAAATTTGTTTTGCACATAATTTTATATTTTTAGCCTTGTTTTTATAAAATCCACAAGGATGTATAATTGATTCAAGCTCCGTAATATCAATATTTGCAAAATCTTGGATATCTTTGCATTTCTTAAATAAAGCAGGAGTTGTTTTATTTACTCTTTCATCAGTACATTGTGCTGAAAGCATAACAGCTACAACCATTTGAAAAGGTGTTTCGAAATCCAAACTACATGTTGCATCAGGATATGTAGTTTTCAATATTTCCACAAATTTATTTATATCAGTTTTCTTCATTTTTTTCTCCATTTAAAAGTAGATTAATTATCTTTGGGTAAATTTTATTAGCATTATTTTTCCAATTATCAGAAATTTGTTTTGCTCTATCTCTTGAACCTGCAAATGTTGATATTTCAAAAATTGTTTCTGTTTTTTCGACAATTTTACATTTTACAGTATAATTATTTTCATCTTTTGGTATGTATTCTGTAATAATAGAAGATTCTTCAGCTATATTTGAGACTTCATCTTTAAAGATATTATCTGCTTTTAATTTTAGAATCCCTGGTAAAAGAGATTTTGTAAGTGATAATGAATTTTGACCATCTGAAGTGATTTTTACAAATGTATCTTCTTCTTTTGTAAAGGAACCAACTAGGTTTGTATCAATTAAATCTGTTAATAATTCTTGAAAATAAAAATAGTTAATATTATTTGCAGATGAAACAATTTTGTATAGATTGTCACTTTTGATTCCATCTGACAATTTGTTTAATAAATATAAAATTAATACTTTATTTTCTGCTAAGTCTGTAATAGATTTTTCCATAAGAGTCCTCCTTTTCAAAATTTCTTTGAATATTATATCACGGAAAAATGGATTAGTAAAGAAAATATATATACAATAATTAATATTTGGTTATAGATTAATAGTTTATTTATTTAATATAAAGAATTTCTAAAATTTTTCCATACACATTCGTCATTGCATTCAAAGCTTATATTTCAAGAACTTTTTATAAAATAACTATGAAAACTATTAACATATAACAATATTTGTGTGTCAAAATATGTCGAAAGAGAATAAACTATATTAGCCTAAATTTGTATACAAGATTAGAGGTGATATTGTGAAAGAAATAAAAAAAGGTGACATAATTAGTAGGAATTCATACGAAAATGACATAATGTTTTATGTAAAAAAAATATTAAAATTAGCAAATGGTCAAAAAATAGCAATATTAAAAGGAATTGATGTAAGAGTTGAAGCAGATGCACCAGTTGAAGATTTAAAAATAGTTGGCAAAGAAGAACAAATAAAAAGAGAAAAAGAATTTGAAAAAAGAATAATAAATAAAATTCAAAAAGAAAAAATAATTGAACATAATAGTAGAAGAAAAGAAATAATTCATACAGGTAGAATATTGCATTTAGACGGTGATAAAAGATATAGTGCAAAATCAATAATGTATTATAAAAAAATGGGGTTAAATGCAACTGTAAAAAATATTCCAGAAAATAGACAGTCAAAGGTAGTATATAGATTACTTACAATTTATAATCCAGAAATACTTGTTATAACTCGGGCATGATGGAATGATAAAAAATGGAGCAAGATATAGAGACATATATAATTATCGAAATTCGAGGCATTTTATCCAAACAGTAAAAGAAGCAAGAAGATATGATGAAAAACATGGTAAAAATCTGGTAATATTTGCAGGAGCATGTCAAAGTTATTTTGAAGCATTAATGGAAGCAGGAGCAAATTTTGCCTCATCACCAGCAAGAATATTAATTGATTTTCTTGATCCATTGGTTGTTGCAAAAAGTATAGCAATAGCCGACAAAAATAGATATATAACGATTGATGATTTTGTAGATGAACTTAGAGATGGAAAAAAGGGTGTTAATGGACTTGGAGCAAGAGGAAAAAAGAATGTAATAATTTTGTAATATAAATGTAATACAAATGTAACAAAAGATAAAACATAACGTGTAACCGTTGAAATTAGTGGGAAACAGGAAAATGACAATAAAATACATGCTTTGACAAAATCACCTACAAATGATATATTTAAAATATCTTAAGCAAAGTAGGTGATTTAATGATTTGTAGGACTGACATATCAAATTTGAAAACAGATATTAATGATAAAATAGGTCAAAAGATAATTGTTAAAGGTTCGTTAGGAAGAAGCAAAGAATTTGCAAAAGAAGGTACAATAGAAAAAGCATATTCTAATCTTTTTGTAGTAAAATATGAAGAAAATGATAGAACAGCATCATATACATACACAGATTTACTAACAAGAACAGTAGAAGTAGATGTATTTAATGGAGAAAATTATAGTCCACTATTACCACCAGTAATAGTAGAAAGTAAAAAAAGAAAAATGAAAGAGCAACTAGTTTAGTTGCTCTTTTACTATTGAAAAAAAAGATAAAATGGTATATAGTAATAGCAAAGAGGGTGGTGTTAATATGACAATAAAAGAAACATTAAAAAAAGGAATGATAATATTAAAAAATAATAATGTAGAAAGTCCTAAATTAAAATCAAGATTATTACTACAATACATATTAAAAAAAAGTAGGCAATATTTAATAATATATGACAATGAAGAAATAGGAAAAAAAGAACAATGGGAATATTTCATAAATATAGAAAAACTAACAAAAGGAATTCCGTTACAACATATAACACATTCTCAAGAATTCATGAAAATGGATTTTTATGTAAATGAAGATGTATTAATACCAAGACCTGATACTGAAATACTAGTAGAAGAAGTTATAAAAATAGCAAAAAATATAGATAAACCAAGAATTTTAGATTTATGTACAGGAAGTGGAGCAATAGCAATATCAATAGAAAAAAATTTAGCAAATGCAGAAGTATTTGCGGTAGATATAAGTGAAAAAGCATTAGAGGTTGCAAGAAAAAATGCAAGCAAATTAGAAGCAAATGTTAAATTTATAAAATCAAATCTATTTAATAATTTAAAGAAAATGAAGTTTGACATTATTGTTTCTAATCCGCCATACATAAAAAAAGAAGATATTAAACTTTTAAGTATTGAAGTTCAAAGAGAACCTGAAATTGCACTAGATGGTGGAAGTGATGGTCTAGAATTTTATAGAAAAATTACAAAACAAGCGATAGAATATTTGAAATTTAAAAGTTATTTATGTTTTGAAATAGGGTATGATCAAAAAAAAGAAGTATTAGAAATTATAGAAAAAGAAAAACATTATATAGATACATATTGCAAAAAAGATTTATGTGGTAATGATAGAGTTATAATTACACAAGTAAATTAATGTAATGAAAGGAGAACAAATGTCATTTTCAACAGAATTAAAAGAAGAGATAAGCAAATTAGAAAATCTTTCTGATAAAGAAGTTGTTAAATACGAATTAATGGGATATTTAATAAGTAGTAATATTTCAGAAGAAAAGAACAACATAAAATTTAGTACAGAAAATGAATATAATATAAATAGATTTTCAAGATTATTAAACAATTCAAATATAAATAATTATGACATAGCAATTCAGGGAAATTTATTTTCTATAAAAGTAAATAAAAAATATATAAAAGAAATAGAAAATATTGAAAAACTTAATTTAGAACAAATAAAATGGTTAATAAGAGGAGTATATTTAGGTTCTGGTTCGATAAATAATCCAGAAAAAAAATATCATTTAGAAATAGGAATTTCAAAAAGTGAAAATGCAAAAAAAATAATGGAATACTTAATGAAATATGATATAAAAAGCAATATAATTGAAAAAAACAATGAATATGCAATATATTTAAAAGATGGAGAAGAAATCTCTAAATTTTTAGCATTATTAGGTGCCAATAAATCAGTCATAAAATTTGAAGAAATACGAGTACAAAGAGAAATGAACAACAAGATAAATAGAATAGTAAATTGTGAAACAGCGAATTTAAATAAAACAATAAATGCTTCGATAGAGCAAATAGAGGCAATAAAAAGTTTAAAGAAAAATAAAAAATTTGAAAAAATGGATGAAAATTTAAAAGAAATAGCAGAATTAAGAATGAAAAATCCTAATGCAAGTTTAGTAGAATTAGGAAAAATGCTAAAACAACCTGTAGGAAAATCAGGAGTAAATTATAGATTAAAAAAAATAATGGAGATAGCAAATGAAAAATAAAGAAATAGGTGTGTATGTACATATACCATTTTGTAAGCAGAAATGTTATTATTGTGATTTTGTTTCATATAGTAATAAAGATAACTTGATAGAAGATTATATAAAAGCATTAAAAAAGGAAATAAAACTTCAAAATATTCAATCACAAATAACTACAATTTATATAGGAGGAGGAACACCATCATATATAGAAAGTAAATATATAAAACAAATTATAGAAGAAATAAAAAATAAAGATGTAGCAAAAGAGGCAGAAATAACAATAGAAGTTAATCCAGGAACAGTAACAAAAGAAAAACTAGAAGATTATAAAAAATGTGGAATAAATAGATTAAGTATAGGATTACAAAGTGCTCAAGATAGTATATTAAAACAATTAGGACGAATACATAACTTTGAGCAATTTTTGGAAACATATAAAATGGCAAGAAAAGTAGGATTCAAAAATATAAATGTAGATTTAATGTTAGGAATTCCTAATCAGAGAATAAAAGATTTAAAAGAAAGTTTAGAAGAAGTAATAAAATTGAAACCTGAGCATATATCAGTATATTCTCTTATTGTAGAAGACGGAACTCCTATTGCAAATAAGATACAAAAATGTGAAATGGAATTACCTGATGAAGACACAGAAAGAAATATGTATTGGTATGTAAAGAATTCATTAGAATTAAATGGATATAGACATTATGAAATATCTAATTTTGCCAAAAAAGGGTATGAATCAAGACATAATGTGAATTGTTGGAATCAAAGCCAATATTATGGGTTTGGAGTTGCAAGCCATTCTTATAGAGATATTACAAGATATTCTAATACAGAAAATATTAAGGAATATATAAAAAATATAAAAGCAGAAAGATTAGATAGAAACAGAATTATTCATGAAATTCAAAAAGAAGATGATACTAAAAAAGAATATATGTTACTGGGATTACGTCAGATTGATGGTATACAAATAAGCGAGTTTAAAAATAGGTTTGGGGATAATCCAATTTATTTATTTAGAAATCAATTAAAAAAATTGACTGATGAAAAATTGATTGTTGTTGATGAAGATTACATTAAACTTACAAATAGAGGAATTGATTTAGCTAATTTAGTTTGGGAAGAATTTGTATAAAAAGGGCACTAAAAGTTTTCTATTAATTATTGACAATCTTAAAACAAGAGAATATAATAGAAACAATTAAACAAATTACGATGAAAAAGAAAAATTATGCTAACTTACATATAGAGAGCTAGTGATGGTGGAATACTAGTAGTAATAAACATAAGGGGAGCTTTTGAGTAATAAAAAATAAATTAAGGTGCTTAAAACAAGAAAAAGTTTTAAGAATTAGGGTGGAATCGCGGAAATATACTTTCGTCCCTAGCATAGTGTGCGTGTCATATTGTGTTAGGCACGGAAGTTTTTTGGTTAAGTTAACCATAATGAAAGGAGATTTAAAATGGTAAAATCAATGGAAACAATAGTTAATTTATGCAAAGCAAGAGGATATATTTATCCAGGTTCAGAAATTTATGGAGGATTAGCAAACACATGGGATTATGGACCATTAGGTGTAGAGTTAAAAAATAATGTAAAAAAATTATGGAGAAAAAAGTTCATACAAGAAAGTAAATATAATGTTGGATTAGATGCAGCAATTTTAATGAATCCTAAAACATGGGTTGCATCTGGACATGTTGGAGGATTTTCTGACCCACTAATAGATTGTAAGGAATGTAAAACAAGACATAGAGCTGACAAATTAATAGAAGAATGGGCACATGAGCAAGGTAAAGACATGATTGCAGATGGGATGTCAGACGAAGAAATGGTAAAATTCTTAGATGATAATAAAATTCCTTGTCCAACTTGTGGAAAACATAATTTTACAGCTATCCGTAAATTTAATTTAATGTTCAAAACATTTCAAGGAGTAACAGAAGATGCAAAAGCAGAAATATATTTAAGACCAGAAACAGCACAAGGAATATTTGTGAATTTTAAAAATGTAATGAGAACAACAAGAAAAAAATTACCAATGGGAATTGCACAGGTTGGAAAAGCATTTAGAAATGAAATAACACCAGGAAACTTTACATTTAGAACAAGAGAATTTGAACAAATGGAATTAGAGTTTTTCTGTAAACCAGGAACAGATTTAGAATGGCATGAATATTGGAAAAATTTCTGTGAAAATTGGCTATTAGAATTAGGAATGAAAAAAGAGAATATTCGTTTAAGAGACCATAGTCCAGAAGAACTTGTATTTTACAGTAAAGCAACAACAGATATAGAATATGCATTTCCATTTGGTTGGGGAGAATTATGGGGAATTGCAGACAGAACAGATTATGATTTAACAAATCATATGAATGTTTCAAAAGAAGATTTCACATATTTAGACCCAGAAACAAATGAAAAATATGTACCTTACTGTATAGAGCCATCACTTGGAGCAGACAGAGTAGCACTAGCATTTTTATGCAATGCATATGATGAAGAAGAAATTGCTGAAGGAGATACAAGAACAGTATTACATTTACATCCAGCATTAGCACCATATAAAGTAGCAGTACTTCCATTATCAAAAAAATTATCAGAAAAAGCAGAAGAAGTATATACACAATTATCAAAAAAATTCATGTGTGAATATGACGAAACAGGTTCAATAGGAAAACGTTATAGAAGACAAGACGAAATTGGAACACCTTTCTGTATAACGATAGATTTTGATACTTTAGAAGATGATACTGTAACAATAAGAGATAGAGATACAATGGAACAGATTAGATTAAAAATAGATGAACTTGAAACATGGCTTAATAAAAAAATAGAATTTTAAAATTAAAATGTGTAAATCAGTACGAAAGGAAAAGTAAAAATGGAAAATAAAAAAACAATAATTGCAATAATAATAGTTTTAATTTTAATAATTGGAATTGTAGGAATTACATTCATTTTTAGTAAATTTGGTAAGAAACAAACAATCTTATTAACAGAAGAAACAAACCAAATATTAAAAACAGATATAGTAACAGAAAATATAGATTTTAATATAAAAACAGAAAAAAACTATGCAGTAGTAGAAAAAGCAATTAAAGAATACATATCTGAACTTAAGAATATATATGTAGAAATAGAAGAAATCAATACAGGTATAAATCCTAATAATATATTTTCAGCACAAAATATGAATGAAAAAGATTTAAGTGGAGTTGATAATCTAATAGAAGAATATAAAGAAAAGAGTAAAAATTGTATTTCAGAATTAGAAAATATGCTTACAGAAGAAAAAATTAAAGAAAATATAACCAAGAGAAATATAACAAAAAGAAAAGGTTATTATATAGATTTATATAATACAATTATGTTAAGTGATGCAATGAAAGAAAAATATAATACATTAGAAGAAAAAATAAAAGACGAAAAGGGAAAATTAACAGAAAAAATTAATAAAATAGAAAAAATAAAAGAATTTCTAGAAAAAAATACTGAATCATGGACAATAAAAGATGATAAAATACAATTTACAAATTTAAATAAAATGACAGAATATTATAACCTACTAAATCAATTAACAGATTAAAATTAATATGAGATAGTTATATAATCTAAATTAGAGAGGATTGTGAAGAAAATGAGAAAATATTTTGGAACAGATGGAATTCGTAGAATTGCCAATACAGAGTTATCACCAGAATTGGTATATAGAGTAGCAAAAGCTGGAGCATATGTATTGTCAAAACATTCAACAAAAACACCAACTATATTAATTGGTAGAGATACTCGTATTTCGGGGACACTAATAGAAAGTGCAATGGTAGCAGGATTTTTAAGTTATGGAGCAAATGTTAAATTGTTAGGAGTTATTCCAACACCTGGAGTAGCATATTTAACAAGAAAACTTCAAGCAGATGCAAGTGTTGTAATATCAGCATCACATAATACATTTGAATTTAATGGAATAAAGTATTTTAGTAATAAAGGAACAAAAATTCCAGATGAAATAGAGGAAGAAATAGAAGAAGTAATGGACTCAGGAAAGCTTGATGAACTATCAGCTGTAAGTGAAAAGATAGGTGTTTCTGAAGTTAGAACAGATTTATTAGATGAATATGTATATTTCTTTAGAAAGAATTTTGATGATAATATTGAAAAACTTAACAGGCCAGATTTTAAGGTAGTAATTGATACTGCTAATGGTGCTACATATAAAGTTGCAGATAAAGTATTTAAAACACTTGGAATAAACCATGTAATTATAAATAATAATCCTAATGGAGTAAACATAAATGACGGATGTGGTTCAACACATCTAGAAATGCTAAAAGAATATGTTGTAAAAAACAAAATGAGTCTTGGAATCGCTTATGATGGAGATGGAGACAGATGTCTAGCTGTTGATGAAAATGGTGACGAAATTGATGGTGATAAATTATTAGCTATTATTTCAAATTATCTAAAAAAACATAACAAACTTGCTAAAGATACAATAGTAGCGACAGTTATGAGTAATTTGGGACTAAATAAATATGCAGAAAAAGAAAAACTACAGTTTATTCAAACAAAAGTTGGAGATAGATATGTATTAGAAGAAATGTTGAAAAACGGATATAATTTGGGAGGAGAGCAATCAGGTCATGTGATTTTACTTGATTATAATCCTACAGGAGATGGAATTCTAACATCTCTAATGCTAATTCAAGCTATATTAGAAAGTGGAAAAAAGTCATCAGAATTAGGAGCAATGGTACAAAAATATCCACAAGTTTTAGTTAATGCAAAGGTTGATTCAAATAAGAGAAATGATTATGAGAAAAATACAGAAATCAAAACAGCTATCGAGAACTTAGAAAAAGAATTTGCAGGAAATGGTAGAGTTCTTATAAGACCTTCTGGTACAGAACCTCTTGTTAGAGTTATGATTGAGGGAAAGGATATAAATGTAATTGAAGCTAAGGCTAAAAAGATTGCAGATATGATTGAGAAAAATTGTAAATAAATATAATATAGAAAAGCGTTCTAGAAATTTAGAACGTTTTTTGGTGTTACAAGGTAAAGCAAATGTTTCAATTATCTTTATGTATTAATTTAAGATAAACCATTTAGTCATATATTGTTGATTTAAATTATTGCTTTTTTTACTAAAAAATGCTAGAATAGTAGCATATTAAAAAGAAAGAAGGATTGAAATGGGATTTTTTGATAAATTAAAACAAGGACTAAACAAAACAAAAGAATCAATAAATGAAAAAATAAATGATGTATTTAGCAATTTTAGAAAAGTAGATGAAGACTTTTTAGAAGAATTAGAAGAAGCATTAATAATGTCAGACATAGGAATAGAAACATCAACAAAAATAATATCAAATTTAAGAGACAGAATAAAAAAAGAAAAAATAGAAGATGAAGAACAAGTAAAAGAAGCATTAAGAGAAGAAATAGAAAAAATATTAGAAATATCAGACAATTCATTAAAACTAGAAACAAAGCCATCAGTAATATTAGTAATAGGAGTAAATGGAGTTGGAAAAACAACATCAATAGGAAAAATGGCAGCGAGATTAGCAAGAGATGGAAAGAAAGTAGTAGTTGCTGCAGCAGATACATTTAGAGCGGCAGCAGTAGAGCAACTTGAAATTTGGGCCAAAAGAGCAGGAGCAGAAATAGTAAAAAGAGAAGAAGGAATAGACCCAGCCTCAGTAGTATATGATGCAATTACAAAAACAAAAGAAATCGGAGCAGATATATTAATATGTGACACAGCAGGAAGATTACATAACAAGAAGTATTTAATGGATGAATTAAATAAAATTCAAAAAGTAATAAATAAAGAAATGCCAGAAGCCTCAAAAGAAGTATTATTAGTTATAGATGCAGGAACAGGTCAAAATGCAATATCACAAGTAAAAGCATTTAAAGAGCAAGCAGATATTACAGGAATAGTACTCACAAAATTAGATGGAACGGCCAAAGGTGGAGCTGTTATAGGAATAGTAGAAGAAAATCAAATACCTGTAAAGTTTATTGGAGTTGGAGAACAAATAGATGATATGGAAATATTCAACTCAAAAGATTTTGCAAAAGCAATAATATAGTATATAAAAATGCACGGGAAATACCCGGTCCCAGAAGTGCAAAATGTTCCAAAGGAGGAAGAAATGGAAACGAATAAACTAAAAATTAGTAAAAAAATGAGGGCAATAATAGTAATAGCATTTATTGTAATGTATATAATAGCAACATATATATCATTAAGAGGACAATATTTGGAATATTTAGAATTAGGAGAACAATATGTTGAAAAATTTTTTACAGATATAAAATATAAATATTCAATAATGGGAATTTCTTTTATATTTTTAAGTATAATTTTATATTTTACAAATAAAGGAATAAAAAAAGGATTAAGACCATTTTTTGAACAAGAAAAAAAAGAAGTGCCAAAGCTTCCTAATAAGTCAATAACATTAATAATATCAGCAATAGTAAGTGTTATTATATCTAATAATTTATTAGATAAAGTTTTATTATTTGTAAGTAATGCATCATTTGGAAAAAGTGATATAATATTTAATTTAGATATATCATATTATATGTTTATAAAGCCATTAATAGAAATGTTAATAAATTATTTTACAGTATTGATGATTTCTATAAGTGGATATATGGCAGGATATTATATAATTATATTTAATTTGTATTTTAAAGCTGTTGACAGAGAATTACTACGTGAAAGTAAGCTTATAAAAAAATTGCTAAGAAATGCAATTATATTAGCAATAGGTATAGGATTACAGACAGCGTTAAGTACACAAAATATTGTAACAGGAAGGATTTTAACATTAAGCAATGGAACAGAATTAACAGGAGCTGGAATTGTAGAATCTACAATTCAATTATGGGGATATATAATATTTGCGGTAGTAATTGTTATATCTGCAATAGTAGCAGTAAAATATTTTGTAAAAAAACAAAATAAAAAAATAGTATATCCGACAGTTGCAATACCTATATATTTAGTAACTTTGTTTTTTGTAATGGTTGGATATGATTTGATATTTGTAAAATCAAATGAATTTGATAAAGAACGTAAATATATATCAGAAAATATAAAATCGACTCAAGAAGCATATAATATTAATGCAGAAGAAACAAGTATTGAATATACTGGAACAATAAAAGAAAATGAAGTTAATGATAATTCAGATGTTATAGATAATATAACAGTTGTAAATAACGATTTAGTTAAAAAAAGTTTAAAAGATACTCAAACAGAAACAGGATATTATACATTTAATAATATATCACTTACTAAATATGAAGCAAATGGAAAAGAACAATTAGTATATGTTGCTCCAAGAGAAGCAGAAAATAGTATGATATCATATAATAATAAAACATATGAATATACCCATGGAATTGGACAAATTGTTGCATCTGCAACAACAGTTACAGAAGATGGAAATGTGCAGTATTTACAAAAAGAAATTACAGGTTCAGATAATATCTATAAAATAGATGAGCCAAGAATATATTATGGAGTGGAAACAAATAGTGTAGCTGTGACAAATACCAAAAACAAAAATGAATATGATTATACAGATAATGATGGAGTTGAACATGTATATAATTACAATGGAAATTCTGGAATACAAGTAGGCTTTTTTGACAGGTTAATATTATCTATAAAAAATAGAGATATAAAACTTGCAATGTCAGGAGCTGTTTCAAGTGAGAGTAAAATTTTAACAAATAGAAATATAATAAAAAGAGCAAAAACAGTATTACCTAATTTAATATATGATGAGAATCCATATACAGTAGTAGATGATGGACAAATTTATTGGGTATTGGATGCATATACAGTATCTGATAAATATCCATATTCAACTTATACAGAAATTGAATATGATGGAGCAAAACGTGATATTAATTATATAAGAAATTCAGTAAAAGTAATTATAAATGCTTATAATGGAGATATGACATTTTATATAACAGATAGAAATGACCCAATAATAATGGCATATTTAAAATTGTATCCTACAATATTTTCTGATTATACAGAAAAAGAAATTCCAGAATGGATAAAATCACAATTAAAATATCCAGAATTTTTGTACAAAGTTCAAGCAGAAATGCTTATGGTATATCATAATGTAAAAGAAGATGTATTATATAGAAATAGTGATATATGGGAATTTGCAAAATATGGAACCACGTCATCAAAAACCAAAACAGCTACATTGAATCCATATTATGCTATGATAAAAACACCAGATGATGATAATGCTAAATTTGGATTAGTACAAATGTATACACAAAATGGAAAATCAAATGTAATTTCTTATTTAGTTGGAACATGTAATGAAACTGAATGTAAATTAAAAATTTATAAATATCCTACAGATAGTAATATTTTAGGACCAACTCAATTAGATAATCAAATAGAACAAGACGAAACAATTTCAGCAGAATTAGAAGCAATAAATGTTACAGGAAGTAAAATTTCTAGAGATATGAAGATAATTCCTATAAATAATACTGTTTTATATGTAGAAACTATATATCAAACAATGACAAATGAACCAAATCAACCAACAACATTAAAAAAAGTAATTGTTGCATCAGGAACTAAAGTAGCTATTGGAGATACTTTAAGTGAAGCTCTTTCAAACTTACTATCACAATCAGCAGTTAGTATTGATGTAAATAATACAGAAGACATTGATGGCATGATTCAAGCCATTATAGATGCTAATAAAAATTTGACAGAATCTAATGATAGAAATGATTGGGAAATGATGGGGTCAGATTTAAAGAAACTTCAAGAATTGATAGAGTCATTGGATAAAATGAAGAAGGAGAATGACAAAAAAGTTACTAGCAGAGATACTAATTAATGGTATTTTATTATTAAATAAAAAGTTGTCCATAAGTTCAAGATGGGCAACTTTTTTGTGGAAATAATCAGGAAATCACACTTATTAATATTTTTTATTAGTATTTTATAAGAAATCCTTGAAATATAAGTTTTACATTATATTCCTCGGTTTATTACAAAATTTAAGAAATTCTAATTTGTTTTATGGGTCCTTTCCATTATCGTGAACTCTTACCATAAAACTACATAAGAATTTCTAAAATTTCTCCATGCACATTTGTCACTTCATTCCAAACTTATATTTCAAGGATTTCTTTATATTAAATAAAAAGATATTAACATGTAGCACGATAGAAAAATTTATTAAAAAGAGTGTTACCGAGGGTAAAAACTTTTCTGCCCAAAAGTCTTGTAAAAATAATATAATTAGTGTAAAATAAAGTCAAAATGTAAATGATAAAAGTAAACATAAAGAAATGAGGTAATAACATGAGATATGTAACAGATGAAAAAAGCAGAAAGGAATATAAGGAATTTTTAGAAAGACATGAAAGATGTAATTTTCAACAATCTCCAGAATGGGCAAAAGTAAAATCAAACTGGAAAAATGAAGTTGTATTAGCAGAAGATGGAAGCGGAAAAATAATTGGAGCAGTAAGTGTTTTAATAAGAAAAATCCCTGTATTTGGGAATATTATGTATTCTTCAAGAGGACCAACATGTGATATACATGATATAAATGTAATGAAACAATTATCAGATGGAATAAAAGAATTAGCAAAAAAATATAAGGCGATTGTTTATAAGGCAGAGCCTGATATATTAAGTAGTGATGAAGAATTTAGAAAAGTAGTAACAAATTTAGGATATAAAATTAAAGATGACGCAAAGAATTTTAGAGAAGAAATACAACCAAGATATGTTTTTAGATTAGATATAAAAGGAAAAACAGAAGATGAGATATTTGCTGGTTTTCATTCTAAAACAAGATACAATGTACGTTTAGCTACTAGAAAAGGAGTAGTAGTAAAAGAGGGAACAAGAGAAGATTTAAAAGACTTTCATAGAATAATGGTAGAAACAGGTGCAAGAGATGGATTTATAATAAGGCCTTTATCATATTTTGAAAAAATGTATGATGAACTTGCACCAAAACATATGAAACTATTAATGGCGTATTATGAAGACAAGCCAATATCAGGAGTAATACCAATTTTTTATGGAAATAAAACTTGGTATTTATATGGGGCAAGTAGTAATGAACACAGAAATTTAATGCCAAACTATTTATTACAATGGGAAATGATAAAAATGGCGATAGCAAGAAAAGATGATATTTATGACTTTAGAGGTGTTTCAGGAGTGGTTGACGAAAATCATCCACAATATGGACTATATAGATTTAAAAAAGGATTTGGGGCAACTTTTACAGAATTTGTAGGAGAAGTATATATGCCATTCAAACCATTAACATATTCATTATATAAATTTTCAGAAAAAACATTTAGAAATCTAAGAGGATTAAAAACAAAAATAAAAAAAGCATAATAAAAAAGGAGAAATATGAAAGCATTAGTAGTAGAAAGAAATAAATTAAAAAATAATCTAAAAATTATTAAAAACATAATAAAGCAAGACAAAAATAAACCCAAAATAATTGCGGTAATAAAAGGAAATGGCTATGGACTAGGCTTAATAGAATATGCACAATTTTTAATCGATAATGGTATAGATTTTTTAGCAGTAGCAACTGTAGAAGAAGCAATAAAACTAAGAGAAAGTGGAATAAAGCAAGACATTTTAATGATGTCATCAACAGCAATAAAAAAAGACATAGAAATGTTAATTGAAAATCAAATAATAATAACGATTGGATCAAAAGAAGCAGGAGAAGAAGTAGAAAAAATAGCAAAAGACATGAATAAAAAAATAAGAGCACATATAAAAATAGACACAGGATTTGGAAGATATGGATTTATATACAATGAAAAAGAAGAAATGATAGAAACAATAAAAACATGGAAACACATTAAGATAGAAGGTACATTCTCACATTTATCAATAGCATTTTATGGAGATGGAAAAGAAACAGAAGAACAATTTAACAGATTTATGGAATGTATAGACGAATTAAAGAAAAATGATATTGAAACAGGAATGCTACACATATGCAACTCATCAGCATTTTTGCGTTTCCCTAATATGCACTTAAATGCAGTACGAATAGGCTCTGCAATGCTTGGAAGATTATCTATTACAAATACATGGGGATTTGAAAAAGTAGGATACTTAAAATCAAATGTCGCAGAAATAAAAGTTGTTCCATCTGGGTATAATATAGGATATTCAAATTCATATATTACTAAAAGAAAAACAAAAATAGCAATAGTACCATGTGGTTATGCAGATGGATTTAATGTAAAAGTAGATAGAGACATGTTTAGAAAAATAGACAAATTAAGATATATTGTAAGAGATGTAAAAGATTCTTTTAAAAATAAACAAATATATGTAACAATAAACGGAGAAAAGTGCAAAGTTTTAGGAAGATTAGGAATGTTTCATGTAAGTGTTGATATAACAGAAAAAGATGTAAAAATAAATGATGAAGTTCATTTTGAAGTAAGTCCAATGTTTGTGGATAGTAATTTAACAAGAGATTATGAATAAAAAATTAGAAAGGAAATAGAAATGGAAAAAAAAGAAAATGAAGTTAATATAGGCTTCTTTAAAAAAATATGGTATTCAATAACTAAGTTTGAACAATACCCTGCAATGTCTGCAGAGGGAGTAGGAAATGCCATAAAATATTTACTAATATTAACAATTATAGTTACGATATTTGCTATGATAGGTTCTTTATTAAAAATGAATAAATTAGTAAATAATATAGCACAATATATAGAACAGAATATTCCGGAATTTACGTATTCAGATGGAAAAGTAGCAATGGAAATAGAGCAACCTATAATAATAGAAAATATACAGTATAATGGCATAAATAAAATAGTTATAAATCCAACCGCAGAAACAGACGAGCAAAAAGAACAATCACAAAAAGATGAGACAATAGTAGGAACAACTATATTTTTCTTTAAAGACAATATAATTCTAAAAAGTAAAGTAAATGATGAACAAGTAATAGACCAACAATATACATATAGTGATTTTATAACGAATTATACAGGAGAGAATATAGCAACTTTTAATAAAAGTGAATTAGTAGAATATTTAACAAGTCAAAAAATGACACAATTTTATGCAAGATATGGGTCATCGATATTTTTATATTTGTTAGTCTTTGAATTAATAGGAGCATTATTAAATACATTAGAAATAGCAATTTTAGGATGGATTACATCTAGATGTGTAAGAATAAAGATGAAATTTACAGCAATCTATAGTATGGCAATATATTCGTTAACATTATCAATATTTTTAAATATATTATATATGGTAATTAACTACTTTACATCTTTCACAATAACATACTTCCAAGTTGCATATATAACAATAGCATATATATATTTAATAGCAACAATATTCATTTTAAAAGATGATTTAATAAAAAAAATGCAAGAAGTTGAAAAAATAAAAAAAGAACAAGAAAAAGTAAAAGAAGAAATTAAAGAACAAGAAGAGAAAAAGGAAAAACCAAAAGAAAAAGACGATGAAGAAAAGAAAGAAAAAAAAGAGGATGATGAGGGAGATGAACCACAAGGTTCTGAAGCATAAGGAGGAAAAATAAAAATGGATAAAGATAAATCAAAAAAAATATGGAAAAGCTTATTAAATATAATTTTAACATTAATAATTCTATTAATATCAGCAGTAATAATTTATTTTATATACAAAAATAATTCAGAAAATAACTCAGAAGAAACTAAATTAGCATATACAGATTTAGTAAAAGAAATACAAGCAGGAAATGTAGAGAAAATAGAAATGACAACAGGAAGTATGACATTAAAAGTAAAAATGAAAGATGTAGAAAAAGAAAAGACAACAATAATACCAAGTATACAAGTGTTTTCAGAATTAGTACAACAAAAAGTATTAGAAGAAAATAATATTCAATTAGAAACAAAAACACCAAGTATATTATCACAAATACCATCATATTTATTTTCAATTTTACCAACAATTATAATGGTAGCATTATTTATAATGATATTTAAAATGCAAGGCCTTGGAGATAAGGGCGAAGTATATGATGATACTGAAAGAAAAACAAAAATTACTTTTGATGATATTGCAGGATTAGATGAAGAGAAAGAAGAACTAAAAGAAATAGTAGAATTTTTAAAGAAACCGAAAAAATTTGCAGAAATGGGAGCAAAGATTCCAAAAGGTGTTTTATTATATGGAAAACCAGGAACAGGAAAAACATTAATAGCAAAAGCAATAGCTGGAGAAGCAGATGTACCATTTATATCAATGAGTGGGTCAGAATTTATAGAAATGTTTGCAGGTTTAGGAGCATCAAGAGTAAGAAAATTATTTGACAAAGCAAGAAAATTATCACCATGTATAGTATTTATAGACGAAATTGATGCAATAGGTTCAAGAAGAACAAGCAATAGTGGAGCAGAATCTGAAAACAATCAAACATTAAATCAATTATTAGTTGAAATGGATGGATTTTCATCAGAAGAAACTATTATAGTTCTAGCAGCAACAAATAGACCAGAAATGTTAGACAAAGCACTTTTAAGACCTGGTAGATTTGACAGACAGGTAACAATACCTGCACCAGACTTAAATGGAAGAGAAGCAATATTAAAAATTCATGCAAAAGATAAAAAATTAGCAGATGATGTATCATTATATAATATTGCAGAAGATACAGCTGGATTTACAGGAGCAGAACTTGCAAATATTTTAAACGAATCAGCTATAATAGCAACTAAAAAAGAGCATTCAGCAATAACAAATTCAGATTTAGATGAAGCAGTTAAAAAAGTAACTGTTGGTCTTGAAAAAACAAGTAGAAAAATATCAGATAAAGATAAAAAATTAACAGCATACCATGAAGCAGGACATGCAATAGTAAGTCAATTTTTACCAACACAAACAGCTGTAAAAGAAGTTTCAATCATTCCAAGAGGAATGGCTGGAGGATATACAATGTATAAATCTGATGAAGATAAATATTATATATCAAAAACAGAAATGCAAGAAAAATTAATTGCACTTTTAGGAGGAAGAGCAGCTGAAAAATTAATATTAGATGATATTTCTACAGGAGCAAGCAATGACTTAGAAGTGGCAACACAAATTGCAAGAGACATGATTACAGTATATGGAATGAGTGATACAATAGGAACAATTTCATTTAAAGATAGTGATGGTCAGATGGATTATCAAATGTTTGGAGAAGACATGCAAGATGCTATAGGTAAAGAAGTAAAAAGATTAATAGACACAGCATACAATGATGCACAACAAATATTAAAACAAAATGTTGAAACACTACATGCTATTGCAAAAGAATTAATTGTAAAAGAAAAGATAAACGAACAAGAATTTAATAAATTTTTTGTTAATTAGGAAGGGGAACGAGAGAAAAATGGAAGATTTTGCTGAATATATTTTAAATGAAGATGATTTAATATCAAAAATGGAAATAATATATTTTTTAGCTCCAAAGTTAAAAATAAATTTTGATAAATCAACTGTGTTTAAAACAGAAATAGCAAGAATGTTCTTAAAATATACAAATGCAAAAGTGGATAATAATTTAGTTTTAACAGCATGTTTATTGTGTAATTGCAAAAAAATTGATAATCAACAAAAAATGGAAAATGTAAAAACATATGCTAAAGAGGGAGCTGAATATTTATCAAAATTGGGTTTTGATGAGAGATTTTGCAAAATATGTGAGGGTGTAAATAGATATGCAGGAAACCCAAGAGAAAAAGAAAGTGATATATTAGAATTAGCAGATCAATTTGGAGGAATGCTGATTGATAGGCCAGAAAGAATAGCATTTGATACAGATGAAGCACTAGTATTACTAGAACACAGAAATTTAAAATTAGAATATAACAGATATTTAGAAATATTTAGAAATTTTGTAGTAGCAATGGACAAAGTAGAAATTCAAGGAGCTGTAAATACAACTGTTTTTGCAAGATTACAAAAACTAATGAGAGAATCTAAAGATGTACCTGAATTAGTAAAAAAAATAGCAACAGAATATTCTATAAGTGTAAATCAAAAACTTGAAGAACTTGAAAAAGTAGCTAAATCTGCAAAAGAGACAGCTAATAGAGCGATGTTTAGCAGTGAAACAGGAGAAAAAATACTAAAACATGCAAGATTTGAAGATAAATAATAGGAGGTTTTATAATGTACGAAGTATTTGCAGATTTGCATGTACACATAGGAAGAAGTGAAACAGGCAAACCAATAAAAATAACAGCAGCAAGAAGTTTAAACTTTGCAAATATTGCAAAAGAATGTGCTGAAAGAAAAGGAATAAATATTGTAGGAATTATAGATTGTGCGTCACCATATGTAATAGAAGACATAGAAAACTTTTTAAAAACAGGTGATGCATATGAATTAAAAGATGGTGGAATTATATATAAAGACAAGGTATGTATATTATTAGGAAGTGAAGTAGAAACATCAGAAAAAGGAAGAAATGGAAAAAGTGGTTCTGCACATAATGTATGTTTCTTTCCACACTTAAGTGATATAAAAGGTTTTTCACAAGAAATGAGTACACATATAAAAAACATAACATTAAGTACACAAAGGTCAAATGTATCAGGATATGAGTTAATAGACATTGTTGAAAAATATAATGGAATATTAATTCCAGCACATATATTCACGCCATTTAAAAGTTATTATGGAAATTGTACAGATAGATTAAAAAATATATTTAAAGAAAAATATGATAAAATTTTTGCTGTAGAATTAGGTTTAAGTTCTGACACATTTTTAGCAGACATGATTTCAGAATTAGAAGATAAGACATTTGTTACAAATTCAGATGCACATTCATTACCTAAAATTGCAAGAGAATATAATAAAATGTTAGTAAATGATATAAGCTTTAAAGAAGTTGTAAAAGCTCTAAAAAATGAAGATGGAAGAAAAATAATTGCAAATTATGGATTAGACCCAAAACTTGGAAAATATCATAGAACACACTGTGACAACTGTGACAGCACAATCGAAACAAAAGAACCAGTAGAAGTTTGTCCTAAATGTGGAAGTGATAAAGTAACTTTTGGTGTTTTTGATAGAATAGAATTAATAAAAGACAAAGAAACAACAATAAGTCCAGAAAACAGGCCACCATATATATATCAAATACCTTTAAGTTTTATACCTGGTGTAGGAGGAAAAACAATAGAAAAATTGTTAGGCACATTTGAAACTGAAATGAACATTTTACATAAATTATCAGAAGATGATATAGAAGCAATAGTTGGAGAAAAAATTGCTAGAAGTATAATAAATGCACGTGAGGGAAAGGCAAAAGTTGAATCAGGTGGTGGAGGCAACTATGGAAAAATTACAGTTTCTTAACATATTAGGTATTATTATTAGTTAAAAAAGTTCTAAAAAAATCTTTATTGAATAGAAATTATGGTAAAAGAATCTATTTAATAAGGAGAGAAAAATGCAAAAGAAAAAAAGTGAAATTTATATAGCTATAAAAGAAGACATTTTTAAAAACGCAAAATCTTATTTTATAGTAATAATGATATTTACAATCGGTGTATTTTTAGGAGTAATGTTTATAAATCAAACAGAAAACAAAGGGGAAATAGAAAAATATATAAATACATATGTAGATGAAACAAAAACACTTGAAAATGGAGATTATTTAGGTGAATTACCTAAAGATATTAAAAGTAATATAACATTAGTAATTTTATTATGGTTTGCGGGAACAACAATAATAGGAATACCAATAGTACTTGGAATAATACTATTTAGAGGCTTTTGTTTAGGATATACGATAGCATCATGTGTGTATGTTCTAGGAAGAATGAAAGGAATAATATTTATAATTATAACAATATTTTTACAAAATATAATATTCATACCAGCACTGATGATACTTGGGGTAAGTAGTATAAAGTTATATATGTCAATAATAAAGGATAGAAGAAAAGAAAACATAAAAATATCAATATTAAAACATAGTATAGTTTCATTAGTTATTATGTTAGCATTAATTTTAAGCTCTATAATAAAGATTGAAATTTCATATAGACTTATAGTAAATTTAATAAAATATTTTTAAAAAATGCATAAAATCTATTTACTTTTTACAGAAAATTTGATATAACATTAAGAGTAATCAGTTATGTAAAATAATTGATAAAAGACAATAATAAATAATCATAGGTGGAGGAAAAAAATGGAAGAACAATTAAACTTATTTTTTGGATTTTTAGAAAACGAAAAGAAAGTGTCAGCAAACACACTTCAATCATATAAAAGAGATTTAAAACAATTTGAAAAATACTTAGAAGAAAAACAAGAAAACTATAATGAATTAACAAATGAGGGAATAAAAGAATACATAAAATATATGCAAGAAATAGGAAAAAAACCATCAACAATATCAAGAGGATTAGCGTCAATAAGATCATTTTACCAATATGAAACAAAAAATAAAGAAATAGAAACTGATCCAACAGATGGAATTCAATCACCTAAAATAGAAAAAAGAGTACCAAGTGTATTAACATCAAAAGAAGTTGCATTATTATTAAATCAACCAAAAGATGTTGACTTAAAAGGAACTAGAGATAAAGCAATGCTTGAATTTGCATATGCAACAGGAATGAGAGTAACAGAAATAATTTCATTAAATGTAGAAGATGTTAATTTAGAAACAGGATATGCTACTTGTAAAAATGGTAAAAAAGAAAGAACAGTACCAATAGGAGAAATGTCATTAAAAGCATTGAAAGAATATATTTATAATGCAAGAAATACAATGATAAAAAATGAAAATGAGAAAGCATTATTTGTAAATGTAAATGGACAACGTTTAACAAGACAAGGATTTTGGAAAATTATAAAATATTATAAGGAACAAGCACATATAGAAAAAGATATAACACCACATGTTTTAAGACATTCATTTGCAACACATTTATTACAAAACGGAGCTGATTTAAAGTCAATACAAACAATGCTTGGACATTCAGATATATTATCAACTCAAATATATATGCAGTTTCAAGATGAAACTTTGAAAAATGTATATAGAAAAGCTCATCCAAGAGCATAGGCAATAATGTCTATGTTCTTTTTATTTGCATTAGTATGTTTGTAACATTATTTGATAAGGGTTTGGATTGATTTTTTATAAGAAAGACTTAAAATATAAGCTTTTTATTACATTCCTCGGTTTATTACAAAATTTAAGAAATTCTAATTTGTTTTATGGGTCCTTTCCACTATCGTGAACTCTTACCATAAAACTGCATAGAATTTCTAAAATTTTTCCATAAACATTCGTCACTTCATTCAAAGCTTATATTTAAAGTCTTTCTATGTATTAATTTAAAATAAAACATTACCCAGTAACCTTTTAGGAAAAAAATTATTGATTTTTTAAAAGCAGTATAGTAAAATAAAAAAGAAATTTAAAATAGGAGAAAAAAGTGAAAAAGAAAAAAGTATTATTCATATCAAGTACAGGAGGGCATTTTAATGAACTACAGCAATTAAAACCACTATTTGAAAAATATGACTATCATATAATAACAGAAAAAGACGAAGCAACAAAAAGTGCCAAAGAGAAATATGGAAAAAAAATATCATATTTACCATATGGAACGAGAAAAAAAATATTCAGATATATATTTATATATTTTTATTTATGTTTAAAAACAATATATCTATATTTTAAAATAAAACCACAATATATAATAACAACAGGAACGCATACAGCAGGACCAATGTGTTATTTAGGAAAAATATTTGGAAGCAAAATAATATATATAGAAACTTTTGCTAATAGAAATAGAAAAACAGCAACAGGTAAATTAATATACCCTATAGCAGACCTATTTATTGTACAATGGGAAGAAATGCTTAAATTATATCCTAAAGCAGTATATGGAGGTGCAATATATTAATGATATTAATAATGTTAGGAACTCAAAATAATAGTTTTCATAGAATATTAGAAGAAGTAGATAGATTAATAGATAGTAATATAATAAAAGAGGAAGTAATAGCTCAAATAGGATATACCAAATACAAATCTAGAAATATAAAAACAGTGGATTTTATGCCAAATGAAGAATTAGAAAAATTAGAACGACAAGCTAATTACATAATAACACATGGAGGGGTTGGGTCAATAATAAGTTCAATAGAAAAAGGAAAAAAAGTAATAGCAGTACCAAGACTAAAACAATTTGGAGAGCATGTAAATGACCATCAGCTTGATATAGTACAATCTTTTGATAAAATGGGATATATTATAGGAATTGCAAGTATATCACAATTAGAAGAGGCAATAAAAAAAATTAAAACATTTCAACCAAAAAAATATATTCAAAACACAGGAAACATTATAAAAATTATTAGTGAATTTATAGATAACAATTAAAATTTACGAAAAATTTACAAAAAACGAAAAATGGAGAAAAAAGAAGAAAAATAATAGAAAAGCAGAAAAAAATAAAATTTTCTGCTTATTTTTTAACCTATAAGTATTGCAAAAAAAATATATTATTGATATGATTAAAAAGAATGAAAAATTATGCAACTTTATGTATAAATTATAAAAAAAGAAAAGGAAAAAGAAAAATGATAGAATTTAAAAATGTATGCAAAAAATATGCAACAGGGACAGAAGCTGTAAAAAACGCAAGTTTTAGAATAGAAAAAGGAGAATTTGCTTTTTTAGTAGGAACATCAGGAAGTGGAAAATCAACATTAATAAAATTAATATTAAAAGAAGAAGAACCAACATCAGGAAACATAATAATAAATGGAAAAGATACGACATTTTTAAAGAAAAATAGAGTTCCATATTTACGTAGAAGTATGGGAGTAGTATTCCAAGACTTTAGACTATTACCAGACAAAACAGTATACGAAAATGTAGCATTTGCAATGTACATAGTAAAAGCAACACCAAGACATATTCGTAGACAAGTGCCAATGGTATTATCATTAGTCGGATTAAGTGGAAAAGCCAAAATGTATCCAAACGAATTATCTGGAGGAGAGCAACAAAGAGTAGCATTAGCAAGAGCATTAGTAAACAATCCATCAATGTTAATAGCAGATGAGCCAACAGGAAATTTAGACCCAGATACAGCATGGGATATAATGAACTTGTTAAATGAAATAAACATGAGAGGAACAACAGTAGTAGTAGCAACACACGCCAAAGACATAGTAGACCAAATGAAAAAAAGAGTAATACATATAAATAAAGGCGTAATAGTAAAAGATGATAAAAAAGGTGGGTATGATTGTGAGGTTTAATGTAATAAATTATTTAATAGGAGAAGGAATTAGAAATCTATTTAAAAACAAAAAATCAACAATATCATCATTAATGATAATGTGTGCAACAATGTTAATATTTGGATTATTTTTTGTAATAGGAGAAAATTTGAATGCATTTGTAGACAATGTTGCAGAAGCACAAGAAATTAGAGTAATAATAGACAATACAGCAACGGAAAGTGAGATTGAAGAAATAGGTAGTGAAATACTTTCAATAGATGGAGTAAAAAGTGCAGAATTTGTTTCAAAAGATGAAGCATTAGACTATATGAAAGACATGTTAGGAGACGAATTACTAGAGGGGTATTCTGAACGTAATATATTTTCAGTTGCATATAATGTAACATTAACAGACTTAAAATTAAACAATGATGTACAAGACAGTATAAATCAAATACCAAAGGTAAAGAAAATAGTATCAAGTAACCAAACTATATCACAAATAATAAGTTTAGCAAAAGGAGTAAGAATAGTAACAGCAGGAATACTTACATTATTAATAGTAATATCAGTATCAATAATTGCAAATACAATAAAATTAACAGTACATGCAAGAAGAAAAGAAATATCGATAATGAAATATGTAGGAGCAACAAATAGTTTTATAAGATGGCCATTTTTAGTAGAGGGTGTAATAATAGGAATAGTAGCAGGACTATTATCAGTAGCATTAATAGGTGGGGCATATACAGGAATAGCAAATCAACTAGCAAACACATCATTCTTACAAATGGCAAACTGGACATTATTAAATTTTAAAGATATGTTCAATTTAATATTAATGGTTTATTTGATTTTAGGAATAGGAATAGGTGTATTAGGAAGCAGTATATCTATGAGAAAATATTTAGAAGTTTAATTAAATAGAAAGGGTGAGAATGTAAAATGCGTAGGCTTATGATAATTATATTAATATTAGTAATAACTTGTAGCCTATGTATTTGCGTACATGCACAAGATATTACTGAACTACAAGAAAAATCAAATCAATTAACACAAGCATTAAATGAATCAAACAATAGATTACAAGCAGTGCAAGATCAGCTATCAACAAATATGCAAGAATTACAAGAATTAGACAATCAGATAGCTCAATCTCAAGGAGAACTAAACAATATAGACACAGACATAGATAAGTTAACAACACAAATAAGTGAAAATGAAGAAAAATTAGCTAAAACTCAAAAAGAATTTGATAATATGCAAGGGCTGTTAGATGCAAGACTTATAAAAATGTACGAAACACCAAAATTAGAGTTTTTACAAGTAATATTAGAATCAAAAAATGTAACACAAGTTTTATCAACATATTATGCAATGAAAGAATTAGCTGAATATGACAAACAATTAATAGAAAAAGTAAAACAGCAAAAAGAAGAAATAGAAACAACAAAAAAAATATTAGCAGAAAAAAAACAACAAGTAATAACAACAAAGCAAAACAAACAAAAGAAAACACAAGTATTAGCAAATACAAAAACAATGAGACAATATTATATAAGCAAGTTAACAACAGAAGAACAAGAATTACAAAATAAAATAGACGAATACAATAATCAAGTAACATTAGTAGAATCAGAAATAAAATTATTAGCATTAAATAGTATTAGTGAAGATTATATTGGTGGAGCAATGACTTGGCCAATACCAGGATATACAACTATTACATCTGAATATGGGATGAGAGTTCATCCAATAACAGGAGCATATAAATTACATACAGGAACAGACATTGGAGCACCAATGGGAGCAGATTTTGTTGCTTCTGCAAAAGGAGTAGTTACAAAAGCAACATTTAATACAGCTTATGGTAATATGGTAATAATTGATCATGGAGGAGGAGTTCAAACATTATATGCACATGGAAGTGAAATTTTAGTGCAAGTAGGACAAGAAGTAGAAGCAGGAACACCAGTATTAAAAGTAGGTTCAACAGGATATTCAACAGGACCACATGCTCATTTTGAAATAAGAATAAATGGACAAACAGTAAATCCATTAGATTATTTATTAAAGCAAGATGAATTGCAAAATAAACTAGATGAAGAAAAACAAGAAAATAAAGAAGAAAACACAAATAATAACTAAAGAATAAAATATAATAAAGAAAGGAAGAAAAATAATGAAAAAGACATTAGCCAAAATAATTGGAATTACAATATCGACAATTTTAATTTTACAAAGTTCACAAGTATTGGCAGTAACAGAAAAAGAATTGCAAAAACAAAAAGCAGAAACACAAAATAAAGCAAATGAACAAAAAGCAGAAAATAATGAAAAAATTAATGAAGCACAAGAAAAGAAAGAAGAAATACAAAATGAAAAATCAGAAACAATGAAAACCGTAGAAGATTTAACAGATAAAATAACAGATTCAGAAAATGATGTAGAAAACTTAAAAAATAAAATAGAAGATTTACAAAACCAAATATCAAATAAAGAAAAAGACATACAACAGAAAGAAGAAGAATATACTAAACAAGAAGAATTACTTGACAAAAGACTTGTAGCAATCTATGAAAGAAGTGAAACCTCTTATTTGGATGTGTTTTTAAACTCATCTAGTATGACAGATGCATTAGCAAAATATTATGCTGCATCAGAATTATTTGAATCAGATAAAGAATTAATACAATCAACAAAAGACCAAAAAGCACAAATTGAAAAAGAGAAAGCAGAATTAGAAAATAATAAAACAGAATTAGATTCATCATTAGCAGAACAAAAAACAAAAGTAAATGAATTACAATCACTAAAAAGTGAAAAACAAAGCTATGTAAATAAATTAACTCAAGAGGAAAAAGAAGTACAAAAAGAAATTGAGGAATTACAAGCTGATAATAAACAAATGGATGCACAAATAAAAAATGCGGAAAAAGCATACGCAAAACAACTTGAAGCATTAAAGAAACAAGAACAAGAAAACAATACAAAGAAAAATAATAATACAAATTCAAATTCTGGTTCGAACTCAAACTCTGGCTCAAATTCAGGTTCAAACTCAGGTTCAAATTCATCATCTGGTTCAGGATATTTTATAAGACCAATAACAGGTGGAACTATTTCAGCAAATGGATACTATTCTAGTGGTAAATTTCATGGAGCAATAGACTATGCAGTATCAACTGGAACACCAGTTATGGCTGCCGCTGATGGAGTTGTAATGGAAATAGGAGATCTTACAACAAGTTATGGAACACATGTTGTAATAAGACATGCAAATGGAACACAAACATACTATGGACATGGAACTAGAGGTTCTATATGTGTTAAAACAGGTCAAATTGTAAAACAAGGTGAAAAAATAATGCTAAGTGGTAGTACAGGAAATTCATCAGGACCACATTTACATTTTGAAGTAAGAGTATCACCATATAGTTATAGTTATAAGGCAACAGCATATGGACAGGATTCAAGAGTAAACCCTAATAATTATATGTAAATTAATTTAGAAAGGCAATTAAAATATGGAAGAAGAAGAAAGATATTTAAAAAGACAAAGAATTTATAAAACTATAATGTTAGTTATATTAACAGTATTTTTAACTTTTATATTAACAACAATATATATAACAAATAAATATAATATAAATAATGATGGAGAACAAACAATAACATCAATGTTTGATAATTTATCAAGTGATGATAAATTATCAAAATCATTGAAATATATAAAAAATATATTGGAAAAAAATTATCTAAGAGATATAGATGAAGATAAGGCAATAGAAGGTGCAATAGAGGGATATGTATCATCATTAGGTGACCCATATACAGAATACGTTCCAAAAGATGAAATGGAAGAATATACGCAAAATTTAATGGGAAACTATGTTGGAATAGGAATATATATGGCACAAAATACAAAAGATAACACAATAGTAGTTTTAACACCAATAAAATACAGTCCAGCAGAAGAGGCTGGAATACTTCCAGGAGATGTAATCAAAAAAATAAATGATGTAGAATATACTGGAGAAGATATGACCTCTGCAGCAAATAGTGTAAAAGGTAAAGAAGGAACAGTAGTAAAACTAGAAATTCAAAGAGGTCAAGAAATAAAAACATTTGAAATAACAAGAAAAAAGATAACAACAAATCCTGTAATTGCTGAAAAATTAGAAAATAATATAGGATATTTAGAAGTAACAAGCTTTGATGAAGACACAGCAAACAATTTTAAAACAAAATATGAAGAATTAAAAGCACAAGGAATCACATCATTAATAATAGATTTAAGAAATAATGGAGGAGGACTTGTTGATGAAGCTTTACAAATTGCAGATTGTATAGTACCAAAAGGAAAAGAACTATTAGTAACAGTAGATAAAGACGGAAAAGAAGAAGTAAAAAAAGCAGAAGAAGATGTTTTAATAGATATGCCAATAATTGTACTTGTAAATGAGAATTCTGCAAGTTCATCAGAAATTTTAGCAGGAGCATTAAAAGACTTACAAGAAGCCACAATCGTAGGAAAAACAACATATGGAAAAGGTGTTATTCAACAATTATTAACTCTAAAAAATGGTGCTGGATTAAAAGTTACAGTTGAGGAATACTACACTCCAAACAGAACAAAAATAAATGGAGTTGGAATAGAACCAAACGAAAAAGTAGAATTACCAGAAAGTGTTGAAAATCCACTTTTACTAAAAAGAGAAGAAGACACTCAACTACAAAAAGCAATAGAAATGCTAAAATAAATTTTTATAAAAAATATGACTTATATAAGGAGTTTTAGAAATGAAATTAAACTTAGCAAATAAATTAACAATATTCAGAATAGTATTAGTACCAATTATGGCAGTTATACCATATTTAAATATACAAGGTGACTTTTTAGGAATGCCACTTATGTACTTTTTAATGGAATTAATATTTATAGTAGCTTCAATAACAGATAAACTAGATGGATATATTGCACGTTCAAGAAATCAAGTTACAACATTCGGAAAATTCTTAGATCCATTAGCAGACAAAATATTAGTATTAACAGCAATGGTATTATTAGTTGAATTAGATAAAATACCAGCCTGGATACCAGTTATAGTATTAGCTAGAGAATTTTTAGTATCAGGATATAGATTAATAGCAGTAGAAAAAGGTGGAAAAGTTATATCTGCATCAATTTGGGGAAAATTAAAAACTGTTACACAAATGATAGCTATTATATTAGTTATGTTTGACAAAAATGCTTTTTGGGATTGTTTCAGAGGACAATTAACAGGAATTGATTTTGGAATAAATTTAATAGCCACTATATTATTACTAATATCAACATTTGCAACAATCTTTTCAGGAATAGATTATATGAAAAATGGAAAAGAATTATTCAAAGATTAGAAAATACTTGACAAAACTAAAAAAGAGGAGTATCATACTAAATGTTAATTATAAAGGCGACCTATAAAAGTCGCTCTTTATGTATATATAAAATAAATAATGATAGTTACTAAATAACTATTCTTCAAACATTTAGGACATAAGAAAGGGAAGTGATTATTATGGAAGAAAAAGAAGTAATATTAACACAAGAGGGTTATGACAAAATAGAAAAAGAATTAGAATATTTAAGAACAGAAAAAAGATCTGAAATAGCTGAAAGAATAAAAGTAGCATTAGGATTTGGTGATTTATCAGAAAATTCGGAATATGATGAAGCAAAAAATGCACAAGCTGAAAATGAAGCAAAAATAGCAGAATTAGAAAACAAAGTAAGATATGCAAAAATCATAGACGAAAGTGAAATAGACACAAAAACTGTTCAAATAGGAAACACTGTTACATTATATGATATTGAATTTGATGAAGAAGTAGAATATACTATAGTAGGTTCAACAGAAGTAAATTTAGCAGAAAACAAAATATCAAATGAATCACCAATAGGAAAATCACTTTTAGGTGAGAAAAAAGGAGCAATAGTTGAAGTAAAAGCACCAGCAGGAATCATAAAATATGAAATAAGAAAAATAAAAAAATAAAAAGAAAAAATGTCAAAAATTTGTTTGACATTTTTTTTCTTTTATGATATTATGATTTCAGATAAAAAAAGGAGAAGTGATATTAATGGGAAATAGAGCAGAAACAACAAGGAAAGAAAAAGCAATATTAAAATTCATAGAAGATCAAGTTATAGAAAATGGATATCCACCATCAGTAAGAGAAATAGGAAAAGCAATAGGATTAAGTTCAACAGCAACAGTACATGCATATTTAGCAAAATTAGAAAAACAAGGATATATAAAAAAAGAAGACAAAAAAGGAAGAACACTAAAAGTAATAAAAGGAACTAATGGAGAACCAATAACAAGAGCAAACAAAAACTTTTATGCACAAAGAGAATTAATAGATGTACCAGTAATAGGAAAAATAACAGCAGGACAACCAATATTAGCAGTAGAAAATGTAACAGACACATTTCCAATACCAATAGACTTTGTAGGAAACAGCGAAAGTTTTATGCTAACAGTAAGAGGCGAAAGTATGATAGAAGCTGGAATACTAGACGGAGATTATATATTAGTAAAAAAACAAAACAATGCTAGTAATGGAGAAATAGTAGTAGCATTAATAGAAGATGAAGCAACAGTAAAAACATTTTACAAAGAAAAAGGTCATATACGTTTACAACCAGAAAATCACACAATGGATCCAATAATAGTACCAGACTGCCAAATATTAGGAAAAGTTGCTGGAGTATTTAGAAAAATGTAAAGTATAAACAAAGGCATTATTTGTAAAATTGATTTTGACAAAATAGCAAGAAAAATCTTGCTATTTTCTGTCTGATATAATATAATAAAAACAAAAATAAGGAGAAAAACGAATGAAAGAACTAGGAAAAAAAGGTAATGTAATAAAAAAGATATTAATAATAGCAATAGTATTATTTGTACTCATATTTATATTAATAAAGGCAGAAAATTTTATAAAAGAAAAAACATATGACAATATAAGTCTCATAATAAACAACACAAATGTAACAGGAAGACTAAAACACGAAATAAAAATAGAAGATGGAACTATATATGTATCAATGGATGATATGGAAAACTTTTTTGACAAATACATATATATAGAAGACGAAACAAACGAAATAATTACAACATATGAAGACAAAATAGCAAGCATTGGATTTGAAGCAAACAAACTAACACTAAACGGTTCAACCAAAAAGATAAATGCACATGCAATAAAAGAAGAAGACATTGTATATATGCCAATCAGTGAAATGGCAGACGTATATAATATAGAAATATCCAATATAGAAAAAACAAAAGTAATAACAGCAGACTCATTAGATAGAGAGCAAATAAAAGCAGAAGTAAAAACAAAAATATCAGTAAAAGAAAAAAGAGAGATATTTTCAAAAACAGTAGACAAAATAGAAAAAGGTGAAACAGTAATAGTTGTAAAAAATGATGGAGAAATCTCACAAAAAGGTTACACAAAAATAAGAACACAAAATGGTAAAGTAGGATATGTAAAAACAAGCAAACTAGAAGACATAAAAACAACAAGAGAAGCAAAAGAAAGAACAAAGCAAATAAATGGAAAAGTAAACATGTTTTGGGATTATTACTCACAATATGTAAAAGCACCAGATAGAACAGGACAGACAGTAGAGGGAGTAAATGTAGTATCGCCATCATTCTTTTATTTAGACAAAAATGATGGAACATTAAAAGAAAATGTTGGAGAAGCAGGAACATCATATATAGAATGGGCACATTCAAATGGATATAAAGTATGGCCAATGGTATCAAACTCAGATGCTGGAATAAAAATAACATCAACAATACTAAAAAGTTATACAAAAAGGCAAGAATTAATACAAAACATAGTAGAAAAATGTGCACAATATGACATAGACGGAATAAATATAGACTTTGAGAATATGTATGAAGCAGACAAAGACAAATACTCAAGATTTATAATAGAACTTGTACCACGTATGCTAGAAATGGGAATAGTTACATCAGTAGATGTAACAGCACCAGATGGAGACCCTAATTGGTCATTATGTTTTGATAGAAATGTTTTAGGAAATGTAGCAGATTATTTAGTATTTATGGCATATGATCAATATGGAACATCTAGCACTAAACCAGGAACAACAGCAGGATTAAACTGGGTAGAAACAAGTTTAAAGAAAATAATAGAATATGACGAAGTTGATACAGAAAAAATCATTTTAGGAATGCCATTTTACACAAGACAATGGACAATAGCTCAAGATGGAACAATAAAAGACAGAAGTGTTGTATCAATGATGAATATAAAAATACCTACAAATGTCGAAAAACAATGGGATGATACACTAAAACAATATTATATAGAATATGCTTCTGGAAAAAATACAATAAAAATGTGGATAGAAGATGGAACATCAATAAAAGAAAAAGTATTATTAGTAACAAAATACAACTTAGGAGGAACATCTTGTTGGAAAAAAGATATGGAAACATCCAATATATGGACTATAATAAAAACAGAACTAACCAAAAGCAATTAAGAACATCACTTTATTATCAAAAACTCTATAGTGAATAAAATTCATTATAGAGTTTTTTTCTATAAAGAATAAACTTAAACAATGGGACATATATATCAAAAAGAGGTGGACAGATGAAAACATATTATTTAGAAAAGATGGATAAAACAAGAATTCTAATACATAAATTAAAAATAGAAAGAGACAATCTTAGTATATATATGAATCTAGAAAATGGAAAAGAACTAAGAAAAATTACAAATAAGCTAATAAAAAATGGAATAACAAATGTAGTATTAAGTAAAAACATATGTGACAACAGAAATTTAATAAACGCATTACATTCAAAAAATATAAATATATTTGATGGAAGATGGTTAGAAAAATATCTATCATTTGAAATATTAGATTATATAATATATAAAAAAGATATAAAAAGAGAAGAAACAGAAATTGCAATAACAACAAATGAAATAACAGATCTTAGTATAGAAACAATAAAAACATTAGCAAAACAATATAAAAGAATAACAGTTGTAACAAATTATATAGACAAACTAAGAAAAATAGAAAAAGAAATATATGAAAAAAATGGTATATTAATAGTTATTTCAAATAATCAGAAAAAAAGTTTAACCAAATCACAAATAATACTAAATTTAGATTTTAATAAAGAATTATTAAATAAATATAAAATAAATGAAAATGCAATAATTATAAATTTAGAGGGAGATATGAAAATAAACTCAAAAAGATTTAATGGCATAAATATAAATGATTATGAAATAAAAGTAGGAAGAGAAGACGTCATTTGGAGAGAAAACATGAACAAATTTAAATCAAAAGATTTACTTGAATCAGTTCTATACATGAAAGATACATTTCAGAACATACGTGGAAAAATAGCCAAAAACAAAGTATCAATAGAAGCACTTTTTGGGGTAAATGGAAAAATCGAAAGATTTTCTTAAAAAGCTTTTCTTTTTTTATAAAATGTAATATAATATTGTCAATGTTTGAAATCAGTATCTTGAGAAAGGAAAAAGATAAACATGGGAAAAAAGAAAAATATAAATAAAGGAAAAACAAAAAAGCCAACAAAAATAAAGAAAGGTAATAAAGATACAAAACCAAGAAAAAAAGACACAAAAATGAAATTTAAATACAAACATCCTAAAATGGCATTAGCAATACGAATACTACTAATAATATTAGTAATAGTAATTGTAGTAGGTTCAGGAATAGGAATAGGACTAATATTTGGACTTGGAAAAGACGATTTCTCAATAGATATGTCAGACTTAATAATGAAAGAAAATTCAACAATAGTAGACACAGACGGAAATGTATTAGCAGAACTAAATGGAGACGAAAGCAGAAAAATTATAACACTTGAAGAAATGTCACCATATTTACCAAAAGCTTATATATCAATAGAAGACGAAAGATTTGAACAACATCATGGAGTTGATATAAAAAGAACAGGAGCAGCAGTACTTTCATTTGTAACACATGGCGGAAAATCAACAGCAGGAGGAGGAAGCACAATAACACAACAAGTTGTAAAAAATGTAACACAAGAAAAAGCCTCTAGTGGTGCTGCAGGAGTAATCAGAAAACTAAAAGAATGGTCAAAAGCATATCAAATAGAAAAAGTAATGTCAAAAGATCAAATAATAGAATTATATTTAAACCTAATATATATTGGAAATGGTGGAAGTGAAAAACATGGAGTAGAAATAGGATCAGAATACTATTTCAACAAAACAGCAAAAGACCTAAGTATAGCACAATGTGCGTTTTTAGCAGGAATAAACCATTCACCAAATGCATATAACCCATATTCAGGAAATGATGTAACAGAAAAAATATCAAAAAGAACAAAAACAGTATTATCACAAATGAAAAAATTCAATTATATAACACAAGAAGAATATGATACAGCAATAGCAGAAGTAGATGCAGGATTTAAATTCGAAAATGGAGTAAAAGGAAATATATATTCATCACACACAGATGCATTAATATCACAATTAATAGACCAAATAATGGAAGAAAAACAAATATCAAGAGACGCAGCAGAAACATATTTACAAACAAGTGGATTAACAATATACTCAACACAAGTATCATCAATACAAAAAATAATGGAAGAAGAAACAAAAAAAAGTAAATATAACTTAAAATCAAAAGAACATAAAAACCAAGACGGTTCAGCAGTATTAGCACAAGGAGCAGTAGTATTAATAGAACCATCTACAGGTAAAGTAGTTGGAGCAGTAGGACAATTAGGAGAAAAGACAACATCAAGGGGACTAAATAGAATAAAATCATTAAGACAAACAGGTTCATCAATAAAGCCATTAGCAGATATATTACCAGGAGTAGAAGAAGGAATAATAACACCTGCAACAATTTATGCAGACTTAGAAACAACATTTGGAAAAGATTATACACCACAAAACTATAATAGTTTTACAGGACTAAGAACAATAAGAACAGCAGTAACAACATCACAAAATATCCCATTTGTTAAAGTAATGGCAGAATTAACACCAAAAAAATCTATTGAATATATGGAAAAAATGGGAATATCATCATTAGACGAAAAGAAAGATGAAAACTTATCATTAGCAATAGGAGGAATGACATATGGAGTAAGTCCATTAGAAATGGCAGGGGCATATGCAACTGTTGCAAATGATGGAACATATATAGAACCAACATTTTACACTAAAGTAGAAGACTCAGATGGAAAAATAGTATTAGAGCCTAAACAAAAAACAGAAAAAGTATGTTCAGCAGAAACAGCATATATAATAAAAAATTTAATGCAATCAGTTGTAACTGGAGCTGATGGATATGCTGGAACAGCAACATATTGTGCAATAAAAGGAATGGATGTAGCAGCAAAAACAGGAACAACAAACTCATCAAAAGATAGATGGTTATGTGGATTTACAAACTATTATGCCTGTGCTGCATGGTATGGATTTGATGACCCAGAAAGAATAAACTTTAGTGGAACAAACCCAGCAGGACAATTATTTGATGGAGTAATGACAGAAGTACACAAAGGTTTAGAAGACTCAACATTTAAAGAGCCAGAAAATATAGTACATGCAACAGTTTGTAGAACATCTGGAATGTTAGCAACAGATAAATGTTCAAATACATATTCAGAAATATTTGTAAAAGGGCATTTACCAGAATCATGTGATGCACATCAAAGTCAATATACAGTATGTAGTGAATCAGGAAAATTAGCGAACGAATATTGTCCATCAAAAGTAAGAAGATCTGCTAATTATGTTGTAGAAAAAGAAAGATTAGGATTATGGACAACACATGGAATTAGTACAACAATGGGAACAGCACCAACAGAATATTGTACAATACACAAAAAATCAACAGAAGTAACAACACCTGTAGTTCCAGAAACACAACCAGAAACACCAAGTAACAGTACAGAGGAAAAACCTGATGAAAGTGGAAATAACAGTACACCACCAGACTCAGGAACAACTGAACCAGAAACACCAGAAACACCAACAGAACCAGGAGGAAACACAAACGAAAATGGAGGAAATAACACAACTGGTGGAGAAAGCTCAGAAAATAATCAATAAAAGTAGCAAAGTCTAATGCTAATAAACTTAATAGGTAATTAGCATTAGACAGAGCTACTATTTTCTAGTAAAGGAGAAAATTAAATGGACATATATTTTTACAATACTTTAACAAAAAAGAAAGAAATATTTAAATCAATAGAACCACAAAAGGCAAAGATATATTCATGTGGCCCAACAGTATATAAAGATGCAACAATAGGAAATATGAGAACAAATTTATTTCAAGATACACTAAGACGTGTATTAAAATACAATGGATATGAATTAAAACATGTAATGAATATCACAGATGTAGGACATCTTGTTTCAGACGGAGACGATGGAGAAGATAAAATGCTAAAATCAGCAAGAGAAGAACACAAAACTCCAATGGAAATAGCAGAACATTATACAAAGTTATTTTTTAAAGATTTAGATAGATTAAACATAGAAAGACCAGAAATAGTATGTAAAGCAACAGAACATATAAAAGAAATGCTAGAAATGGTAGAAAAAATAATGGAAAGAGGTTATGCATATGAAACCTCTACAGCAATATATTTTGATGTTTCAAAATTAGATGAATATGGAATATTATCAGGAATAAACCTTAGGGAACAAAAAGCAGGAGCAAGAGTAGAAATTGATCCAGAAAAAAGAAATCCATATGATTTTGCATTATGGATAAAAGCACCAGAAAATCACTTGATGAAATGGGATAGTCCATGGGGACCAAGTTATCCTGGGTGGCATATTGAATGTTCAGCAATGAGCACAAAATATTTAGGAGAAGAATTTGACATACACACAGGTGGAATAGATTTAATACCAACACACCATGAAAATGAAATTGCTCAAAGTAAAGGGGCATGTGGTAAGATACCTGCTCATTATTGGATGCATGGAGAATATCTATTAATAAATGGTGGAAAAATGTCAAAAAGCTTAGGTAATGTATACTTAATGGATGATATTATAAATAAAGGATATGACCCATTAGTATATAGATTATTTAATTTTTCTTGTCATTATAAAGGAAAATTAAACTTTACTTGGGAAGGAATAGAATCTGCGGAAGTATCTTTAAATCGTTTAAGAGATGGATATCAAAAACATTTAAATGGAACTAATGAAATATCAGATGACATAATAAATGATATGGAAAATAGATTCCATCAAGCTATAAATGATGACTTAAATATGCCACTTGCAATGAGTGTAGTTTGGGAAACTGTAAAATATCCAGAAAAATCACCTAAAATGGCAAAATTATTAGAAAAATTTGATACCGTTTTAGGAATAAAAATAACAGAAAAGAAAAAAGAAGAACAAATTCCACAAGAAATATTAGATTTAGTAGAAGAACGTAAAATTGCTAGAAATGAGAAAAATTGGGCTGAATCTGATAGATTAAGAGATTTGATTATTGAAAAAGGCTATAATATAAAAGATACTAAAGATGGAGTAGAAATTGTAAAAAAATGAATCCTGTAAAATATTGTTATTAAAGGGGGAGAAAAATGATAGATTTTAAAAACATAATAGCAAAAGCAATAGCACAAGTTATAAATATAGAGCAAACTGAAATAAAAAAATCAATAGAAAAGCCAAAAACTGCAGAAAATGGAGATTATGCATTTCCATGTTTTAGATTAGCCAAAACATTAAGAAAAGCACCACAAGCGATTGCAACAGAAATAAAAGAAGATATTGAATTAAATGAAAAAGAAATAACAAAAGTAGAAGTTGTAGGAGGATATTTAAACTTTTTTGTAAATAAAGAACTATTAGTAAAAGAAGTTTTACAAGAAATGGAAAAGTGCAAGGAATATGGTAAATCAATAATTGGAAAAGGAAAGAACATAGTAATAGATTATTCTGCCCCTAATATTGCAAAACCATTTCATATTGGGCATTTACGTTCAACTGTAATAGGTGCTTCATTATATAAAATATATAAATATTTAGGGTATAATGTAACAGGAATAAATCATTTAGGAGATTATGGAACACAATTTGGAAAGTTAATTGAAGGATATAAATTATGGGGAGAAGAATACAATATTGAAGAAAACCCAATAGATGAATTAACAAAAATTTATATAAGAATAAATCAATTATGCAAAGAAGATGAAAAAGTATTAGAAGAGTGCAGAAATAATTTCAAAAAGCTTGAAGATGGAGATTCTTATTGTGTAGAAATTTGGCAAAAATTTAGAGAGTTAAGTTTAAAAGAATTTCAAAAGGTATATGATTTATTAGGAAGCAATTTTGATTCATGGAAAGGTGAGGCTTTTTACTCAGATAAAATGGGAGAAGTTATAGAATTATTAGAAAAGAGTGGAAAACTAATAGAATCAGAAGGAGCTAGAATTGTAGATTTAGAAGACAAAGGAATAAATACACCATGTATTATAGAAAAGAGTAATGGTTCATCAACATATGCAACAAGAGATTTAGCTGCAATTATGTATAGAGCAAGAACATATGATTTTGATAAAGCATTATATGTTACGTCATATGAACAAATATTACATTTTAAGCAAGTTTTTGAAGTTGCTAAACTTCTTGGACTAGATGAAAAATATACAAATGGATTAGAACATGTTGCTTTTGGAATGGTATTATTACCAACAGGAAAAATGTCAACAAGAGAGGGAACAAGTGTAAAATTAAGTGAATTACTTGATGAAGCAATTTCAAGAGCAAAAACAATAATTGAACAAAAAAATCCTGAACTTGAAAATAAAGATGAAGTAGCTAAAAAAGTTGGAGTAGGTGCAGTAATATTCAATGATTTAGCACAATCAAGAATAAAAGATGAAATATTTGATTGGGATACAATTTTGAATTTTCAAGGTGAAACAGGTCCATATATTCAATATACTTGTGTACGTACAAAAAGTGTTATAGAAAAGGCAGGGGGAGTTCCTAATTTTTCAGATGTTGATATAAGTTTATTACAAGATGATTATTCAGTTAAATTAATTAAATTGATATATGAGTTTGAGGATGTTTTAGTACAAGTTACTGATAAGAATGAACCATCAATTTTATCAAGATATTTAATTGATGTTGCTAAAGCATATAGTAATTTTTATAATGAAAATAAGATTATTAATGAAGATAAAATGCTTCAAAATTCTCGTGTTTTCTTGACTTATGCTGTTGGTAAAGTGTTAGAGATAGCTTCTAGTTTACTTGGAATGGAAATTCCTGATAAGATGTAAGAATATTAAAAATATCAAAGAACCTAGAGCAAAAATGTTCTAGGTTTTTTTGATATTTTTTAACATAATTTATTTGATTTTTTCTGTTTTATTACATTTTTTACAATATTTATATGCATTTCCCACTTGTGTCCATATATGTGGCTGTAATGGATTTGATGTTACCTTGTTACATTTACTACACTTAAAAATCATAAGATGATATGTAGAATTACCATAATTTTTATAGCCAGAAGGTGATGATGTATGATTACAGCTTAATGTATAACCACATTCTGTACATTTGTTTCCGGAAAAACTATGCTTAATCTTATTTGAATAAAGTGTTTTTCCACAGCTTTTACATTTAAATGTAGGTATATGCCATGAACTATTTTCAGGTGTACAACCTATAAATAATTGCTCAGAATGTTTACATACAGTTGATGAAGTTGTTCCGTTATTTGAGTCAGAATAATTTGTATTGTTTCCATTTAAGTTATTATTATTTGTTGTTGAAATATTCAATTTTGTATCTTCTAATTTAATTTCTACAACTTTAGTTATAAGTTTTAATGATGTACTACCTGCATCTTTTGCCTCAAATTTCAACTTATATGTTTGATTTGATTTTTGGAATTTACTTAAATTTATTTGTAAAAAATCTCTTGTTGTACTTAAATTGTTTTGTGATATTATTAATTTATTATTATTATTTACATCATAAATTTTTACATATCCTAATCCACTACCATCTTTTAGTTCTAATTGTAATTTTTCATTAAAAGTTGTTGTACCAATTGTCATTCTTGGTGCTGAATCTATTGCATAATATTCTACCTTTTTATTATTTGTAGCTTTTTTTATTCTATAATACTTTGTTGTTATTCCATATTCATTTTTTACTGTAATATAAAAGTAATGTGTTGAACCTTTTAATAAGTCTTTATCTGACAATACATATTTCTTTTCTGTACTCTTATTTGTTTTTGGACTTAACTTTAATTCTTTTTTGTTGTTACCTTTAGAATCTACTTCATATACTTTTACATTTTTTATTTTTTTACTAGATGTTATAGTTAATGTTATATCTGCTAATTTATTTTCATTAGATTCCATTTTAATTTCTGGTGAAGTATATGTTGTTACTTTTGCTAGTTTGTCTTTAGTATCAGTCTTACATACAGTACATTTATTATTGCTTATATTATGATTTTCTTCTTTCCATTCTTTTCCACATGTTGTACATACTTTTTTATGAGTGCTTTCTGTTATTATATATCTTGTATCTTTATGTTTGCATTCATAAGAACATGTTTTACATTTTCCCGTAGAAGCTTCAAACATATGGTTCTTTGTTTCTATTGTTTTACCACAATCCTTACATATTTTGGTATGTTGTGTTTCTGTTGTTGTATATTTTAAGTTTTTATGAGTGCATGATGTTTCTGATATTTTATTATCATCTTTTACTTCTGCATCTTCTGGTAATTTAAATGCTATATTTTTTACTGCATAAGCTCCATTTTTATCACTCACGCTTAATTTTATTCTATAATAAGCATCATTTTTTAAACTTAAATTTGATTTATCTAATTTTATTTCTGGTGTCTTATTTGCTAATTTTTTATTTGAATATACCATTTTATTATTATTTGTATCTAATACTTCTATTGCATTTATTTTTTCACCCTTTGACTTTATAGAAATTACTATATTTTTATCTGAATATTGTATATTCGTTATATTTGGTGCATTGTCTAATACATAATATTTCCCATTTTTATTTGTTACATTTACCACTTTATATATTATTTCTGTATTAATTGATCTTGATTGAATTTTTATTGTCTTTGTTTTATTCTTTTTTGGTAATACACTTTTGGGAATTTTATATATCATTTCTGCATTATTATTATTACTTGATGGATTTAGAGTTATTTCTTTATTATCAACATAAAATTTATTTTCTTTTATTATTGCTGGCATAGGTGCTTTTATTGTTACTTTTATTGCTTCTAGCTTTTTATTTGATGGTTTCGTTATTGTTATTGATGGTGAATTTACCAATTCTGTAAATCCATTTGTTACTGCCTGGCTTACATTTGTAATTGAACAAATTGTAAATATTGCACAAAACAATAGGATTTTTATTAATGAATTTAAAATTTTATTATTCATATAGAATCTCCCCTTTCTCTTCTGTAAAACATTAAATGAATTATAGTAAGAAATTATAAAATTTTCCTTACATAGATTATTATACCATAATTATACACAAATGTCAAATTATGCATAGTTTTTATGTCTTCTGTTTGCACTTTATATATTTTTTTTACATAACATTGCTAAAGCAATTTATATTGACATAAGTTTGAAAAAAAGAACAGAGCGACATAACATGTTCAAATAACTTGAACAAAATGTTAAAATGTGGTATAATTAAAAGAAGGCGAAAAACTAGAGCGACTACATAAGAAAAAGGAGGGGTTTGTTATGAATAGAAAGTTAGAATTAAAAACTTCACTAATAAAAATTTTATTATGCACAATATTAATGGTATGTGTTATACCAGTTATAAGTCAAGCAGTAACAAATGGATTTACAGAATTGGCAAATTCACCATCAATAACAATAGCGAAACCATCAAA
>CABQAZ010000003.1 GCA_902462295.1 uncultured Clostridium sp. | reverse complement strand
GCGTTTGAAACACTGTATGCGGGATTTCGTTTGTTCTCATCCTATATACGCTAATCATTATACATTATTTAGTTATCTGTTGTCAAGTGTTTTACAATATTTTCTATTAAACTTATTACAGTTAATTTAATATAAAGAAAGTCAATAAAAACTATTATCCTGCAATTAAATATTATATGGAATTACCTTATGTACTTTTAAAGACTGTGGCACATCTATAATTCGTTGATTTGAAGAACCTCTAAATTTTAAATTTAAATCTTTTTTGTCTTCTTCAAATTTTCCATCTACTAACACATCTATGTATTTCATTAGCTCTTTAGTTTCTGACCAATTACTAAACATATTTCCTACTACATCTTTATCAAATGAATATCCTGTGTAACACCAAATATCTTTATCAGGAAATCTTTCTTTAACTTTTTTTAATAATGGTAATAAACCTTGTTGATTTCGATATTCTAGTGGTTCTCCACCTAAAATTGAAAGTCCTGCTACATACGGATGGTCTAGTTCTTTTATTATTTTATTTATTTCTTCTTCTGTAAATTCTTTTCCATAGTTAAAGTCCCATGCTTGTGCATTAAAACATCCTTTGCAATGATGGTTACATCCACTTACAAATAATGATACTCTAACTCCTTTTCCATTTGCTACATCTGCTATTTTTATATCTGCATAGTTCATTTTTTCACTCTCTTTCTTTTATTTGTTTTCATGATTTTTAAGAATATGATATCCAACTCTGTAATATACGAGCATCGTTAGCATCAACTTTACCATCCTGATTTACATCAGCTCTTTTTAATTGTTCTGTAGTTAAATAAAATCCTCTACCCAAATAATTATTAAGCTGACCCCAATCATTATCTGTTAATACTCCATCACCATCTACATCTCCTAAAAGTTCATATATAGCTGTTAATGTTATATTTTTATTGATGTTGCTTATTGTCTCTCCTGGTTGATATGTTCTGTTTCCATCACTCCAATATTTAAATAGTTTTCTTTCTGTGTTATTACCATTTTTTACATTAATATTTTTTCCATCTTCTACTTCTGTTGTGTAAATAACTGTACTATCATTCTTATATGTTATTGTCCATTTAGTTTTGTTCTTATTTATCTCATCTCGTAATAAATAAACATCTTCCATATCTACAATTCCATCTTTATTAATATCAGCACATTTAAATTGTTCTTCTGTCAAATTTGCTCCATTTCTTACAGAATTTAAAATTATATCCAAATCACTCTGATCTACTACTCCATCTCCATTTATATCTCCTAAAAGTATATTTAAATCTCCATTTTCTTTATCTGTATTAGAGCCATCATAATCAGACCAAGTTTTATATGTTCCTGCTCTTTCTCTTCCTAATGCTGTATAAAAAGCTTTTTTTAAATCATCATTACTTTCATTTACATATATGTATATATCATCATATGTATCAACATCATTTTGCATTACAATGCTATTATATGATGCATCATATAATGATAATGGATAAAAATATAATGATCTAGCTCCATCTTTGGTAGTTAATATATCTCTTTTAAAATCTAAATTTAACCTTCCAGCACTATTATTTCCATATGCTCCTGCACTAATGGATACATTATCACTATTAACCAAATCACGGTCTCCTATTCGATAATACTTATTTTGATTTGCCTTTTTATCTGTCCCTAATATATAAATATTTTGTTCAAGTACCACTTCTTCACTTTCTGAGTTTGTTACAATCGAATAACCATTATATGTTTTTCCTCCTATTGGTATTCCTTGTAAAAAGCTTATTAAAGATATATTATGTATAACATTATCCCACTCATCTTCTTTTAGTTCAGGCATTTGGAATACATTTGTAGCACCAGAATAATTATTATAATTTGATATTGCTATAGATAAGTTTACTTCTATTTTATGTCTTATTACGGCTAATCTATGTTGATTAAAACTTGATGTTTCATTTTCAATATTTTTTCTATAATCATTTCCATTGTTGAATTCAAATATTTTATTTTTGTTATTTTCCCAAATCTTTTTTCCAGATTCAATATTTCCATCTGAATCTATTTCAATATCATATGCATCCTCATATGTTAAATCTTGCAACCCTTTTGTTTTAAACCAATTTGTAAACTCTAATGCGTCTTTATAATAATCTTGTGCCAATTTATTGTTAAATATAGCATCTCTACCAGCCACATATAACTGTGGTTCTTTTTCATCTGAATACTGTACAGTTATCTCATTTTGATTTAACCTAGATATTATTTTTCTTGAACCCTCGTCTAAATAATATTTTTTATTATCTAATTTTATATAGCTAAATATTTGATCTCCGTTTAATGGCAAATATTCCTTTGTTACTTCTGTTTCTATATTTACACCATTATATTTTATACTTTCTCCCTCTTCTTTAATATTATCAATTAAATATCCATCTTTATTTATATATTCATCACCTATCATACCTTGTACAGTTACGTGGTTATCTAATGCATAAGTTATTACAACATCTATATCCCCTCTTTTATATCTACAACTATATGATATATATGGTTTTAATCCATATATATTTTTTCCGTTATCATCTGCTTTTTGACCTCCAGATGTATTATTTACATCTGTTACAGTTCCTCCATTCTCATCTTTGTATCTATAATTTATATTTTTATATGGAGAATAAATATAAAATCCATCATATAATGTATATACTAATGCTGGTATATAACTATTTAAGTCATCTTCTGAATATCCATTTAATGAAAATGATGACATTATTGAATTTCTGAAAGTTGAAATGGATGCTTCCAGATCTCTTATTTTAGAATTTGCTAGGTCTGATTGTTTATTTTCATTAGTATTTATTTGAAACGCTCTTATTGCATCATATGTTGCTGATGAAAGTCTGCTATCATACAATGTTTGTGTGTTTATTGTTTGTATTTGATATTGTGTGTATGAGGCAATTACCAATGAAATTGGTAATATTATTATTATAAATATTATCGCCAGATCTTGTATTCTCATATGTGTCCATCACTCTTTTCTCTTTATTTCATATATAATATAATTACTACATTTATCGATTTTTGTCAATAGATAAATCTGGTACTGTTTGACTTAAAATCAATAAAAGAGCGTATTTCTACACTCTTTTATTTTTGTGAATTTATTGTAAATTCTCTATAATTAATTATTCTTGAAAAATTTTGTCAAATTCTTCTCCCTCAATTTTTTCTTTTTCTAATAATATTCCAGCAACAGTGTGAAGTTTGTCAGAATGTTCACTTAAAATGTCTTTTGCTCTGTTGTATGCTCTATCAATTATCTTCTTAACTTCTTCATCAATTATTCCAGCTGTTTCTTCTGAATAATCTTTAGTTTGTGCAAAGTCTCTGCCTAAAAATACTTCTCCTTGACCTCCACCAAACATTATTGCTCCAACTCTGTCACTCATACCATATTTAGTTACCATGTTTCTTGCTATTTGTGATGCTCTTTCTATGTCATTACTTGCTCCTGTTGATATATCATTTAATATTAGAGCTTCTGCTACTCTACCACCTAGCAATGATACAATATTTTCTTCCATTTCTGTTTTTGACATAAATGATTTATCTTCTGTTGGTCTATACATTGTATATCCTCCAGCCATTCCTCTTGGCACGATTGATATTTGATGTACTGGATCTTGTGTTGATAAATATCTGCTTACAACTGCATGACCTGCTTCGTGATATGCTACTAATCTATTTTCTTTTTCACTTCTTACTCTTGTTTTCTTTTCAGGTCCCATAGTTACTTTTACCATGGCATCTTCAATTTCTTTCATTCCTATTTCTTTGTAATTTCTTCTTGCTGCTAATAATGCTGCTTCATTTAATACATTTTCTAGGTCTGCTCCTGCAAATCCTGATGTATTTTTAGCTATTACTCTTAAATCTACGTCTTCTGATAATTTCTTTTTACGTGCATGTACTTCTAATATCTGTTCTCTTGCTTTTACGTCTGGACTTCCTACTACTATTTGTCTATCAAATCTTCCTGCTCTTAATAATGCTTTATCTAATACGTCTGGTCTATTTGTTGCTGCTAATATTATTACACCCTCATTATCTGAGAATCCATCCATTTCAACAAGTAACTGATTTAATGTTTGTTCTCTTTCATCATGTCCTCCACCTAAACCTGCTCCTCTTTGTCTACCAACTGCATCAATTTCATCTATAAATATAATACATGGTGCATTTTTCTTTGCTTGTTCAAATAAATCTCTTACTCTTGATGCTCCAACACCAACAAACATTTCTACAAAGTCTGAACCACTTATTGTATAAAATGGTACACCTGCTTCTCCTGCTACTGCCTTTGCTAATAATGTTTTACCAGTACCTGGTTGACCTACTAATAATACTCCTTTTGGTATTCTTGCTCCCATATCAGTAAATTTTTTAGGATTTTTTAAAAATTCTACAATTTCTTGTAATTCTTCTTTTTCTTCATCAACACCTGCAACATCATCAAATGTAACTCTATTTTTTTCACCAGCATTTACTAATCGTGCTTTGCTTTTTCCAAATGTCATATTTTTTGTTCCATTTTGATTACCACTACTCATCATCATAAACCAGAATATAAAGAATATTATTAATAATCCAAATGGTGTTATTAAACTTAATATTGTAATCCAAATTGATTCTTTTTCTTCATCTAATGTAAATTCTCCTGTTTTTAAATATTCTTCTGTATAAGACATAAAGCTATCTAGACTTGGTATATTTACTTCTTTTTCTGTTTTTGAATTTTTTAATTTTACTGTCGCAATGTTTCCACTTGATGAAATTTTTACATTTTCAACTTCTTTATTTTCAATGCTTGTTATTAATTCAGAATATGTCATTTTTGAACTGCTATTTTCCATTATTGATGATAACAATACAATTACAATTATTCCTATTATTAACCACATTGCTAATGTCTTTATTCCTTTTTTCATTTGGTTCCTCCTATTTTTTTATTATACTTTTGAAACTATAACATACCTTTTTTATTTTTTCAATAGTTTTTTCGTGACTTTTTTGTGTCCTTTTTATTACTATTTTTCAACTTTTCTACGGATATTTAATTTTTCATATTCAAAATATTAAATCTTAATGAAATTAATTTTTTTATTTTTTATTAAAACTTTTATATTTTTATTTGGTGTTAAATATTTATTTCCTATATTATTATTACATAATTTTATTATATCTTCTATATGAATCTTTTCTATCCCTTTAGTTGACCCCATTAAGTGTTTAGTTGCTAATAATATTAGTCTACTTTTTATTACTTTATCTTGATTATTAAATTCTTTTAAATTTAAAGAAATTTGTTGCTCTTTTTCTTCTATTAATAATTTTTGATATATTTTAACTACTTGTTTTTCGACATAATCGCTTTCTTCCGTAGCTAAATCTGACAATCTGTTTAATGTTTTTAATATATTGGGATTAAACTCTTTCTTTATATACGGAATCACAATATTTCGAATTTTATTTCTTGTATATTCATTTTCAAAATTTGTCTTATCAATTCTTGGTTCTAATTTATTTTCTTCACAATATTGCTCAATCTCTTGTCTTTCACATTCTATTAATGGTCTTATAAATTTGTCATCTCTTATTGGTTCTATTCCCTTAAGTCCTGAAAGTCCACTTCCCCTAAGCAAATTCATTATTATCGTTTCAATTTTGTCATTTTTATTATGTGCTATTGCAATTTTGTTTGAGTCTGTTTCTTTTAATATTTCTTCAAAAAAATCATATCTTGCATTTCTTCCAGCTTCTTCTGTTCCGATTTTTTTATCATTTGCAATTTTCATTACATCTATTTTTTTTATATAACATTTAATATTATTTTTGTCACAATAATCTTTAACATATTTTTCATCATCAATCGCTTCTTTTCTTATCATATGATTTATGTGTGCTACATATATTTCAAATTTTATGATTTGTTCATCTTTTATCTCTTTTAAAATATTTAGCATTGATATTGAATCTGGACCACCTGATATTCCTAAAACTATTTTGTCTCCATTTTCTATTAAATTATATTTTCTTATTGTTTCTATTACTTTTTGTTTCATAAAATTTAATCCCCTCAAAAAAATTGCTTTAATTTTTCTAGTTCTTAATTAATCATCAAATCTTTTTTCTAAGTTTACAAATTTAGTATAATTGCCCATCCATAACAATTCAACAGTCCCTGTAGAACCACCTCTTTGCTTAGCAATTATTACCTCCGCAATATCCTTTTTTTCACTTTCTTTATTATAATAGTCATCTCTATATAAAAACATTACAATATCTGCATCCTGTTCTATAGCTCCAGATTCACGCAAATCAGAAAGCATTGGTCTATGGTCTGGTCTTTGCTCTACAGCTCTTGATAACTGTGATAATGCTATTACTGGTACATTTATTTCTTTTGCTAATATCTTTAATGATCTACTTATTTCTGATATTTCTTGTTCTCTACTAGATGTTCTTTTATTACTTCCTTGAACTAATTGTAAATAATCTATTACAACTAATCCAATGTTTTTTTCCATTTTTAATTTTCTGCATTTAGTTCTTATTTCCATTACTGATATACCTGGTGTGTCATCAATAAAAATCTCTGATTCTGATAATGGTCCTATAGCTCCTGCTAATTTTACCCAATCATCTTCTTCTAATTTTCCTGTTCTAACTTTGTTACTATCAACCATTGCTTCACTACATAGAATTCTGTTTACAAGTTGGTCTTTCGACATCTCTAAACTAAATATTGCTACAGGTGCATTTCCTCTTAATGCTGCATTTGTTGCTATATTTAGTGCAAATGCTGTTTTTCCCATTGCAGGTCTTGCTGCAACCAAAATTAGTTCTGACCCATGTAGTCCAGCTGTTTTATAATCTAATTCTGAAAATCCGGTTGGAACACCAGTTATATGCTGTTTTCTATTATATAACTCTTCTAATTTAGTAAAACTTTCTACTAATACATCTTTTATTGGAGAATATCCTTTTTGATTCTTACTTTGCATTATATCAAAAATCTTTTTTTCTGCACTATCCATTATATCTTCTACATCTTCTGTAGGACTGTATCCAAGTTCAATTATTTCATTTGCTGTTTTTATAAGATTTCTTAATATATATTTTTCTTCTACTATTTTTATGTATTTTTGAACATTAGCAGTTGTTGGTACTTTATCTGGTAAACTTGCCAAATACTCATATCCACCAACTTGTTCAAATTTATTCATAGATTCGAGTTCATCTTTTAATGTTATGATATCTATTGGTTCAGACTTATTATATAAATTTACTATTGCCTGATATATTGCTTTATTATCATCTCTATAAAATGCATCTTCTTTTAATACCTCAATCGCTGAATTTACTGCATCTTTATCTGTTAACATACTTCCTAAAACTGCCTGTTCAGCGTCTATATCATGTGGTGGTATCTTTGCTAGTTCCATTCCTTAATTTCATCCTTCCTAAATACAGACATTTGATTATAAACTATTATCAACTTTTATTTTTATCCTCTTACATCTATTTTTATTTTGCCGAAAACTCCCTCATATAATTTTACATCTATAATATGAATTCCAAGTGTCTTTATAGTTTCTTTTAAATCAATTTTCTTTTTATCAATTTTTATATTATGCTGTTTTTCCAAATTTTCAGCAATATCTTTTGAAGAAACTCCTCCAAAAATTTTTCCATTTTCTCCAGCCTTAACTTCAATTCTTACCATTATTTTTGTTAGCTTTTCTGCAAGTTTTTTTGCATCTTCTTTTTCATTATTTTTTCTGAATTGTGTTGCATCTTTTTGAGCTTGTAATTTGCTCATATTTTCTGCATTTGCTTCTACCGCCAAATTTTTTGGGAATAAAAAGTTACGTGCATATCCATCAGATGCATTTATTATTTCATTTTTTTTACCTACTCCTTTTATATCTGCTTTTAATATTACTTTCATACCTTTCCTCCTTTTTGCACATTTGGGACCGGGTATTTTATGTGCAATTTATTTTTTTTCACTAAAATATTCTTCAATTTTACCTAAAAGTTCTTCTTTTGCTTCTTCTATTGTTGCATTTTCTAATTGAGCTCCAGCTAGAGTTATATGTCCTCCTCCACCTAGCTTTTCAAGTATCATTTGAACATTTATATCTCCAATCGAACGCCCACTAATACATATTTTGTCTTCCATTGTTCCTAATACAAATGATGCAGTTATATTTCCTATTGTTAATAATTCATCTGCAGCTTTCGCACAAATTAAGCTTGTATCTTTTTCTTGTGATTCATATAATGATATTGCTATTGTTTCGTGTATTACTTCTGCTTTTCTAACAATCTCTGAAATTTTATTATAACTTTCTAAATCACTTTGGAACCATTTTTTTACTTTTATTATATCAACACCACATCTACGTAAATATGCTGCTGCTTCAAATGTTCTTACTCCTGTTTTAAATGTAAAATTCTTTGTATCCATCATAATCCCAGCATATAATGCCTCTGCTTCTATTGTTGTTAATTCTACATCATTTTGAGTGTATTGTATTAATTCTGTAACTAGCTCTGAAGCAGATGAAGCATATACTTCTTGAAATGTTAATATACTTTGTTCTATAAAGTCTGTTCCTCTTCTATGATGGTCTATTACTACAATTTTATTTGTTTTATTTAATAGTTCTGGTTCCTCTACATATGATTTTTTATGTGTATCTACAACCACTAATAATGTGTTTGAATCTATTTTATCTATAGCTATATCTTTACTAATTAATACTTTTTTATATTCTTCTGGCATACTTTCTACAAGTGATTTTATTGATGCAGATTCACTATTTGTAAGTATATATGCTTCTTTTTTTAAACTTGTTGCTATTCTATATACTCCAAGTGCTGAACCTATTGCATCTATATCAGGATTAGCATGACCCATTATAATTACTTTTTCACATTCTGACATTAATTCTTCTAAAGCATGTGCTACTATTCTTGCTTTTACTTTTGTTCTTTTTTCTACTTCTTCAACTTTTCCTCCGAAAAATTGATATTTACCATCTTCTCTTATAACAGCTTGGTCTCCACCTCTACCAAGAATTACATCCATTGCTGCAGATGCAGATTTATATACATCTCTATCTGTTTCTCCCTCATTTGATATTGCTATACTAAGTGTTAATTGTATTTTGTCTTTTCTTACTATATCTTTTATTGAGTCTAATATAGCAAATTTGTCTTCTTTTATTTTTTCTAAGTTTCGTTGTTCAAAAATATATACATATGTATCTCTGTCTTCTTTAACTAATATTCCATTCGTTTCATTTACCCAATCATATATTATACTTTCTACTTTTGCCATTAGTTGTGTTTTTTGCTCTGTATCTACTCTTTGCATTACTTCTTCATAATTGTCTATCATTATTATTCCAACACATGTATTTTTATCTATATTTTCTTTTTTTAATTCATATTTATCTGTTTCGTCTATAAAATATAATATTGCCATATATTCTGCTAGTTTTTTTCTTTCACTTCTTTTTGTTTTTGCAAATTCACATTGTACTTTATATTTCTTTTTTCCTATTTCAATATTTTTTATTATTGATTTTCTTTTTTGCTCTTTATTATTTTCTGTTTCTGATTTTATATCTAGTATTAAATCACTTATATAATCATCCATATCAATATTGGCAAATTCTGTTATAAATTTCGAACTTCTCCATACTACATTTCCATCTGTTTCTATTATTATTAATGGAAATGGTGCATTTATTAAACTGCTTTTTGCTGCTGAATCTACTGTTAATGTTAAATCTTGTAATTGTTCTGATATTTCACTTTTTCTTTTATTGTTTGCAAAATAAGTATATCCTAATATTAATCCATATATTATAATTGATGGTATTATTAAACTTACTTTTAAAATTGATAATATTACTAGTAATATTAAAATTATTACTAAATAAATTTTTGTTCTTGATACTAAATTATCAAATAATTTTCTATTATTTCCCGACATATTGGTATCCCTTCCAAAAGGTTTTATGTTGATTTTATTCAACTATTTTATCACCTTTTTATTCTATCTTAGTATACTTCTAAATAGGCTTTTTGTCAAGCTTTATGCCACTTTTTTCCTGTTACTTTAAGCTCTATATTATGTTATAATATATATATATTATTGTCGAAAGGATGAATCATATTGAAGTATAATAACGAATTTTATAGAATAATTTATGATATACTTGAAAATGAGACTTTTCAAGAACTAAAATTATATAAACATCATTATATTTATACACGTTTAGAGCATAGTTTATCTGTTTCTTATTATTCATATTTAATATGTAAATTTTTAAAACTTGACTATAAATCTGCTACTCGTGCTGGATTATTACATGATTTATTTTTTTATGATTGTGAAAACAAACTTACTAGACCTAAAAATCATATTAAATCTCATCCAAAAATTGCATTAAAAAATGCTCAACAACTTTTTGTATTAAATAATAAAGAAAAAGATATTATTTTAAAACATATGTGGCCTTTAACTTTTTCTTTACCAAAATATCGTGAAAGTTTTATTATTACTTTTGTTGACAAATTCTGTGCATTTAAAGAATGGTGTAACTTTTTTTCTTATTACATAACCATTACTTTTGGTAAAAAACAATACTATAGAGAATAAAAAAACACACTACAAATTAATGTAGTGTATTTTTTTATTTTATTCTGCTACTTCTAATGTCTCTGACTCATCAAGTTCTTTTTCTTCTTCTCCATTATCTTCTCCAGCAATTTTAATTTTAACATCTTGGTATCTCTTCATACCAGTACCTGCTGGTATGAGTTTACCAATAATTACATTTTCTTTTAATCCTATTAAATTGTCTTCTTTACCTTTTATAGCTGCTTCTGTTAATACTCTTGTTGTTTCTTGGAATGAAGCTGCTGATAAGAAACTATCTGTAGCAAGTGATGCTTTAGTGATTCCAAGTAATGCTCTCTTTCCTGTTGCAGGACGTTTTCCCTCTGCAACTGCTTCTTTGTTTTTATCTTCAAATTCATACATGTCAACTAATGAACCTGGGAACATATCTGTATCTCCTCCGTCATCAACTCTCATCTTTCTAAGCATTTGTCTAGCTATTACTTCAACGTGTTTGTCATTAATATCAACACCTTGGCTTCTATATGCTTTTTGAATTTCAGAAATTACATATTCATAAACTCCCTCTGGTCCTTTTATTGATAAAATTTCAGCAGGATTTATTGAACCCTCTATAAGTGGTTGTGCAGCTTTTACTTCATCACCATCTCTAACCTTTAGTTTTGAACCAAATGGTATTGTATATGTTCTTGAATCATCTTTAGATGTAACAATTACTTCTAATTTCTTTTTAGATTCTGAAATTTTAACTTTACCATCAATTTCTGTAATTACTGCAACACCCTTTGGTTTTCTAGCTTCAAAGATTTCTTCTACTCTAGGAAGACCTTGAGTGATATCTGCAACACCTGCAACACCACCAGAGTGAATTGTTCTCATGGTTAACTGTGTACCAGGCTCACCTATTGATTGTGCAGCTATAATACCAACTGATTCACCGATTGATACTAATTCTCTTCTTGCTAGTCCCATACCATAACATTTTTGACATACACCATGTTTACTTCTACATCCAATTACAGAACGTACAAATACTTGTGTATATCCTGCATCTACTATTTGTTTTGCAGTTTCTTTATTTATCATTGTATTTTTATCTACAATCAATTCTCCTGTTTCAGGATTTGTTATATCATTTAATGGATATCTTCCCTCTAGTCTTTCTTCTAATTTTTCAACTATTTGATTTCCGTCTTTAATGTCTTCTAGCATTAATCCCTCATTTGTTTCACAATCATGTTCTCTAACAATTATATCTTGAGATACATCAACTAATCTTCTTGTTAAATATCCTGAATCGGCTGTTCTTAAAGCTGTATCAGAAAGGCCTTTACGAGCACCATGTGATGATATAAAGTACTCTAAGGCATCTAATCCCTCGCCAAAACATGATTTAATTGGTACCTCAACGGCTTTACCTGTAGTACTTGCCATAAGTCCACGCATACCTGCAATTTGTCTTAACTGGTTCATATTACCACGGGCTCCAGATTTTACCATCATGTATATTGGGTTTAAGTCTCCAAAGTTTTCTTCCATCGCTTTACTTACATCATTTGTTGCTTTTTCCCAAATTCCAACAACTGATTGATATCTTTCATCATCAGTTATTAAACCTCTTCTATATTGATTTCTTACTTTTTCAACTTGCTTATCAGCTTCAGCTAATATATCTTTCTTTGATGCTGGTACCTCAACATCTGCAAGTGAGAATGTTATACCAGCTAATGTTGAATACTTGAATCCTAATGCTTTTATATAATCTATTACTTCTGCAGATTCTGTTAATCCATGTCTATCAATTACTCTTTCAATAATTGTTCCCATTGACTTTTTCATTACAAGGAAGTTTATTTCATATTGGAATGGGTCTTCATTTCTATCTATAAATCCTAAATCTTGTGGTATTCCTTGGTTAAATATTATTCTACCAACACTTGTTTCAATTTTCTTTGATTTCATTTCACCATTAATTTCTTTAGTTACTCTTACAAAGATTTTTGCATGTATTGAAACAGCTTTATTTTGGAATGCCATTAATGCTTCATCAGGGTCTTTGAAATATTTTCCCTCTCCTAATTCTCCATCTAATGTCATTGTTAAATAATAACTTCCTAAAATCATGTCTAGTCTTGGTACAGCTACTGGTTTACCATCTTGTGGTTTTAATAAGTTATTTGTTGCAAGCATTAAATATCTTGATTCTGCTTGTGCTTCTGGTGTTAATGGTAAGTGAACTGCCATTTGGTCACCATCGAAGTCAGCATTAAATGCTTCACATACTAATGCATGTAGTTTAATTGCTCTACCCTCTACTAATACTGGTTCAAAGGCTTGTATACCAAGTCTGTGTAATGTAGGAGCACGGTTAAGCATTACAGGGTGGTCTTTTATTACTTCTTCTAGTATTTCCCATACCTCTGGACTTAATCTTTCTACCATTCTTTTTGCACTTTTTATATTATGTGCTAAATTTCTTCCAACTAATTCTTTCATTACAAATGGTTTAAATAATTCTATTGCCATTTCTTTTGGCAAACCACATTGATAGATTTTTAATTCTGGTCCTACAACTATTACTGAACGTCCTGAATAGTCAACACGTTTTCCTAATAAGTTTTGACGGAATCTACCTTGTTTTCCTTTTAATAAGTCTGATAAAGATTTAAGTGGTCTATTTCCAGCTCCTGTAACTGGTCTTCCTCTTCTTGAATTATCAATTAAAGCATCAACTGATTCTTGTAACATTCTTTTTTCATTTCTTACAATAATTTCTGGTGCTCCAAGTTCAAGTAATCTTTTTAATCTGTTATTTCTGTTTATTACTCTTCTATATAAATCATTTAAATCTGATGTTGCAAATCTACCACCATCTAATTGAACCATTGGTCTTAAATCTGGTGGAATTACTGGTACAACATTCATTACCATCCATTCAGGTCTGTTCCCAGATTTTCTAAATGCTTCTACTGTATCTAATCTTTTTATTAATTTTGCCTTTTTTTGTTCACTTGCTGTTTTTAATTCTTTTTCTATTGATATTGTTAATTTTTCCAAATCTATTTCTTCAAGTAATTTTCTTATTGCTTCAGCTCCCATTTGAGCAGTAAATGATTTTTTTCCATATTTTTCTTCTGCTTCATGGTATTCTTTTTCATTTAACACCTGACATTTTTCTAATCCTGATGTTCCTTTATCTACAACTACATATGAAGCAAAATATATTACTTTTTCCAAGTTTCTTGGAGATATATCTAACATTAAAGCAATTCTACTTGGAATTCCTTTAAAATACCAAATATGTGCAACAGGTGCAGCAAGTTCTATGTGTCCCATTCTTTCTCTTCTTACTTTTGCCTTTGTTACTTCAACACCACATCTGTCACAAACTATTCCTTTATATCTTACTCTTTTATACTTGCCACAATGACATTCCCAGTCTTTTGTTGGTCCGAATATTTTTTCACAAAATAAACCATCTTTTTCTGGTTTCAATGTTCTATAATTTATTGTTTCTGGTTTTTTTACTTCCCCTTTTGACCATTCTCTTATTTTTTCATCTGACGCAATTCCTATTTTTATTTTGTTGAATACTTCTAATTCATCCATCTTTATTAGATGTCCCCCTTCTCTAAATTTTTGGGTATTTCAAAACAGTCCAAGAGGCTATCCCCCGCTCTTGCAAACTTTTCCGTCGCCTCTTAGCACTTTTTAAAATCTTATTCAATTAATTTTTTATACAAAATGTAGTAAATTACCTGATTTAATTCATTTTATTCAATAATATCTTCATCATTATCTAAATTATCATTAGCTAAATCATTGTCATATATGCTCTCTTCATCATCTAAGTCATCATCATCAAATAATTCATCACTATCTTCTTCTTCATCTATCATTTCTTCATCATCTTCTTCAGAATATCCATCTTCCAAATCTTCATGAATTAAAACATCATCTTCTGTTAATGTTTTTCCATCAGATGTTTCTTCATAATCAATTCCATCTTCAATGTGTTCTTTAAGTTCAAGTTCTTCATTATTATCACTATATAATTTAATATCTAATCCTAAAGCTTGAAGTTCTTTTACTAATACTTTAAAGCTTTCTGGAACTCCTGGTTCAGGAATATTTTCACCTTTAACAATAGCTTCATATGCTTTAACACGTCCAACAGTATCATCTGATTTTACTGTTAAGATTTCTTGTAAAGTATATGCTGCTCCATATGCTTCAAGTGCCCAAACTTCCATCTCTCCAAAACGTTGTCCACCAAATTGAGCTTTACCTCCAAGTGGTTGTTGTGTAACTAATGAGTATGGTCCAGTTGAACGAGCATGTATTTTATCATCTACTAAGTGATGTAGTTTTAACATGTACATAACACCAACTGTAATTGGACTTGCAAATGGTTCACCTGTTCTTCCATCATATAATACTGATTTTCCATCTGGTGATAACCCAGATTCTTTTAATAATTCTTCAATTTCAGCTTCTGAAGTACCATCAAATACTGGTGTTGATATTTTATATCCTAATGCTCTTGCAGCTGCTCCTAAGTGAACTTCTAGAATTTGTCCTAAATTCATACGTGATGGTATACCTAATGGGTTTAATAATATATCTATTGGTGTTCCATCTGGTAGGAATGGCATATCTTCTTTTGGTAATATTCTTGAAATTACACCTTTATTACCATGACGTCCAGCCATCTTATCACCAACTGATATTTTTCTTTTTGTAGCAATATAACATCTTATTACTTGATTTACTCCAGGACCTAATTCTTCTGAATTATCTCTTGTAAAGATTTTTACATCTACTATTGTTCCAGCTTCTCCATGTGGTACACGAAGTGATGTATCTCTTACTTCTCTTGCTTTTTCCCCAAATATAGCACGAAGTAATCTTTCTTCTGCTGTTAGTTCTGTTTCTCCTTTTGGAGTTACTTTACCAACTAATATATCCCCTGGTCTTACTTCTGCACCAATTCTTATAATTCCATTTTCATCTAGGTCTTTTAATGCATCATCACCGACATTTGGAATATCTCTTGTAATTTCTTCTGCTCCTAGTTTTGTATCACGACATTCACAATCATATTCTTCAATATGGATTGATGTGAATACATCTTCTTGTACTAATCTTTCATTTAATAATATAGCGTCTTCATAGTTATAACCCTCCCAAGTAGAGAATGCAACAAGCATGTTTTTACCTAATGCCATTTCTCCATCTTTTGTTGCAGGTCCATCTGCTAATGCATCACCTTTTTTAACCATTTCTCCTTTTCTTACAATAGGTCTTTGGTTTATACATGTTCCACCATTTGTTCTTTTGAATTTACGTAGTTTATGTACAACTGTTTTTCCATTGTTGTATTTCATTGTAATAGTGTCACCTGTAACTTTTTCTACAACTCCATCATCTTCTGCTAAAATTAATATTCCAGAATCCATTGCAGCTCTGTATTCTATACCAGTTGCAATTATTGGAGCTTCTGTTGTCATTAATGGAACTGCTTGACGTTGCATGTTTGACCCCATTAATGATCTTTTAGCATCATCATTCTCTAAGAATGGTATCATTGCTGCAGCTATTGATACTAATTGTTTTGGTGATACATCTATATATTGAACTTCATTTTTATCTACTTCAATAATTTCATTTTTACGTCTTACACGTATACGATTGTTGATAAATTCTTTATTTTCGTTCATTGGTTCAGATGCTTGCGCTATTGTATAATTATCTTCTACATCTGCACTCATGTATTCTACAATGTCTGTAACTCTATGTGTTTCTGGATCTACTTTTCTATATGGTGTTTCTATAAATCCATATTCGTTTATATTTGCAAATGATGATAATGCTGAAATTAATCCAATGTTTGGTCCTTCTGGTGATTCTATTGGACATAGTCTACCATAATGTGTATAGTGAATATCACGTACTTCGAATCCAGCTCTTTCTCTTGATAGACCTCCAGGTCCTAATGCTGAAATTCTTCTTTTATGTGTTAATTCTGAAAGTGGATTTGTTTGATCCATAAATTGTGATAATTGTGAACTTCCAAAGAATTCTCTTATTGATGATGTTATTGGTTTTGTGTTTATTAATGTTTGTGGTGTTATAACGTCTAAGTCTTGGATTGTCATTCTTTCACGAACTACTCTTTCAAGTCTTGTTAAACCAATTCTAAATTGATTTTGTAATAATTCTCCTACACATCTTATTCTACGATTTGCTAAATGGTCTATATCATCTTTTTTTCCTAATCCTTGATACATGTTTAGTAAATAATTTATAGATGCAATAATATCTTCTGTTGTAATGTGTTTTGGTACTAATTCATCATATCTTTCTTTTATTATTTTTGGTAAGTCTTTTTCTTCAGTATTGTCAATTATATTTTTTAATACTTCATAATTTACTTCTTCTTTAAAATGTAATTTACTTAAGTCAACATTTGGTAATACTTTGTGGATATTTACTATTCCATTTCCTATTACTCTTATCTTTTTGTCTCCTAGTTTGATGTCTACAATATTTATTCCTGCATTTTGAATATCTTCTGCAATTTCTGGTGTTATTACTTCACCTGCATTTACAAAAACTTCTCCTGTTTCTTTATCCATGATATCTTCAAATGCTACTTGATTTTTTATTCTGTTTGCTATGCTTAATTTTTGATTAAATTTGAATCTTCCTACTTTTGCTAAGTCATATCTTCTATTATCAAAAAATAGTCCGTTGAATAAACTACGTGCTGCTTCTACTGTTGGTAATTCTCCTGGTCTTAGTTTTTTATAAATTTCTATTAATGCTTCTTCTCCTGTTTTTATTGGATCTTTTTGAATTGTTGTTTCTAGTAAATTTTCTTCTCCAAATAAATCTCTTATTTGATCATCTGATATTAAACCGATTGCTCTTAATAATGTTGTTACAGGTAATTTTCTTGTTCTATCAACACGTACCCAGAACATGTCATTTCCATCTGTTTCATATTCTATCCATGCTCCTCTTAATGGCATTACTGTTGAAGTGTATGTTTTCTTTCCTGTTTTTGTATCAAATACTTCATCATAGTAACATCCTGGAGAACGTACTAATTGGCTTACTACAACTCTTTCTGCTCCATTTATTATGAATGTTCCACTTTCTGTCATTAATGGAAAGTCTCCTAAGTATATTTCTTGTTCTTTTATTTCTCCAGATTCACGGTTTATTAGTCTTACTTTTACGTGTAATCTTGATGAGTATGTTGCATCTCTTTCTTTTGCTTCTTCTTCAGTGTATTTTGTTTTGTCTTCCATGTAATAATCGAAAAATTCTAGAACTAAGTTTCCTGTATAGTCTATTATTGGTGAAATGTCTTTTAATACTTCTCCAAGTCCTTCTTCTACAAACCAGTCATAAGAATCTTTTTGAACCTTGATTAGGTTTGGCATTTCGATATAATCCCCAACCTTTGAAAAGTCTTTACGAGTAGTTCTTCCGAACTTAACTTCTTTGATTTCCAAATAAATCACTCCTTAAAAAATATTAAGCAGATTTAATGTTTTATTTTTTTAGAAAAATCTCTTCTTAATATATATTTCCGTAAAATTTAGAGGATTGTCTGCTTCCACAATTTCTTTACTTTATTTCCATATATATAATTCTTATTTTTCTAATTTTTAACTATTGTGAATTAATTTTATCTTTATATTTTCTTAATGGCACAAAAATCCATTTTTATAAAGTCATACATAATTTATAATAACACAAAAAATATTAATTTGTCAACGATTTATGGACATTTTATAAAATAGATTGATTTTTGTTCTATCTTCTTGACTTTTTTATATGTTATAGTAAAATAATATAAGTTAATTAAAAAGGAGGAAAAACATGGCAAGTTTACCATTAGTAGTAAAATATATATTAGTTTTCTTAATTTCAATGGTACCAATAGTTGAATTAAGAGGTGCAATCCCAATAGCAGAGGGACTTGGACTAAATATATTTTTATATTATCCAATCGCCATTATAGGAAATATGCTTCCAGTACCTTTTATTTATTTATTTGCAAGAAAAGTACTTGAATGGGGAAAGGATAAAAAAATAATTGGCAAATTTTTCACATGGTGTTTAGACAAAGGTGAAAAAGGAGGAGAAAAACTAAAAAAATCAGCTGGAAATAGTGGTATATTTTGGGCATTATTAATATTTGTAGGAATTCCTTTACCTGGAACAGGTGCATGGACTGGTACTTTGGCAGCAAGTTTTTTAAAACTTGATTTTAAAACAAGTATATCTGCTGTAACCCTTGGTGTATTATTAGCTGGTGTTATAATGTCATTAGGTAGTAAAATTGTTTCTGTTTTAGGTTGGACTGGAGTTTTTGCAATTATTGCTATAATACTGGTTATTTTACTAATCTCAATTATAATAAAAAAGAAAAAATAATTATTTAAAACTTTATGCACCTACATCTGGGTGCATATTTATTTTTCTTTATGTTGTAAAATAATTGCATAAGGAGGAATTCTATGAACAAATTAAAAATACCAAAAAATCATAGTGGAGTTAGTAAAACCTTACGTTTACCAGAAAATATTGTAGAAGATGTGCAAAATTTAGCTGATTTAAAAAATCTTTCTTTTAACAGAACAATTATTTCTTTACTTGAATTTAGTTTAGAAAATCTTGACGACACTGACAAAACTGTTCTCAACAATAAACGCAATTAAACAAAAATTAAGATTTTCTAAAAGAAGAAAATCTTAATTTTTATTTTTATGAATTTACTTGTATTTCTGTATCATTATCTAAGAACAAAATCATTTTATTTTCACCAATTTCTATTTGATATACTTGATTTAAATTTAGTGATAAATATATTTCTTTGGTTTCATCTCTTAAATTTAGGGTGTCATTTTGAACTTTATACATCATTTTTTCCATAAAAAATTGATTAATTAAAAATCCATTTTGACTAACTCTTATTGGCTTTTGTTGTAACTTATCTAAATATTCTTCTATCTTTACAATCATATCTCTCTTCATCTTTTTCCCTCTTTCTAGTTTTATTTTACCTTTATAAAGGATTTTTATACATTTTCACCTCTTTTCTTTAGCACTGTAAAAATTTACATTTGGATTTGTGCTTATTTTTTTTTGCGTGATTGTAATTTAGTGACAAAAGCGACCTAAATTAATTTGACTAAAATTCTTTTTTTTAAATTTTTTTATGCCATAGAAATGCATAGATCAAAAATTCTCATGCTAAAAATTTCTTAGCATGAGATTATATTAACATTTTTTTATTTGTTTTTCAATACTTTTTAGGCATATTTCTTCTTGTTTTTGAATTCTAACCAATCATTTATTAAAATTTTTAAAACTGCAACAACTGGTACTGCTAAAAACATTCCTAAAACCCCAAAGTATGCACCTCCAACAGTTACAGCAAATATCACAAGTAGTGGACTTATTTCTAAAGAATTTCCTATTATTTTAGGGTTTATTATATTTGAGTCAATTTGTTGTAATATTATTACTACAATAGCCATTATTAAAGTCTGCGATATTCCTCCAGTAATAAGTGTAATTAATATACTTATTACTACTGCTATTATTGCTCCAAAATATGGTATTACATTAAATAATCCTATCATAAATCCTAATAATACAGCATATTTAACTCCGATTATACTCATTGCAATGGTAACTAAAATTCCAACTATTATTCCATCTATTACTTGGCTACTAATAAATTTAAAAAATATTCTATTAGTACTATCTATATATTCTCCAATTTTATCACATGTTTTTTTATCAAATATAGTCATTGTTAACTTATTAAAAAATCCATAAATCTGTTTTCTTTGTAATAATATATATACTGAAACTACTATTGATACAAATACATCAAATATTCCACTTGCTACACCTAACACACTTTTTATATATCCTGTTATCCTATCTGTACTTACATATTGTTTTAAGTCTATATTTTGAATTGCATCTCCTATACTTTTTATTGCTTCTTCTACTTGCTGACTTTTTAATACTGAATCTTCTGGCAATGCATTTAATTTTTCTATCGCTGTATTCCAATACCCTTGAAAATTATTTACTAGTTCTATAACACTATCTATAACTACTGGTAATATAACATTTACCAATAACACTATCACTAATATTGTTAATATATATGTTATTAATACACTTAATCCTCTCGATTTCTTTTTTAAAAATTTTCTTTTTGACTTCGAAAGTTTTTTCTCAATCCTTGAAGCTGGTATATATAACAAATATGCTAATAATGCACCAGCAATAAATGGTGCTATTATATTAAAAAATTTTTTTATTACCTCTCCTATTGCTGTAAAATTATCAAAAAATTTATATACAATAATTATTGCTACTCCTAGTAAAAAATAATACATCCATTTTGAAAGATTTTTCTTTATTTCATTCATATTTTTCTTTTCCTCCTATTTTATTAAATTTCTATTTCTAATCCTACCGGACAATGGTCACTTCCAAATATTTCTGGATATATTATTGCTTCTTTTATATCTTTTTCTATGTCTTTAGATGTTATAAAATAATCAATTCTCCATCCTACATTTTTTTCTCTAGCATGTCCCATATAAGACCACCAACTATACGCCTCTGTTTTTTCTGGATATAAATATCTAAAACTGTCTGTAAATCCTGCTTTTAATAATTCTGTCATTTTGCTTCGTTCTTCATTTGTAAATCCAGCATTTCCTCTGTTTGTTTTTGGGTTTTTTAAATCGATTTCTTCATGAGCTACATTTAAATCTCCACAGATTATTACTGGTTTCGTTTTATTTAATTTTAATAGATATTTTCGAATTTCATCTTCCCATATCATTCTATATTCTAGTCTTTCTAATTCTCTTTTAGCATTTGGAGTATATATTGTAACCATAAAAAATTTTTCAAATTCTAATGTTATTACTCTACCCTCTTTATCATGTTCTTCTATTCCAATTCCATATGTTATATTTAATGGTTCTTTTCTTGTGAATATCGCTGTTCCTGAGTATCCTTTTCGCTCTGCACTATTCCAATAACTTTTATATCCATCAAATTCTAAATTTACTTGTTCTGGTTGACATTTCGTTTCTTGTATACAAAATATGTCTGCATCTATCTTTTTGAAAAAGTCTGCAAATCCTTTATTTAAACATGCTCTTATTCCATTTACATTCCAAGAGATTAATTTCATTTTTTTCATTCCTTTCGCTGTTTTAATTTTTCTTATTATATCTTAACATATCTTAAAAGTTTTAGCAATTAAAAATATTTTTAAAATAAAATATGGCCTTTTTGCATTACTGTATAAAAGCCATACTTTCTTATCTGCATACTTCTGAGTGCAATTTTACTCAATATTTATCATCACTGTACTCATAAACTAAAATTGCCCCTAATTTTTTAAGGTGATAACTTGCTAAAATTACTTCATCATAATTGAGCTTAATTGACTCTTTCCCAGTTCTCTTGAATTTCTTAACAAAAATTTCATATAACTCTTTTTTTTCATCACTTAAGCCACAATATTCTGCTTTTATTACAAATAAAACCCAACTTCTTGACATGTTACCAATATCCTTTTCCTCCTAATTCATCAATCAATGTCATTTAACATTTATTTTATCACCTATATAGGTTGAGCTGTGTTAAATCTATATCAAATGGACATTTCCATATATCATGATATCCTATAAAATAAAAAATGGTAGTTAAACAAATTTTAACCCACCATTTTTATTTTAATGTATATATTCATCTTTTTTTCCATTATTATCAACAAAATAAGTTGTATATCCACCATTATCTTCTAAAACAATATCTGTAATATTTAAAATATTCAATTTAGTTACATTTGTATTTTCCTCTATTAAATCTTTAATAGATATATAAGCTTTCTTAATGTTATTGACTTTTATAGTTGGTCTTTTTTGTTATATATTATAATCTAATATCGAATATAATATATTTTTGTGAGAAATGTATTTAAATTTTTTATGTTTTTCATTTAATTATTTATTACATAAATCAATTGTATTAATTATGCATTTTCCGTTGTTTGATGAAATAGTAAAATTAAAATTATATACTTCATCTGAAGATTCTCCAGTTACATCAATATAATATACCTTTCCAACATAGTTGTTATTTGATTTAAATTCAACATTTTTCACTTTATGTTCATGTCCCGTCGCTCCAGAATCTATAAAGTATAGATAACCATTAACATTTTTATAACAATTTTTTATATCCACATAAGTATTAAACCTATTAAATAAGTCTTCACTCATATAATTAAGCATTTTATCTTTAAATTCATTATATTTAATATTAGTTTTTATATAATTATCTTCAGCCCTATTAGTTGTATCTATTGATTTATATCCTAGTTCACTTAGTAAATCTAAAGGTCCACCTGAAAAAGCACCCTCTAAATTTAGATAGTTCTCTAACACTTGTGTTATTTCTTCTATTGAATAGTCCTCTTGTTTTTTATTTTCTTGTGTAGATGTCTGTTCGTTTAAATTATCATTACTATTATCTGTATCTATATTTTTCTGTGAAATATCAACTTCATCTTTCAATTCACTGATTTTATTATTTAAGGATTCAACCTTGCTATTTGCAATTTCAACATTATTATTTAATTCATAAATATAAAAAGACATAACTGCAATAGCTATTATTGCTACTATTAAAAAGATTGTTAATAAACTTATTTTAATTCTTTGTTTATTCTCCATTTCTTTCACCTCCTTATCTTTGGTTTAGTGCTTTTATTATATCTTTTTCAATATTTTTTTTCAATACATAATTTACAATTTATTAAAATTAATATTACTGTATGATTTTTTTATTAACACATAAAAATACTTGAAATACATGATTTGAATGAAGTGACTAATGTGTATGGAAAAATCAAAAAAATTCCATGCAGTTTTATGGTAAGAATTCACGATAGTAAAAAACTATCGATTGTAACTTTTATAAAACATGAAATTTATTTTCTATTTTTAATATATAACAATAAAGGAATCAGACAAATTGTCTAATTCCCATAAATCTTATTGTAATTGTTTCATAACTTCTTCTGCGAAGTTTTCTTCTTTTTTCTCGATTCCTTCACCTTTTTCGAATCTAGCAAATTCTACTACTGAAGCATCTTTTAATACTTGTGATACTTTCATGCTTGAATCTTTAACAAATTCTTGATCTACTAAGCAGATTTCTTCATAGAATTTATTAATTCTTCCCATAACAATTTTTTCAGCAATAGATTCTGGTTTTCCCTCATTCATTGTTTGTGCTTTTAAGATTTCTTTTTCTTTTTCTAATCTTTCAGCAGGAACTTGTTCTCTATTAACAAATTCTGGTCTTGCTGCTGCTATTTGCATACAAATGTCTTTTGCTAATTCTTTGTTTCCATTTGTCATATTAACTAAAACAGCTATCTTTCCATCTCCATGAATATATTTTTCTATTAATCCATCTGTTGTTTCGAATCTTGCAAATCTTCTTATTGTCATATTTTCACCAATTGTAGCAATTTTATCTATTAATACTTCATTAACAGTTTTTCCTTCTACAGCTAATGATGGTTCTGCTAATAAATCTTCTACTGTTGCTGGATTATTTTTTACAACTTGTTTTGCAACATCCATTACAAAAGTTTTAAATTCTTCATTTTTTGCAACAAAGTCTGTTTCAGAATTAACTTCTACAATCGCTCCAATTTTTTCATCTTCTGATATATAAGCCTCTACCATTCCCTCTGCAGCTACTCTTCCAGATTTCTTAGCAGCTTTTGCTATTCCTCTTTCACGTAATAATTCTGATGCTTTTTCTAAGTCTCCATCTGTTTCTGTTAATACTTTTTTACAGTCCATCATTCCTGCTCCTGTTTTTTCTCTTAGTTCTTTAACTAATGTAGCTGTAACCATTTTTACATTCCTCCTTATATAAAATAAGAGTAGAGCAGTTAGAGCCCCACTCTTTTATTTAAAACGTTATTATTCTTCTACTTTTTCTTCACTTTCATTAACAACTTGTTCCATTGATTCAGCTTCTTCTGAAACATCTTGTTCTTCAACTGTTTCAAAGCTTTCACCTTGTTTTCCTTCAATAACTGCGTTTGCCATAACATCAGCTATTAATTTAACTGCTCTTATAGCATCATCATTTCCTGGAATTGGGTAATCTAAATCTTCTGGATTACAGTTTGTATCTACAATTCCTACTGTTGGAATTCCTAATTTTTTAGCTTCTAATACTGCTATTCTTTCTTTTTTAGGATCTACTAAGAATATAACTCCTGGTAATTCATTCATATCTTTGATTCCACCAAGATTTTTTTCTAGTTTTTCCATTTCTTTCTTTAATAATATTACTTCTTTTTTAGGTAATACATCAAATGTACCATCTTGTTCCATTGTTTCTAATTCTTTTAATCTTTGAATTCTTTTTTGGATTGTATCAAAGTTTGTTAGCATTCCTCCTAACCATCTTTGATCTACATAGTACATTCCACTCTTGATTGCAGCTTCTTTCATACATTCTTGAGCTTGTTTTTTTGTTCCTACAAATAGAACTGTTTTTCCTTCTTCTACTTGTTCTTTGATGAATTCATATGCTTCATCTATTTTTTTTGAAGCTTTTTGTAAGTCGATTATATGGATTCCGTTTCTAGCTTGGAATATGTATTCTGCCATTTTTGGATCCCATCTTCTTGTTTGATGTCCAAAGTGAACACCTGCTTCTAGTAATTGTTTCATTGCAACTACTGACATTTTCTTTTCCTCCTTTTTGTTATAACTTCCATAAAGTTTCTTCACCTATGTGGACCTTGATTGTTATAGATTTTCAAGGCACTTCCACATAAACTCTTCTTTATGTGTTTTTTACGTTAAATATTATATCACATTTTATTGGTTTGTCAATACTTTTTACGGATTTATAACACATTCTTCTATCAATTTAATTTTTATTTTTTCACTTGTATCAATTCTAGCCATAGTTCCTATAGGAATTACAGTTTTTTTATCAATATGTCCAAAATTTTCTGACTTTATTATTGGTCCTTTAAACTCACTTCCTATTGTATCTAATAAAATCTGTTCTAAAGTTATTCCACTTTCATGTGTATAATTTCCAATCCAAATTCCCTTTACTTTATTAAACACATCATTTTGCTTCATAAAATATAAAAAATTACTAGCCATTGCTGGTTCTGTTTCAAACCCTAATTCTTCTAAAAATAGTATTTTATTGGTAAAATCGATACTATATTTTCCAGCAACTAACTCTCTTGTAAGATTCAAATTTCCACCAATTAATTTTCCTTCAGCAACTCCACTTTTTATTATTTTATACTCTTCATCAAATTCTCCAATTTCTATACTTTTATCAACAAACCTTTTTAAAACTGCTTTCAAACTATATTCAGTTTCATCTGTAGCTATTGTTTTAAAATTAGTTCCACTAAAAGTTACCAAACCTGTTTTTTCTGTAATTATATTAGTTAAAGATGTTATATCACTAAAACCACATATAATTTTAGGATTTTTCTTTATATTGTCATAATCAATATATTCAAATGTTGAATTACTATTATTTCCGCCTTTTGCACACCATATCATTTTTACATTTTTATCACTAAACATTTCATTTATATCACATGCTTTTTCTTCTGCTGTAGCACTGTAATTGTTAGAATTAGAAAATATATTTTTTGAATACTTAACTTTAAACCCTAACTTTTCTATTATGTCTCTTGCTTTATTAAGCTCTTCTATATTATCACCTACAATAGGACTTGACGGTGCAATAACTCCTATTGTATCTCCTATTTTTAATCTTTCTGGTATTATCATCTTATTCTTCCTCTCTTTTATAAAATACTATTCTAATTCTATTAAAGCTGTTTCTAATCCATATTCCTCTTTTTCAACTCTAAAAGAATGAATTTGGTCAGAATTACAAACACTGCATATACCACAATCAATTATATTTTCTTTCTTTAATCCTGCCTGTTCTAATATTATTTGATTTATCTTTACAGTGTCTATTGACCATCTATCTTCACCTTGCATTGGAACTATTATTTCATCAATTTCTTTTAATTCCTTAAATTCATTATAAAATGGTTCTTGTACATCTTTATGAACTTTAAAATGGCATTTTCTAATACTTGGACATATACAACAAATAATATCTTGTGGATTACATTCATATTCATTAATCATCTTTCTTACCGCTTCTACTGATATCCTTTGTAATGTTCCTCTCCAACCAGAATGTACATTTGCTATAACCTTTCTTACAGGATCAAAAAAAAGTAATAATATACAGTCTGCATTTGTTGTTGCTAAAGCTATATTTTTGCTGTTTGTTACTAATCCATCTAATGAATCATACTCTTCCAAATTAAAATCTGGTGCATCTTGTTTCACTTTTGAGTCAATTCTTTTAATATTTTTTGTATGACTTTGATTTGGTTTAGCTATATTTTTATAATCTATTAAAATTGAAGCAGATAATTCTTTGTAACATTTTATAGCTTTACTATATTCTTTTTCTGATAATGGTTCAGCATTTTTTGCTCTTGCTGTCCTATAATTCTTATCTATTCCAAGTGCATATGCATGTTTTACTAAATCACTATATTCTAGTAATTTTCTAAATTGTAAATATTCTATTCCGTCCTTTTTGACATGAACTACATTTTTATTTGATAAATCTTTCATAATACAATTTCTCCTTATTTTAACCAAATTATAATATTTTACTTAATATTTCATCTTTACTTTTTTTATCAATATAATTGTATTTGTTTTCACATCCTCCCATATTAAATCCACAAATACTTTTATAATCACAATATTTGCACGGGGTTTTTTTATCTTTATAATAAGGTTTTAAATCAATATTTCCTCCAAGTATTTCCTTAGATATTTGTTTAATTATTGTATACATATATTTTTGTAAACTTGCAAACTGCTCGGCTGTTACTCCACTTGTTTTCTTTTGACTTAAGTTTCCCTCCTTATCGATATATGCTGGTACAAGTGCAGATGCACCTTTTTCTAGATTCTTATCATGTAGTTTTACTACTTTTACATCTGCTAAAATAAGCCCTTTCATTTTAAAGTTTGCTCGTATTTTTTCTTCTATTTCTTCTTGTTCCATTCTTTTGTCTGCTTTTATCATCTGTTCTAACATACTAAAATATAATACTCCAGCAGGCATTAAGTCTTCTTCTTTACATGTTGCATCTAAATATGTTAATAATTGTATTTGTAAACCTGCATATACTTCATTTAAGTCTATATTTTTTGCTGATGATTTATAGTCTATTATTCTTAAATATTTTCCATCTTCTCCCTGTGCAGTGTCTATCCTATCTATTTTTCCTATTATTTCTATTTTTTTCCCATCTTCTAATGTTAATCTAATAGGTTTATATTTTCCACTTTCTCCAAATTCTACTTCTGTTCCTAATACTGTAAATCTACTTTGTACAATCGTTTCTATAATATATTTTAATGCCTTTTTTATTATCTTTTTTAAACGTACTACTAATGCTCTATATTTTGCAGTTGATGTAAATATATAGTTTTTGTTTTGTCCTAGTTTTTCATCAATTATTTTATTTATTATTTCAGATAATTCTTCTTTTTCAATTTCTTCTAGTTGTTTTCCATTTTCTTTAACAGTTCCAAAAAATTCGTCTATTACTTCATGTATGAATGTTCCTGTATTTAATGTTTGGATTTTTAATTCTTCTTGTGGTTTTATTTTTAATCCATATTGTAAATAATATGAAAAAGGACAACTTCTATATCTTTCCAGTTTTGAAATACTTGTTACTAAAGTATTTCCATATAATTTATCTATATTCTCTTTTTCTATTTTTTCTGGTATATTTGTATAATTTAATCCATTTAAACTCTGTAACAGTTTTTGGTTCCATTCAGTATCTTTTTTATAATAATCATATATATAATACCATATTAGGTCTATTTCTTCTTGTTCTTTTAATTTACTTATATTGTTTATTAATTCTTCATATGTTGTCTTTTTATTTAATACTTCACTTCTACTGCTTATTATATCACTTTGTTCTTTAATCATAGGATAAATTTTCTTTATTTTATTTATTAACATTGATGGTCGTAATGCTTTTCCTTGCATATCTGATGATGAATATGATAAATATAGTTTTTGTTCTGCTGTTGTAAATGCTTTATATATATTAAAATTGTCTTCATATAATTTATCTATTGTTCCTTTTGCAAGTTCTATTCCTTTTTGCTTTAAAATTTCTCTATCTTTATCATTTAAAAATCCCTCATCTTTATGAATACTTGGAAATTCTCCATCATTTAATCCTATTATGAATATTGCTTTTACTTTATGACTTCTTGACCTATCTACATCTCCCATAATTACTTGGTCTTGTGTTCCTGGTATTTTAGTTAAACTACTGTTTTTAAACCCTACTTTTAAGATTTGTGCATATTTATCTATTGTGAGCTTGTCATTTTTGAATACCAATACTATCTCGTCTAATATTTCTATTATTGTTTTTAGACTATTATCATATTCGTTTGCTAAATCTATTTCTCCTATATTTTCTAATTCTTCTATTTTTGCTTGAATTTTTTCATTAATTTTTTGTTCTATTAAAAATTCATATATTTCTTTTGATATATTTTCTGCTGTTTTATTTTCATCAATTCTTATTTTTAGTTTTATAAGTGGATTTACTAATTCTTTTCTTATTTGTTCTAGTCTATCTATTTCCTCATTTTCTTTTTTTTCATATTTTCCATACACAAATTCTTTTTTCCATTTGTTTTGTTTTATTCCCCATTTTAAACAATATTTTTCTAATTTAAAAATATCGTCTTCTTCTAATCCTGAAAAACCGATTTTTATATAGTTAAAAACAGCTTCATGTGACCAATTTTTTGTAAATATTTCTAATATTGCTAATATATATTGTATTAAAATGTTTTGATTTAAATCTCTATTTTCATCTATAAATATTGGTATTTCATATTTATTAAATATTGCTCTTGCTAAACTTGAATATGTTGATATATTTTTAGTTATAACTGATATATCTCTATATCTATATCCTTTATCTCTTACTAATTTTAATATATCTTTTGCGACTTCTTCTATTTCTGAAAATTGATTTTTGGCTAAAAATAATTGTATGTTTTCTATTTTATTTTCATATATATTAGGTTTAGTGTTATATAAATTTCTTTCTAAATGTTCTAATTCTTTATTTTTAAATCTATATTTTTTTTCTAGTTTTATTTCTTCTATTTTTGTATTACTGCTTTTTGCAACTTCTAATATTTTTCTTACTGTACTTTCATTTGAATAAAATATGTCTTTATCTGGATTTTTTATTTCATGTATTTCGTCTATGCAAATTGTTATTGTAACTTGTTTTGCTATTTGTATTAATTTTTTTATAATTTCATATTCTTGACTTGTGAAACCTGCAAATTCATCTATATATATTAATATGTTTTTAAACATATCTGTTTTTTCTATATTTTCTGCAAGTATTGTTAATAAGTCTGTTTCGTCTATATATTTTCCTGATAATTGTTTTTCAAAATTTTCATATATTGTATACATATCTTTTAATTTGTTTTTTAAATATATGTCTTCTTGTTCTTCTATTTCTTGTTTTAATTGTTCTACACTTATTCCATGTTTTTTGAATTCTGTTATTGCTGTTTCTACCATATCTATATTTTCGTCTGTTTTTCCTAAAAATTTTAATTCTTTTTTACTATTATTTAATATTGAATATATAAGCATTGCTTTTCCACATTTACTTAAATTGGTTTCTGTTTTTCCTCCAATTTCATTTATTACTCTATATGCCATTCTACTTAATGTAACTACTTCTGCATTTAATACAGCTTTTGTATCTAGAACTTCCATTAACTTTTTTTCTGCGGTGAATGAAAATTGTTCTGGTGTTATTATTAAAATTTTTTCTGTTTTTACTTTTTCTGCAATTTCTTTATAACAGTATTCGCTTTTTCCTGTTCCTGCTCTTCCATATATTATTCTTAGACTCATATATCTCCTCCATGAATTATCGCTTTTTTTGACTTTTTTATTATATATTATCACTTTCAAATTGTCAATATTTATCGAATTTATGTTTGTCTTATTGTTGCAAGTTAATAGTTTATTTTTTTCTTTATTTTATTTTTATAATATAGTATAATATAAGTAGAGGTATAAAATATGGATAAAGAATTTTACGAAATAATAAAAGATTTAATAAATAATCCAACTGTATTGCAAATGAAAAATTATAAACAACATTATCATACATCATGTTATGATCATTGTTTAGAAGTTGCTTATTGGTCTTATCGTTTTTGCAAAAAACATAACTTAGATTATGTTGCTGTTGCTAGAGCATCAATTTTACATGATTTATTTTTATATGATTGGAGACATTCTAGAAAAAAGCTAAATGGTTGGCATGCTTTTAAACATCCAAAAATCGCTTTAAAAAATGCTTTAACTATATCAAATTTGACGCCAAAAGAACAAGATATAATTTTAAAACATATGTGGCCAGTTACATTTTTTCAATTTCCTAAATATAAAGAAAGTTATGTTATAACTATTACAGATAAACTAAGTGCATTAAAATCTTGTTATGATTATTATAAATCCTATCTATTAAAGAAAAAAATACTAAAATAGGACTTGATATATAGAAATATACCAAATCCTATTTTTATTATTAAAATTAACTTTCTATAATATCAATGTCAAAATAAAACTCTACTCCATTTTCTTTATTTTCAACACCAAAATCATTTCCATAGTTATTCATAATTGCTCTAACAATAGAAAGCCCAATACCACTTCCACCATCTTCTCTATTACGGGCTTCATCAGCTTTAAAAAATCTATTCCATATACGTGACAAATTTTCCTTAGTTATATTTTCACCTGTATTGAAAAGTGTAACTCTTACTTTTTTCTTTTCTTTCATTATTATATTAGTAATTTTTATATATTTTTCTCCATCAACCTCTTTAACATGTTTTATAGCATTTGTCAAATAATTTGTTACAATCTGGCTTATATAAAAATCATCTGCATATACATCTATTTGTTCCAATGTATCAAATTCAACTTTAGTCTCCTTTTCCTCTAACATAACTTGTGATGCTCTAACTATTTCTTTTTCTAATTCAACAATATTAAAAGTTCTATTATTAAATTCTCTTTTTTCATATTCAAGTTTTGTTAATTCAATTAATTGTCTTACCATTTTATCCATCTTATTTGTTTCATCTAATATAACTTCTGCATAAAATTTTCTATTCTCTGGATCTGTATTAACATTTTCAAGTAATCCCTCACTATATCCTTGAATTAATGCTATTGGTGTTTTTAGTTCATGTGAAACATCTGATATAAAACTTTTTCTCATTTCATCTATTTTTGATTTTTTTTCTATATCTTTTTCGAGTTCTATATTAGTATTTCTTAATTGATTAATTGTCTTTTCTAGTTTTTCAGACATTGCATTAATACTCTCACCTAATTCGTTTATTTCATCATCATCATCTGTTACAACATATTTATGACTAAAATCTAAATTAGCCATCTTTTTTGCAATACTATTTAATTCTGATATTGGATTACTAAAAGTCTTTGATATATATATTATTGCAATTCCACCAATTATTATTACAATACCTGCAATTAAATATAAAAATCTATTTGATATTCTTACACTTTCTTGTATTGATGATATTGGTATTCTTATATATACCCAATAATTATTATCTAATTTTCCTGATAATAATATATAGTTTGCTTTTGTTTCCGTATCTTTTATATTTCTTATTTCTAATTTATCAGATTCTTCTAAAACTTGATATTCTTGTTTTTTATTAACTCCCCAAAAATCTATAATTACTCTTATATTGGACAAAAAATCTTTATTTGATAAGTACACCGCTATATCATCTTCATTTTTTATTATAATATCAAAACTATGTTTTATAGATATAGTATCTAATTCTTCTTCCAAATTTGCTATTTGTGTTTTTCCATTATAATAATCATTTATTTTATTATATAATAATTTCAGTTGATTACTTTTTGTATATTGATAATATTTTTCTAATACAAAACTATTTACTAATATTAAAAATATTATTATTGATAAAACTACTATACATAATGTAAGAAATAACTTACCTCTAACCGTTTTTAGTTGTTTTGATAGCTTTCCCACTACTTACTTCCTCATTTCTTTATTTCAAATTTATATCCAATTCCTCTTATTGTTTCAATATATTTTCCTTTTTTTCCTAGTTTATGTCTAATTTTTTTTATATGACTATCTATTGTTCTAGAATCTCCATAATAATCATAATTCCATACATTATTTAAAATTTTATCTCTGGATAATGCTATATTTTCATTATCTAATAAGTATTTTAAAAGTTCATATTCTCTTAAACTTAAATCTATTGGTTTTCCATCAACTTTTACTGTCCTACCCTCTTGGTCTATTGTTATTCCACCATAATCTTTTATTTCTTTAATATCACCATATATTCTCTTTAATATGGCTTCTACTCTCGCTACTAAAATTTTAGGACTAAATGGCTTTGATATATATTCATCTACTCCAAGCTCAAATCCAAATAATTCATCTTGTTCTTCTCCTCTTGCAGTTAACATTATTACAGGTAAATTAGATTCCTGCCTTATTTTTCTTAAAACAGACCACCCATCAAGTTTTGGCATCATTACATCTAATAAAATTAACTTAATCTTATTTCTATTTTCCTCAAATACTTCAACAGCTTTTTCTCCATCTTCCGCTTCTAATATTTGATAACCTTTTGCTGATAAAAAGTCTTTTAATAGCTTTCTCATTCTTGACTCATCATCTACAACTAAAATATATGTTCCCTCCATTTTTCTCTCCTCCGTATATATAATTATACAAGTCATGTATGTCCTTTTTGTGAAAATTTGTGTGTCTTTTCCTAAATCTTATATTTATAATAACTATTAAAAGGGCAAAAAAGATTTCACCCTAATTTGCCCTAATTCATATAATCTCTTAATTTTTTACTTCTACTTGGATGTCTTAATTTTCTTAATGCTTTTGCTTCTATTTGACGTATTCTTTCTCTTGTTACATCAAATTCCTTTCCAACTTCTTCAAGTGTTCTTGCTTTTCCATCTTCTAATCCAAATCTTAATTTTAATACTTTTGCTTCTCTTGGTGTTAATGTATTCATTACATCTTCTAATTGTTCTCTTAAAAGAGTATATGATGCAGCATCTTGTGGTGCGGGAGAATCTTCATCTTGTATAAAATCTCCTAAGTGACTATCATCTTCTTCTCCTATAGGTGTTTCTAGTGATACAGGGTCTTGAGCAATTTTTTGTATTTCCATTACCTTTTCAACTGATAAATCCATTTCTTTTGCTATTTCTTCTGGAGTTGGTTCTCTACCTAATTGTTGTAATAAATGTCTTGATGTACGTATTAATCTATTTATTGTTTCTACCATATGAACTGGTATTCTTATTGTTCTTGCTTGGTCCGCTATTGCTCTTGTTATTGCTTGTCTTATCCACCATGTTGCATACGTACTAAACTTAAATCCTTTTGTATAGTCAAATTTTTCTACCGCTTTTATTAATCCCATGTTTCCCTCTTGTATTAAGTCTAAAAACAACATTCCTCTACCAACATATTTTTTAGCAATACTTACTACTAATCTTAAGTTTGCTTCTGCTAATTCTTGTTTAGCTTCTTCATCATTTTCTAAGATTCTTTTAGCTAACTCAAGTTCTTTTTCATATGAAAGTAGTGGTATTTTTCCTATTTCTCTTAAATACATTCTTACAGGATCGTCTACACTTATCCCCTCAAAACTTGTATCTGTTATTTCATCTAATTTTAAATCTTCTACTTCTTTTAAGTCCTCTACATCTGGTTCTTCTTCAAAATCATCATTTAAAAGATTTACTCCCATTTCCTCAAATGCGTCAAATACTTTATCTATTTGATCAGGATTTGTGTTTTCCAATTCTTTTGCAAGTTCCCCATATGTCATTTTTCCAGTTTCTTTTGCCTTTTTTACTATTTTCTGGACTTTTTCTACTTCTGTTAATTCTTCTTCACTATTTTCTTGTTTTATCTTTCCACTTTCTTGCTTTTTACTCTTTAATTCTGCTATAAATCTTTCTTTTTTTTCTGTTTTTGTTTTGCTAGAGTTTTTCTTATTATCTACCATATCTTTATTATTTAATTTAATTTGGTTTTCATCTTTCTTTTTTTCCACGAAAAATTCCCCCTACTTAATTCTTGCTAATGCATTTATTATATTATTTAATTCTTTACCTAATTCTTTTTTCTTTTCTGTGTCTTCTTCTATTTCTAATTGTTTTAAAATTTTTTGTTTCTTGTTATCTAGTCTTTCTCTTTCATATTTTGATAAAATATCATCAACTGCTTTATCAATATTTTCTATTTCATAATCTGTAGCCATTACCATCGTTATATGATTTTGCGTTTCTTCATCAAATGTGTCTATAAGTTTATTTATATTTGCATCATTTTTTTCTAATTCATTATATAATTGTTCTGCAATTTTTTTATTTATTTCATCTTTAAAATCTTCTGGTTTTACATGTTCTTTTATTTTTTTGAATATATTTGTATTAGAGTCTAATAATAATGCTATTATTGTATTTTCTCTTCTTTTTATGTCCTCATCAATGATATTGTTTTCTTTTTGCTCTATTTTTCTATGTTGTTGTATTTCTCTATTTTGACTTTGCAATATTTTATCATTTTTTGTTCCTGCATATATTAGTTTGTTTACTTCTGCATATATTGCTTCTTTTGATATATTATATCCTTTTGCTATTTTTTCTATGTATACTTCTCTTTCCATTGTGTTTTCAACTTTTGAAAGTATTTTGGCTATTTCGTTTAAAAACTTTATTTTATCTCCTGTATTTTCTAGATTTATTTCCTTTTTTAAGTTTTTTACTTTAAATTCTACTAATGATATTGCATTATCTATTGCTAATTTAAACCTGCCTTCTCCATATTTTACTATAAATTCATCAGGGTCTTTGGCTCCCTCTATTTGCAGTACTCTCATGTCACAACCCATTTTTTGTAATATTTCCATTGATCTTTCAATAGCAGTTTGCCCTGCTCCATCAGCGTCAAATCCTAATATTACTTGTTCTGTTGTTTTTCTTAATAGCCATCCTTGTTGTTCTGTTAGTGCTGTTCCTAACGCTCCTACAACATTTGGTATTCCTCTTTGGTGTAATGATATTACATCCATATATCCCTCTACTATTAATAGTCTTTTGGATGAGTCTTTTTTGGCTACGTTTAGTCCAAATAAGTGTCTTCCTTTACTGTATACAACATTTTCTGGAGAGTTTATGTATTTGGGTTTTGAATCGTCTAATACTCTTCCTCCAAATGCAATTACTTTTCCTCTTGCATCACAAATAGGAAACATTAGTCTATTCCTATATCTGTCAATATAGGTTCCATTGTCATTTTTATTTACTAACCCTGATTCTAATATTTCTTTTTCTCCAAATCCATGTGCTTTTAGTTCTCTATATAGTTCGTCAAATCTGCCTGAATATCCTATCTTATATGCCTCTAGAGTTTCTTTATTCATCTTTCTTTTTTTTACATATTCTTGTGCTATTTTTGCTACAGGCTTGTATAAATTTTGATGATAAAATTCTGCTGTAAATTCGTTTACTTTATAAACTTTTGCTTTTAATTCTTCTTTTGCTGTGTCTGCACTATTTTCTAATGTTGGTAATTGTATGTTTGCTCTTTCTGCTAATTGTTCTAATGATTCTTTAAATGTGATTCCCTCTATTTTCATTAAAAATGTATAGACGTTTCCTCCTACACCACACCCAAAGCAGTGAAATATTTGTCTATCTGGTGAGACTGAAAATGATGGTGATTTTTCGTTATGAAATGGACATAATCCAAAATAATTTCTTCCTTTTCTTGTCAAATGTACATATTGTGATATTATATCTACTACATCGTTATTTTGCCTTACTTCTTCTATAATTTCATCACTATATCGTATCATTTTCCTCCACTCCTACACATAATTACTAGCTTTTTTATTGAAAAATTAAAGCTATTATAGAAAAGATATTCAGTTTCTTTCCTTGTACATAATTATATTATTCGACGAATTTTACATAATTCCCTCTTTTTTTGATTAGTTTTTATTTTTTTTGTATAAAAAGCTCTTTTATGCAAAAAAACTAGCACTAATTTTATAGTACTAGTTTTCTGATTTATTATTTACTATATTCCTAATAGTTTTACTTCTACATTATACATTTTATATTTTTTTGTTGCTTCATCGATTTTAAATTCTATTAATGTATTCTCAAGAGTTTCACTATTTTGTCTTAAATCTGTTGTAAAATATAATTTAATTTGTGGTATTTCTAATTTATTTTTTACAATTTCCTTAAATGTTTCTACAGTATGTTTGTCATCTTCACATACAAATATTAATTGTGGTAAAGCTGAAAATCCTGAATCTCCTGGTACAAAATTTTCATAAAATTCTTTATACATAGCCATTTTATCAGCTAATTTCTTTTCCCAATCAGCTTCTCTTCTTATTACTTCAAATAAAAATGTTATTGATTTATTATTTTTAGTAAGTTTTACTGAACCACCTGTCGCTTTAAATGTTTTCCCTGATATTTTTGCATTTATTGCTGGTTTTACCACATAACTATCAAATGCTTTAACTTTTCTTAAATATGCGATTAAAGTTTGATTTCCTGCTAATCTCTTTTTAATCATAGGAACTGGTTTTACATTATCTGTTTGTTGCCATTTACATTCAATTTCTTTTGATGTTAACAAATATTTTCCCATTTTCTCTAAACAATATATTCTATATATTCCTTTTCCCTCTTCTGATGTAAAATAGTATCTTGTCAATATTTTTGATTTTACAAGTTGGTCTAATTTGTTATTTAACTTATCTTGTGATTTTGGTTCTATTCCTTTCCATTCAAGCATTTGATATAATTGTCTTGAAGTTATAAATTCAAATTCATTTACCAACTCTAATATTTCAAAGTGTATGTCTGTTATATGTCCTATATTTATTTTGTGTATAATTTGATTCATAGAAACATATCCATCTTTTCCATCAAATGTTTTTATTTCACCCTCTCTTATTGCAAATGGTGATACTTGTGCTTTGATTTGGTTATCTTCAACCATTTCAATCCCTCCTTATTTTTCGAACTAAATATAGTTCTTTTTTGCACTTAGTTATTTAAACTATCATTAATTTAACCTTTTTTTTCTCTGGTAATATTCTTTTTATACATACATCAACTGTTTCTCCATATTTTAATTCTTCGGTATATTCAGCCATACCTATTAAATTAGGTGTTAATTCAATAAATATGCCGTTTTTGTTTTTCTCAGTATCTCTTACTATTCCCTTTACTGTCATTCCCTCTTTGAAGTTTTTTATATTTTCTTCCCATGTTCCTAGACAACTTTTATATGACAAATTAATTCTACCAGTTTTTTCATCTATACATTTTACCATACATTTTATTTTTTGTCCAATTTTCACTCTGTCTGCTGGTGATTTAATTCTTGTAACAGATAAGTCTTCTATATAAACTAACCCATCTGCTCCATTATCCATTCTTATAAAAGCTCCATATGGCTGTATTCCTGTTACAGTTCCGTCAACTATTTGTCCTTGTTTGACTTCCATTTTCATTTGCTCCTTTTTATTTTTTCTTCTGTTCATTAATATTATAACTTTTTTACTCTAAGTTTTCAACTGTTTTATCAACTTTTTAAGATTTCTTGTACTTCTTTTGGCTGTAGATATCTCCACTTTCCAATTTCTAAATCTTTTACACCTATTTTTCCTATTTTACTTCTATGTAATGCTAACACTTTTCTTCCAACAGCTTCACACATTTTTCTTATTTGTCTATTTTTTCCCTCATGAATTGTTATCTCTAATCTCGAAATATTCTTTTCTATATCAGTTTTTAAAATTTTCACTTTGGCTGGTTTTGTTTTATAATCTTCTATTACTACTCCATTTTTCAACATTTTCACTTCACTATCCTGAACAATCCCTTTAACAGTCACTGTATATGTTTTTTCTATTTCATGTCTTGGATGTGTAACTTTATACACAAAATCTCCGTCATTTGTTAATATTAGTGCTCCTGATGTATACATATCTAATCTGCCAACAGGCACAACTCTTTCCTTTACTTTGACCAAATCCAATACAGTATCTCTTCCAAATTGGTCATTCACAGTAGTAACATATCCAATTGGTTTATTTAACAAAATATATACAAATTTTTTTTCTGGTTTTATTTCTTTTTCTTCAAATTTTATAATATCCTTTTCTGGATTTACTTTAATTCCTAATTCTGAAACAGTTTTTTCATTAACCTTAACTCTTCCTTGTAAAATATATTCTTCACACTTTCTTCTTGAAGCAACTCCACAATTTGCTAAGTATTTTTGTAATCTTTCTTCCATTTTTATCCCTTTCATTACTTTGCATATTTGCACCTAAAATACCCGGTCCCAGAGGTTCTAAAAACAAATTGCACCTCTGGGGCCGGGTATTTTAGGTGCAATTTTTATTTTTAGGACTGGTTCTTTTTTTTTTATTATGGCATATTATATATTAATTCCTTTTACTTTTCTAAAAGGCTTTATATAGATTTCTCCGACAAGGTTCTCTTGTCGGATTTTTATTTATCTCCATCACTATCAAGTTCTTCTAAAATTTCTTGGAAATATTCTGGTAATGGTGCTTCTAATTTCATTTTATTGCCTGTTATTGGATGTTCGAACTCTAAACTCTTTGCATGTAAGCATTGTCCAACTATTCCAAACTCATTTTTTCCGTTTGAATATATATAATCTCCTATTATAGGATAACCTATATGTGATAAATGCACACGTATCTGATGTGTTCTACCTGTTTCTATATTTATTTCTAATAATGTATATTTTTTATATCTTTTTAATACTTTTATATGTGTTATCGCATTTCTTCCATTTTTTGTTACAGCCATTTTTTTTCTATCTGAGTTACTTCTTCCTATTGGCATATCTATTGTTGCTTCATTTTCTTTTACCACACCTCTTACTAAAGCTATATATGTCTTTTTTACTTCATGTTTTTTTATTTGTTCACTCATATTTACATGTGCTTTGTCATTTTTTGCTACAATTAATATTCCAGAAGTATCTTTGTCTAATCTGTGCACAATTCCAGGTCTTATTTCTCCACCAATTCCAGATAAACTATCTTTGCATATTGACATTATTGCATTTACCAATGTTCCATCTGGATTTCCATTTGCTGGATGTACTACCATTCCTTTAGGTTTATTTACAACAATGATATCTTTATCTTCATATATAATTTCTATTGGTATATCTTGTGCTTTTAATTCTATTGGTTTTGCTTCTACTTTTTCTATATTTATAATATCACCACAAGCTATTTTATAGGCTACTTTTTGTTTTTTGTCATTTACAACTATATTTTCTTCTTCTATCATTCTTTGTACTGCTGTTCTTGTTAAATCATTATTTTTGCTTGATATATATACATCTAGTCTTTTTCCTTGTTCTTCTTGTTTTACTATATATGTTTCCATTTTCCTATCCTTTCTCTATTTAAAAAAGCTATTTTTCAATCATATAAAAGACAAAATTATCATCTTCTTTTATCAATTTATATCTATCCAATTTGGCATTTTGTATAATCATATTCATTTTTGAATTTTTATATAAAATCACATGTGTTATATCATATTTTTTAAATATATCTTCAAACCAAATATCTAAATTTGAACTTTCCATAAAGTCCATAAATATATTTCTACCACTATTGTATTCTGGTGCATATAAATCACATCTAGAATCTATAAAGACTGGTATTCCTCTAAACAACAAGTAACTTCCATAATTATATTCATTATACAATCTAACATCTTTTAAATTGATATTATTTTCATCAAAATATTGTAACATGAAATCACTCATTTGTACTGGGTATGTTTTTTTATCTATATATTGTGATTTTATTCTTGTTTTCAAGAAATGTAAACTTAGTATCAATATCAATGCTGATATAACAAAACAACCAAACTTTGTTGTTAATATATTAATTAATTTTTCATCTATATTCTCAATCTCGTTCTTTAGCCAATCATATACTAATCTATTTAAAATAATTGAGCACATTATTATAAACATTGTTGATTGTCGTTTTGAATATAACATCAAACCAATTAATCCTCCCAACATAAATAAATCAGATAATCTAATTTTAGTTTTAGTAAATATTAATATTGCAAGAAATATTATTAATGTACATAATATTTCTGTGCAATTTATTAATGTCATTGGCAAATGTTCATTTATATTTTTAGTTGTATCTCCCTCCATTGTTTTTATTAAATATGTATATGGTGTTGTTCCTAACGGGGTTAAAAATCCTGTTAATGTACATATTATCATTACAATAATCAAACATTTTATTCCCTTTCTTTTTGTCTTTGAAATTTTATATCCTTGTTTAATGTCTTTTCCATACTTTTTTGCTATTTTCTCTTCTATTATTGTAATTATATATTCTGCAATATATGGTAAATATAAAATAAACATAAATGGCCATACTGCAACATGTAAGTTAGCTATTAATATTGATATTATAATTAAATAAATTCCATATCTTTTTTTATTGGTATCTGTTAATTTTTCTATTGAATATATCTGCAAAGTAAACAATATAAATGTTACTAGTTGAGCTCTAGCAGTAATATAATCTTTTAACATATACATAGCTCCTATTGTTATTACAAATGACACTACTTTATTTTTGACAAGTTTAGAATTTGTTAAAAATATAGTAATTCCCAATATCACTGAAAAAACACATGTAGATATATATATCCCAGTCATCCCACCTAATAAATATATTAAATATATAATTACATCATATAGCCAATGTGGATACGTATATTCTAAATTTTCATGCCATGAAAATGGATCTTTCATGTCTATGTCACCATTTTCTAATATATGTTCTCCTATTTTTATTGTATAATATGTATCATTTTGTAACGTTTTGGGTGTTAAACTAATACAAAATATTGCAATTAAAATAATTGCCATTATCTCAAAACAAATTGTTTTTTTATTTTTCATAAGTTTCCTCCAACTATTATAATATCCATATTATAGCAAAAAAAAACTAAAAATACTAGAGATTTTCCAATAATACTAGATTTTATGTTACTAATTAATGACTTATTTAACAAAAAAATCGCTACTTTTCAAATTTAGCGACTTTTTTTATTTTTTATTGATATTGTTTTAGATTAATTCCATATGTTTTATAAATCCAATCATAATAATTCCATGTTTCTAATGTTTCTGGTTTTCCATAATCAACACCATAAGTCTCTACTGTAACTTTTGAAATTATTACATCATTAACAGGTGTGCTTTTCTCTTTTGTTTCTGTTGAATCACTATCTGAACTGCTTGAATCTTCTCCTGAATCAGCCTCTTTTACTTCAACTTTTTCAATATTATGAACTATATCCATTCCCTCAATTACTTTTCCAAATGGAGCATAATATCCATCTAGAGATTCATTATCTGCAGTCATTATAAAAAATTGTGAACCTGCTGAATTATAACTTTCTGTTGTAAGTGATGATGAATATGATTGTGTATAGTCTGCTCTTGCCATTGAAATTATACCCTCTTTATGCTTTAAAGTATTCTTATAATATCCATTTGACAAAAATTCACCTTTTATACAATAATCTCTATCTTCATTTTCACCTACTTTTATTCCTAAATTACTTAGTTTTGGTGAACCTGTTCCATCTCCATTTGAATCTCCACCTTGTATCATAAATCCTTCTACTATTCTATGAAATTTTAATCCATCATAAAATCCATTTTGTGCAAGTGCAATAAAATTTGATACTGTTTCTGGAGCCATTTCTGGATATAATTCAAGTTTAATTGTTCCAAAGTCTTGAACTTCCATTGTAACTATTGGATTTTTCACTTCCATTGTTGCTTTTTTATAATATCCATATGATACTCCTCCTATTAATGCTATAATTAAAATTAATGCAATTATTGTAATTACATTTGATGCTTTTTTCATTTTCTTTCTTCCTTTCTTTTATAAATTTTAAATTAATATATTATCAAATGCAAATTGTTCTTGCATTTTTTTCAAAGTTTGTTTTATTGTTTTTGCTCTTACTTCTCCAATTCCTTCTACATTATCTAAATCATTTATTTCTGCCACTAATATATGTTGGAAAGATTTAAATGATTTTACTAAATTTTCTACTATTGTGCTTGGCATTCTTGGTACTTTATTTAATATCCTATATCCTTTTGGATAAACAGCAAGTTCTTCAAAGTTTTCAAAACTCTCATATCCTAATAATTTTGCTATTGTTTGTTCTCTTCTTAATTCTTCATGACTTAATATTGATAGTTGTTCTAATATTTCTTCTGCAGATTTTTCATTTACTTGATAATCTTTTATTAGTTGAAGTTCCTCTTTTTCAAGTCCTCCAATTAATTCCTCTAACTGCATATTAACAAGTCTTCCATCATTTCCTAGTTCATATATTTTTTTCTTAATTTCATCTACTATTCTCATTACCATTTCTGCTCTTTGTATTACTGTTAATACATTATCTAATGTTACTATATCATTAAATTCATATTCATTTAAAATACTTAATTTACTATCATATACTTTTCTATATTTTTCTAGTGTTTGTATCGCCTGGTTAGCTTTATTTAATACTGCGTCTGTATTCTCTAATATATATCTATTATTTTCCTTAAACACTGTTATTATATTTCTTCTTTGCGATATACTTATTACTAATTCACCTGTTTGTTTTGCAGTTCTTTCAGCAGTTCTATGTCTTGTCCCAGTTTCAACTGTTGGAATTTGATATGATGGTATTAATTGTGCATTTGCAAATAATATTTTTTTCATATCTCCACTTAGAACTATTGCTCCATCCATTTTTGCTAATTCATATAATTTGGATGAAGTGTATTCTTCATTTATAAAAAAACCTCCATCTACTACTTCATCTATAACTTCTTGTTTGTCTGTTATTAATAATAAGGCTCCTGTTTTAGCTTTCAATATATTGTCTAATCCATTTCTTATTGGCGTTCCTGGAGCTATTTTTTTTAGTATTTCTGCTATTGGGTCTTCCTTATTTGAACTCATTTTTTACTATTTTCCCTCCTTATTGCCTTGCTACAATCAGAAAATATTAAATTTGAAAAATAAAATTATATTATTTTTTTTTCAATTCTATTTAATTCCAAGTCTTTTTAAAGTTTCACCTATACTCTTGACCCCTATTATATCTAATTTATAATCATCTTTCAAGCCTTTTTTATTATTTTCTGGAATTATACACGTTTTAAAACCTAATTTTTCTGCTTCTTTCAATCTTTTTTCTATTAAATTAATTCTCCTTACTTCTCCTGTTAGTCCAACTTCTCCCATTACAACTGTTGACTGCGAAATTGGTATATTTTTATATGCTGATGCAACTGTCGTAATAATACCCAAATCTACTGCTGGTTCTGACAGTTTCATTCCACCTGCTATATTTAAATACACATCTTGATTTCCAAGAGATAATCCGGCTCTTTTTTCTATAACTGCCATTAATACTGATAATCTGTTATAATCAAATCCATTTGCAGTTCTTTTTGGCAAACCAAAAACAGTTTGAGATGTTAACGCCTGTATTTCTACAAGTATCGGTCTTGTTCCTTCAATACTTGCCACAATACATGAGCCTGATGGATTATCTTCTCTTTCAGTTATTAATATATCAGATGGGTTTGTAACTTCACACATTCCTTCTTGTTTCATCTCAAACATACCAATTTCATTTGTTGACCCAAATCTATTTTTAACAGCTCTTAAAATTCTATATGTATTATATCTCTCACCCTCTAAATAAAGTACTGTGTCTACCATATGTTCCAGTACTCTAGGTCCTGCAATATTTCCCTCTTTTGTTACATGTCCAATAATTATTGTTGTTATTTGTTGTGCTTTACATACTCTCATAATTTGTGAGGTAATTTCTCTTACTTGACTTACACTCCCTGCTACTGCTGATATCTCATCAGAATACATTGTTTGAATTGAATCTATTATTACAAGTTTGGGTTTCATTTCTAATATTGACTCTTTTACAACATCTATATCAGTTTCTCCTAAAAACATTAATTCATCATTTTTCACCTCTAACCTGTCTGCTCTTAATTTAATTTGTTCTGCTGATTCTTCACCTGAAACATATAATACATTTCCATCTCCTTGTACCTTTTCACATAATTGTAAAATTAATGTTGATTTTCCTATTCCAGGTTCTCCTCCAAGAAGAATAAGTGAGCCTTTTACTAGTCCTCCTCCCAAAACTCTATCTAATTCTAAATATCCAGTAGATATTCTATTTGCTTCTTGTCCAACATAGCTATTTAGTGGTTTGGGTGTGTTATTTATTTTTTTCTCTATTTTATTTGTTTCTGTATATTTATCTATTTTTTGTTCATAAAATGTGTTCCAACTATTACATGCTGGACATTTTCCAAGCCATTTTGGTGATTCATTTCCACATTCGCTACATACAAATACTGTTTTTGCTTTTGCCATTATTGCTCTCCTTTCGTATTCATTTTTAATGATATTATACATGATATATTTTTTTACTTTTCTCTTTATAAATCTTATTATTTCACATTTTTCATTTATCAAAGCTATAATATCATACTTTATTTATAATTACAACTTCTGGTATTTATTTCCTTTGATTATCACTTTTTTTTATGTTACTATATTTATAAGATAGTTCAATTTTTATTATTTTTAGAACTTTTATCTTCAGATTGGAGGTTCTTATGAATAAAATGTTTTTAGAATTTAAAAATTTAAGTGAAGATACATATAAAATTATGAAATATGGATTATTATTTTCAGGTATTATCTGCTTATCAGCAATTGGTGTTCTACTTGCTTACATATTTTTAGGAATCGCTCTTTTCTATCATCTAGGTTTGAGTTTATTGCAATCAAGTTTTACTTTTGCTGTTGAATTTGTAATTTGTGGTATTGTTGTTGATTTTATAAAAAAACGTGGTATTTGAAATGGGATATTTTTATCCCTTTCTTATTTTTTGCTTTTTTTAACAAGTATTTTTGTTGACTTTTTTTCTTTTTATATTTACAATATATTTTATAATTTATTAATTATTGCATATATTAAGGAAGGTGGTGATATTATGGAGACATATGATGATAGCAATGCTATTCATACTGTAGATACAAACCAAGTTCTTACTAATACATTTTTCAGAATGTTTTTGGGTTTACTTGCCAGTGCTTTAACTGCTTTCTATGTTTATAAATCAGGTTTATATATATCTGTTCTTTCTAATGGTAGTTATATGGCTTTAGCTTTTGTTGAAATTGCTGTTGTATTAATATTTTCTTTATTGTTTAAAAAACTTTCGCCAACAGCTGTTACAATTCTATTTTTTGCTTATGCATTTATAAATGGTTTTACTCTATCTGTTATTTTTGTTGCTTATGAAATGACTTCTATTGTTTATGCTTTTGCTGGTACAGCTGTATTGTTTGGAGCTTTATCTCTAATTGGCTATAAAACTGATAAAGATATTTCAAACTGGGGCACAATTTTAACTACAGCTCTTCTTGTTGGTATTATTTTAACTGTTATTAATATCTTCGTTGGTAATACTATGCTAGATATTGCTTTAGATTGGGCAATTTTACTTATTTTCTTTGGTTTGACTATTTATGATATGAATAAAATTAAACTTATGCAACAAGCTGGATTTTGTGAAGATGAAAAATTGTATGTCTATGGTGCAATGGAACTGTATCTAGATTTTATTAATATATTTCTTCGTATTTTATCTTTGTTTGGAAAACGTAGAAATTAATTTTGTCAACTGTCCTGAAAAAAATTTTATTTTTTTTTCAAAAAGCCTTGAATTTGTTTTTATTTTGTGCTATTATATATAAGCGTTTAGCAATAGAACTTTTATCGAGGCGTAGCGCAGTTGGTAGCGCGCGTGGTTTGGGACCATGAGGTCGCAGGTTCGATCCCTGTCGCCTCGACCATATTTATAGCTGTTTTCAAGAAAATTTAAAAGAACTTGAAAGCAGTTTTTATTATATAAAAGTACTATTTTCTAGGGTTTTAGAAAATAGTATTTTTTTAGTTTAATTCTAAAAAGTTCTAAAAAATTCTCAAAAATCCGATTATTTTGTTCCGCAAAATGTTCCGCAATGAATTTTTGCTATTTAAAAAATGTTCAGAAATGTTCTGCAAAATAAAATCAATTGATATTTCGACACTTTCAGGAATTTCAAAACTGAAAGGAGAACTATTGTTATGGATTTTATACCTTACAAATCAAACGAAACATTAGAGCATAAATACTATCAAATTCCACAAGAATTATTTGTAAATGAAAAATATAAAAACAAATTGAATTCAGATAGTAAAATTCTATATGCTTTTTTATTAGATAGATTATCTTTATCTCAAAAAAATCACTGGATAGATGAAGATAATAATGTTTATCTAATTTTCACAAGAGAAGAAGTACAAGAAAAATTAAATTTATCAGATAAAACAGTTACTAAATCATTCAAAATATTAATGGAAGTAAATCTTGTTCAAGAAAAAAGACAGGGACTAGGAAAACCTAATTTAATATATGTTGGAAAGATTAATCATTCAGACTCGGAGAATTTACGATTCTTGAATCGTAAAAATTACGACTCTGGAATCGGAGAATCTACGACTCTTGACTCGGAAAATTTACGAGGAATCAATACTAATAATATCAATACTGATACCATCAATCCTAAAAGTGATGAAGAACTTTTATTTATAAAAGAAAAATGCAATTTAAATGAATTTACAAAAGAAGAAAGAACAATTTTAGAAGATGTAATTGATAATCTTTATTATATAGATAATTTAAAAGTTGGAAATATAACAGTTAATCATTTTAAAATATTAGACAAACTTAATCTAATAACAAAAGATAATCTTGTTCAGTTGTTAGATATATTAAAAAATACACCTAACATACAAAATGTCAAAAATTATTTAATGATTTGCTTATACAATAATTTGGAAAATATCAGTATAAATAAAATGATAAAAAAAGCTGATACTATTAAACCAAATGAAAGAGAATATCCTGCTGGCTCACTTGATTTCTTATATGCTAACCTTGATACACTTGATGATAAAGTATAAGAAATAGCTCTGATATGAAGTTGCAAGCAGACACTTTAATTGCAACTTCACTATAATTTGTTATAGCAAAAGCTATGGCAAATTATAGCCTAATAAATGCTTTAGCATTTGTTAGGTAAAACCCCGTAGGGCACACAGACAAACTTGTTTGTCTAGTGTGTTAGACAAATAAATTTGTTTTCGTGCAAGAAAGGACTTTGGAGCTATGAGTTATGCTATAGTAAGAAATGAGAAATTAACACGAGCTGAGGTAAATGGTAAATGCACCCACAATGATAGAAAAGCAAAATGTCATACAAATAAAGATATTGATCGGGGCTAGAACACATTTAAATTATTATATAAAGAAAAACAATTACACCTATACAAAAGAATTTGATAAATTTTTAAAAGAAAGAAATATAACTGCACATCTAAAAAAGACAAGTATAATTATGTGCCAATTAATGTTTACTTCTGACCAAGCATTTTTTGACAGAATTGGAGAACAAGAAACTAAAAGATACTTTGATGAATGCTACAAATTTATCTGTAATTATAAAAATCTTGGAGAAGAAAATATTATATCTGCTGTTGTTCATTTAGATGAAGGAGCGCCACATTTACACTTAATGTTTGTTCCATTAGTTCATACAAAAGATAAAGATGGCAAGCCAATAGAAAAAATTTGTGCAAGAGATTTTTGGAAAGGCAGAAATAGTTATAGGCAGTTTCAAGATTCGTTTTTCAAACACGTTAAAAGTAAAGGTTTTGATTTAGAAAGAGGCTTATATGTTGAAGAAACCAATAGAAAACATATGTCAGTTGAAAAATTCAAACAAGTTACTAATTATGCTAAAACGAAAGAAATTTTAAAAACTACAACTTTAGCATTGCCAGACACACCAGAACTACAAGATATAAAGAAACTTGTTTTAAATAGAGATAAAATAATTGAAGAACAAATTATAAAACCTCAAAACAAGCTAATAGAAGAACTTCATAATGAAAATGTTGCTTTACACAAGGAATTATCTAAACAAACTGAAATAATAGATGTTGCAGAAGAGTTTGTAAAAGAAAAAGAAAGTTTACAAAATGAAAATAAAAATTTAGAACGAACTATTTGTTTATTGCAACAATCCAAAAATCAAGATGAAGAAGATTTAAAATTTGAATATGAAAATAAAATTGACCATATAGAACATAAATATCAGAAAAAGATAAAAAAATTAGAAAAAGAAAATAAAGACTTAAACAAAATAATTGATAAATTTAAAGATAATTTAAAAAAGTTTCTTAAATGGTTGTGTCATAAATTTTCATATCCTTGTGAGGATGACCTTATAAGAGATTTTAATAAAGAAACATATTCGTATATTAATTTTGAAAAGCAACTCGATACAAGCCATTTTGAAAAGGATGATAATGAAATGGATTATGATATGTAGAAAGGATTTGATAAATATGAAAATAGATTATAGAAAATGTGGAGATTACTACATTCCTAACTTGGTAATCTCAAATACTAAAAATTTTCAATTAGGAAAATACGGCAAAATGAGATTGAATTATTTGAAAACACAAAAGAAAGCTGAATATACAATTTTGCTAATGGAAGATAAATTAAGTGAACACTTACAAGAAATTGATAAAACTGCAACTAATAGATATAACCTGCTAATGAAACAATTTGCAAAACGAGAAAATATTACAGAAGAATTAAAAGCCATAAATCAACTTGAGTGGGTTGGCAAAATGAATTCAATTAAAAATCGTGCTGAAGAAATTATATTTAATGAATTAATTTATGTATAGGGGGATTTACAATGGAAGAAAAATTAAAGCCATTTATAGAAGAATATAGTGATGATTTTTATGAAAGTATTGAGGATATAAGACAATATTTGAATAAAAACAATAAAAAATATATAGAAATTAAAGATAAAATGCATAGAATTATGGATAGAAATCTAAATATTCAAAGACTACTTGATGAATCTCACTTAGAAGATGGATTAAGTGCTGGAGAGTGTAAAGATTTGTCACAAGTTATTGTTTTATATCATAATTTACAGGATATTTTAGAAAGAGAAATTTATTTTAAAGGTGGTATGGATGCTTATTACTATTTTAAAAGAATTGGAATAATAGATTAAACCTAAAATACGGAATGAACTTTAAATGCTCATTCCGTATTTTCTAATTTTTCTTAAATAAATGTTTAATTTTATCAAATATTTTTTTTAAGAAATTCTTTTCTTTGTATTCAATAATTGCTGTTTCTTCTGTAATAGTATTATTTTCAAGATTTAGTGTTTCTGACTTTTGTTTTTTAAATAAATTATCAGGATTATATTTTTCTCTTATTTTGTTTTGATACGATAATTCATTTTGTTTTAATTTCATTTCAAAATCTAGTCTTTCATCATCATTACACCAAAATTTTTTATTAATCAATGACAAGATACCTATTGTTTTTTGATTTAAATTCATTTCCTTTAACGGTTTACTAAAATCAAGACAAGATACATAAGTTTTCGATGCATTTTCTTTTAAAAAATTTAAAAATTTAGTTGAAATTTTATCTACATCTTCTTTTTTAGTATGATCTAATATATCTAAAGTTTCAGAAATTGCTAGACTATATTCTTGACTAATCATTTTTTACCTCTTTCATTTGTATTGTTTTATTGTTCTTGTTCAAAACTTTTTTCTGTTTCTTTTGTTGCAGCAATTAAATCAGATTGAACTTGAGATGTTATTCCATCTCTTGATATTTCTGATAACTCTGCCCCTAAATCTTCTTTACTTCTATTTCTAGCTATATCAAATTCAGGATATTTTTCAATAAAAGCTCTAAGTTTTTTTGCAACTTCTGGTGTTATATTTTTCATATAATATGCTTTACTTTCATCAAATAAATTCGAAATATCTGAAAAATCAACAGTAACATCGGATGCAAAAGTATCAAACACTTGCTCACCTAATATTTCATTTAAAGAAAGATTATCTCCTAAATGATTATAATAAGGACTACCAGATGATACTGGATATTTATCGTCACCCTCAATAAAATTTCCATTTTCATCCTTATGAGTTTCCCATAATAAATCTAAAAATTCTTCTCTATTATTTGGGTCTCCACAAGTTAAACCTATTTGAGTTAATCCTTGTTCTCCATTATCATCCCAGTATGAAAACGATACTCCTTCGTCTGAAAGTGTAACAGTTCTTGTTTTATTATCTATTTTTACTTTTTCACCATTTTTCTTAGCTACAGTCATTAATGCTTCTATATATTTTTGTAAACAACTTTTTTCTATCATATATTTCTAACCTCCCATTACACTATATACTAAAATAAAAATAATTTCAATATTTTTTGACTATTTTTTAATATATATTTCTATCTTCTTCTTTATTTTCATTTCGAGCACTTAAAATTTGTTCTTGGTTGTGTAGCATATCATAAAATATTGCATAAGGAATTTGAAGTCCATTTTCAGTTATTATACATCCATTTCTATATACTACTTTATTATGCACGACTGAATTTCTAATATCTCTGAATACTTCAAATTCATCAATACTTTCATTATTGCTATTTTGTACGATTTTACTTAAAAAACTATCACTATTATTTCTGTCATAAAACTGCCTAACAATCTCTGACTCTTTTCCTTTTCCAAATTGTGATACTTTTTTTAAATCCTTAAATTTTTTGAAGTTATAAACTATAAAACTGTTTATATATATTGGAAATACAATGCTCATGATTTTATTTTCATCGTCTTTACATGAATAATATAATTTATCAGGTGTTCCATTTTTTAAGGCATCTTCTAATTCAAATAATACATCTTCATTCGAATTTTTTAATTGTTGAGCCAATTTATTACAAATGCTATTCAAACATTGAAATTCGAACTTTGCCTTAAATTCTTCTATATTTTCTCCCTGACTTTCTACATTTACAATTTGTTTTTCATTGTCAGATAAATTACAGAAATCTCCATGAGCTATATTATTTCGTATATTTCTTAAAACATATGAAACGAATCTTTTATTATGTTTGCTATCTTTCTGACTTTTATTCTCAGAAGTATCGTGTATATACTGATATAAAAAATTATCATATCTTTTATATGTTATATATATTTTCCCAATTTCGCTTTCATGTTCTTCTCTAATAACTTCATCAATTAAGTCTCTTGAAACAAATATATTATTACTTCTATCTCTATTATCATTATATCTTGAAAAAATTGACATATAAGTTGCTTGTAATAATTCATTTCCTCTAAATCTTTGATTATTCTTAAAATCGGATAATTGTTTAATACATTTTAAAGAAAAGGTCATTTTATCAATTTGCGCTTGTTCTTTTTCTCGACTTATATTTAAGATTTCGTTTAAATGCAATAACTCTCTCTCGTTATAAATAATATTTGAATTATTATATAAGCCTTTTATAATATTAAAATCTGTTATTGTTCCTATAAATGAAAGTTTTTCTGCATTTGCTTCAAATTCTTCAATTGTATTGCCGAAGGTATTAAATAATTTGGATTTAAGACTATTTTGTAGTTGTTCTAACTTTTCTTTATCCACTTTTATTCTCCTTTTTTACCTAATTTTTCCCACATTTTTCTTATATATTTTAAGGATAATGTAGATAATGTAAATCCGAATAACAGGGACTAATGAACTTAATAGTATATTATCGTACTTTCTTATAACATATGAATAGATTATAACAACAATATAAGTTAAAATCATTATACAAATTTTTCTTGTCCAACTTGTTTCCCATGATTTATCTAATTCAACCTTTTTATTTCTTTCTTTAATATTTTCAATTTCTTTTTCTAGATTTTTTAATTCCATATTATACCTCATTTCCTAAAATAATCTATAAATATTGTATCATAAAATTCTTTTTTTCACAACATTTTTAAACTATAAAAAAAGGATACCATATTGATTTGAATCAATTAGTACCCTTTAGTCCTTCCTTTAACTTTTATAAAATTCTTTATGGCAGTTTGCAAGGAAGTTTTCGAAGAATAATTCCTCTCCATACATACCATTGGGCTCAAAAACTTTAAGCCATGCATTTTCATTTTTAAACTTTTCAAACGGAATTCGAATATAACTGAAGTCTCCTGTAATTACAGTTTCTACAGGATCAGCGATATATCTTTTTCCATTCAAAGCATAACAAACACTCGCATGATTATCTCCATCATCTTCTGGAGTAGTTACAAGGTAAACCTCATATCCTGCTTCATATAAAAGATTATAAAGAGCCAATGCATAGTGTAAACAACAGCCTACATGATTATGTTGGATAAAGTCAGATTCAATCTTTGCAATATCTTTAGCCTTTACTTTAGCTTTATACATTGCAAAATTATGCCTTGCAGCGATTTCGCGGTCATATTTGTTTCCAGTTACTACTTTTGCATACATATTTTCCATAAATGTGTCCTCCTCAAATGTTGTTTATGATACTCAATATGCGAAATACATTTTTTATAGGTATGTACAAGAAATAATTATTCTTTTTTCAATGTGCATATAAATATATAATAACATATTTTACATAATATTGCAAATTTTAAAAATTATGGACAAATTTTTAAATTTATTTTATAATACATTTACAGGTATGAAATATTAAATAAAATAGTTCCTGACCCGAACTAATGCAGAGCGTTAGTAAATTTTGGTCTCAAAAAGACCTAACCCATGTTGATGGTAGTCATCACAAAAAGCCATTCAAACGAATGGCTTTATTTTTCTTTGCAATTCTATGTGATTTTTATAGGTCAAAATTTCACAATTTTTTGACCTATAAATTTCTATAAGTCAATTTTTTTAATATTTTTGGCCTATACTAAATTTATTAGGCTAGCACGAAATTTTTGTGAATATTCAAAAATTATTTGACATATACTAGAAAAAGTAGTATACTATAGTTAACTTAAGTTATTCAAATGAGGTCATTGAATAGCACGAACTAGATGTGTGGTAGCATTTAGTTCTATTTTTTTGCAAAAAAATAGAAGTGAAGAGTGGTAGTTCTTCACTTCATTGACTATTTCTAGTCTTTGTTGTCATCTGGTTGTTTGTCTTCGTATGTACTTAATAGTAATACTATAAGACGCCAGATTAATTCAAATGAGGTCATCTGAATAACACCCCCTTTCTCAAAGATTTCCTTTGAAAAGGCTAAAAGCATTATACTCTAAAACTCTTCAAAAAACAATAATTTTAGATAATTTTATATACAAAATACAATTTATGAGTTATAATATTAAACATAGGTATGAAATAATTTATTAGAATAATTCCTAACCCGCGTAAACGCTGAGCGTTGCAAGAAGTCATTTAGACCTGAAATACAGTCAAGTTGATATAAAATTAACCTAATCGCCACCATAACTATATATCTATGGTGGTAATTAGGTTAATTTTTATTTATGTTCTTCTATCCAATTCATAAATTCTGCACTAGATATCTCTCCATTTCTATAACGAAGTAATTGTTCCCTAGCAGCAACTCTCCATTCAGAATATTCTTTTTGTAAAGAATCTTTTTTATCATCATCAGGAGCACGATAGACTTTAGTTATTCTTCTTTGGTATTCTCTTTTATATGTAAGTTCTGCAACATCTTCTGTAACCTTATCTGCATAAACTTTACGAGAAGCAAATGTTTTACATGATGGACTTCCATCTTGATTTGGCAAATCACAATAAACTTCTTTTCCAGAATATTGTAAATAATATCTTCCACAATTTTGACAAGTACTTATATTCCTTTTTCCATACATTACTAAATCAGTTAAAGCCATATATGCCAAAGCAAGATGCGATTTGCTTGAATAATGTTTCATAACACCAATATTTGATTCTTTGTTAGCAATTTGAGCTGCAATTTTATCAATATATTTTATATTGTTTGAATTATCTTCATTTATTTTTCCATTAGGATACTGACTTAATCGAATAAATGATGTATACTCTGTTATCTCTAAAATACGAGAAATCGCCATTAATTTTGCATATTTATCAGAAATTTTCCCTCCTCTATATTCATTTAGATTAAATACATAATCAACAATCTTTTTTAATTTAGATTGAAAGGAAATATATTTATCCTTTACTAATGAAAATGTTTTATCATAATAACTTAAAAATTGTTTTGTAGATATATATCTTGTTGCATATAAGGTCGGATTCGTTTCATTAAGTAATGAAATTGAGTGAGTTCCTTCTATTCCATAATAAGCAAAAAAACTATAATAAGCTTTTTCAGATGATGAAAAATCAGCATTTAACATAGTAGTTAAAAAAGTACCATAATCACGATTAACAATTTGTTTAACTAATTTATCTGAACGATTGTTACGAGATAAGTCAATTTCAACATGAGCTGAGAATTTGTCTTTTTCATCATCTAGTGCTATTTTTGACTTATGTAAATATAGTGAAGTACTATAATTTTCAATATCACCATATGGATCAAATATCATTGAAATCTCATCTTTTGGAACATTTATATTAAATATATTCATATCTCTTCTATCTCCTTTTGTTAGAAATATAAAATATTTTTGAAAATCTATTGACATTTTATAAAATACTTTCTATAATGTAAATGTATTTAAAGTAGTTTGTTATATTTCTCACTAGTATTATAGAATATTTTTTATAATAAGTCAATAGAAATAGTAACTTTTAAGTACATTGACAAATATGTTCTAGATTTAAGGAACATCATATTTTCATTTACAAACAATTAATGAAACTTTTGCTTAGTCACAACTTGAGCGTTGAAATCAGAGTAATCGACTGATGAGCCGTCGCACGTAATGAGAGCAAGTCGGATAGAATCGGACTGGTGTAATTCCAATGTAAGACAAAATACAAAAAGACAAACGATAAATAATTATGATAAATCTATCATTAAAAAATTAATCACAAGGAGGACAAATATATATGAAAACATTAAATGGTATAACATTTTTAGAAACAAAAGATATAAAAAAAGCTTTACAAATCGGCAATAAAACTTGTTTAGACCTATTTAATAAAAAAGACTTTCCAGGAAAGAAAATAGGAAAATCATGGTTAGTTATGGAAGAAGCTTTTAAGGATTATTTTAAATTTCAACAAAATACAAATATATAAAAAACAAGAAGATTTAAATATGCGACATTTAAACCTTCAAAAATTCTAAACTGAAAGAAAACTATTGCTATAAGTTTCCTTAACTGCTATAATTATAACATAAAATCCAAATATATCAATAGTTTTCCTTAAATTTAAACAAAAAGGAGAGTTCAATTATATGGAATTTAAGGGAATTACTGTAGGTACATATATTTCAAGAAAACCGAAAAATAAAAATGAAAAAGATATATGTGCTAATTGCGAAATTAATACAAAAATACAAAAAAGTAAGTACATTGACAAAGAAAAAGAATATGAATTATGCAAAAATTGTGACAAATGCTATGTTTCTAAAAGCTGTAAAGCATTATTAACTATAGGTAGAGATACAACCACAGGGAAAACAATAAGAAAAACATTTGGTGCAGAAACTGAAGAAAAAGCTTTAGCAGATGCTCTGCAATATAAGTTGGATATGGACAAGAATGGTGGACCGAGAATAATTACAAAAAGTAATAAAACACTTGTAGAACTTATAACAACTTGTATTAACGAATCATATAAGCTAAAAAAAATTGATCAATCTACTTATAAAAGAAAAATGGACACCTTAAAGAAAATATCTAAAGCACCATTTGCAAATAAAGCGATTTCTAAAGTTATGAGAGATGAAGTTGTAAATTATTTATCAAGTCTGTCAAAATATTCTGAGTCAACTATAAAGCAAAACTATGAATTATTATGTATGGGATTTGGCGAAGCTGAATATCAAAAAATAATCGAAGAGAATTTTATGTCAGGATACAAAAGAGTTATAAAGCCCAAAAGCGAATATGTATCACATAAAAGAAAATCATTAACAATTGAGGAAGAAAAGAAATTAGTTGATTATTTAATTAATACTAGTTATGCAAAGTGTTCTTATAAATATCTACTTTTATTATTACTAACAACAGGAATGAGAATCGGCGAAGCTTTAGTTTTAGATTATAAGAAAGATATTATACTATCTGAAAATAAAGTAGAAATAAGAAGAACTCAAACCAAAGATGATAAAGGCAATATTATAATTGGAGATACAACAAAAACAGATAATGGTAGAAGAACTCTAACAATGAATAATATTAGTATGCAGATAATAGAAAAAGCTTTAGAACATAAAATAAAAAATAAAGACAACCTTTTATTTTGCAAACAAAATGGTACAATGCATTTAGAAAATTCAATAAATAGTTGTCTAAAAAGAATTGCATTAAAATTAAACATTGGAATTTATGAAGAAGCAAATAAAAAAGGAAAGTTAATAAAAAAGACTGATGTTCATACACATATGCTTCGTGGGACTTTTGCAACAAGATGTGCTGAATCAAAGATCGCACCAGTTGTATTAAAACAAATTCTTGGACATAAAGATATTTCTGTTACTATGAAATACTATGTTGATGTAGATGGCTCATTTATTGAATCTGAAACTGATAATGCTATACAATATCTTGTTGATAAAAATATATTCGGTGTCGCACTACCACAAGCAAATGTTTCATAAAACATTTTATAATACAAAAGATAATTAATTGGAATTTTGCAGAATTTTAAGCATATTTAAGTTTAAATGTTCTGCAAAAATGTTCCGCAAATTTAAAATTATTACCTGAAAAGGTTGAAATATCAAAGAAAATAGTATTTGGAAAAGGCAACTCGCCTCGACCATATTTTGCCCTTTTTCAAGGGAATTTAAGAGAATTTATAAAAATTCAAAAGTTATGAATTATGCTATTTTTCAAAGAAATTTGAGAATAGCATAATTTTTTTGAGTTCAGAAAAGTTCTATAAAATGTGCATATTTTCTTCAAGAAAAAAGTTTCAAGAAAATATTTACAATGTTTCAAGAATGTTTCAAGGAAAAATATCAAGTAGTTTTAAAGTTCTTCAAATAAACAGAAAGGAGAACTTTTTTATGGAATTTAAGCCTTATAAAGATAATGAATATTTAGAAAATTCGTATTATAAAATACCACAAGAGCTATTTGTAAGTTCTTTATATAAAGACAAATTAAATTCAGATAGTAAAATACTATATGCTTTTTTACTAGATAGATTATATTTATCTCAAAAAAATCATTGGATAGATGATGAAAGAAATATATATTTAATCTTTACAAGAGAAGAAGTACAAGAAAAATTAAATTTGTCTGATAAAACTGCTACAAAAGCATTTAAACAATTAAATAATGCAGGACTTGTTCAAGAGAAAAGACAAGGATTAGGAAAACCTAATTTAATATATGTTGGAAAAATTGAGCATGAAGAAACGGAAAATTTACGTTTCTTGAGTCGTAAAAATTACGATTCTGGAATCGAAAATATTACGAATTTAGAATCGGAGAATTTACGAGGAATCAATACTAATAATATCAAAACTAATATAATCAATACTGATTCTATCAATCCTAATAGTGATGATGAGTTTTATTTAAAAGAAATAAAAGATAAATGCAAACTAGAGGACTTTTCACAAGAAGAAAAAACTATTTTAGAAGATGTTATTAATAGCTTATATTATAAAGATACCTTAAAAGTAGGAAGTGTAACAGTTAATCACTATAAAATATTAGACAAATTAAAACTTATAGTAAAAGAAAATTTAATTCAATTATTAGATATATTGAAGAATATACCTAATATACAAAATGCTAAAAATTATTTGATGATTTGCTTATATAATAATTTAGGGAATACAAATATTTCTATTTCAAAGAAAAAAGAAAATAAAGTTTCTTATAAAGGAAGGGACTATGAAGATGGCTCACCTGATTTTCTCTATACTTACTTTGCTTATGATAACAAAGCTATAACTTCGTAAGCAATGGCTCTAATATAAAATTGCCAACTATACTTTATATGGGCAATTTCACTATAAATTATAATGACTAGTTCATTATAATTTATAGTCTAAAAATGCTAGGTCATTTTTAGGAGAGCCTCGCAGAGCACACGATAAGTTTGAAAAACTTGTCTAGTGTGTTAGACAAATAAATTTGTTTCGAGCAAGAAAGGACTTCGGAGCAATGAGTTATGCTATAGTAAGAAATGAAAAATTAACAATGAGCCAAGCTAATCGGAATATGCGTTCATAATGATAGAAAAGCAAAAAATCATTCGAATACGGAAATAGATATTAGTAAATTGCATTTGAATTATTACTTTAAGAAAAATGAATTAAGTTACATAAAGGAATTTGATAAACTAAGGAAAAAATACGATTTACAAGGTCAAATTAGAAGTAACAGCATTATAATGTGTGAAATGATATTTACATCAGATAAAGAATTCTTTGATACAATTGGAATGGAAGAGACTAAAAGATATTTTGAAGAAAGCTACAAGTTTATATGCAATTACAAAAATCTTGGAGAGAAAAATATAATTTCAGCAGTAGTTCATTTTGATGAAACCACTCCACACATGCATTTGATTTACATTCCAGTAATTCATGCAAAAGATAAAGACGGACATGAAATTGATAAAGTATGTTGTAGAGACTTTTGGAAAGGTAGAGACAGTTATAGAAATTTGCAAAATGCTTTTCACGAATATATAACAAGCAAAGGCTTTGACTTGCAAAGAGGATTACCAGTAGAAGAAACAAAAAGAAAAAACGAAACGATTCAAAATTACAAACAAATAACTAATTTTGAAAATACTAAAAAGGTATTAGAAAATATAACTTTAGAATTACCAGAGACACCGCAGATAAGCGATATAAAAAAAGTAATGCTTAATAGAGATGAAAAGATATTTGAAAAAATCATAAAGCCAAAAGATGAATTAATTTTAAAACTTCATAAAGAAAATTTAGCTCTAAATAAAGAATTATCAAAACAAGTAAAGACAGTAGATTTTGCAGAAAATTTCAAAGAAGATTATATAAATATAACAGAGAAAAATGTAAATTTAAAGCTCTCAAATACTTTGCTTAAAGAAAAATTGGAAAATAAAGAAAAAGAACTAGAGTTAAAATTTGAAAGTAAAGCCTATAATATGGAACATGAATATAAAAAAGAAATTCATAAATTAAAACAAGAAAATAAGTATCTAAAGAAAACAATAGATAAATTTAAAACAACTCTTAAAAAATTTATCAAATGGCTTTGTCATAAATTTTCATATCCATCTGAGGATGAGCTTATACGAGATTTTGAAAGAGAAACATACACTAACTTTAATTTTGAAAAACAACTTGATATAAACCAATTTAAGAATAAAAATGATAACTTTTATATTGAATATTAGAAAGGATTTGATAATAATGGAAAATAAAGAATTAAAATTATATGATATGGATTCAATAGAATTATATGAATTAATAGATAGTTCAAGAATAAAATTAAAAAGAAATAATTTAGAATATAAAAATTTATATGAGCAATTTCACAAAATAATGAATGATTACCCAAACTTACAACTGATTTTAGAAGATAAAGAAACATTAGAATTAAACAAGAAAGAATGTAAAATGTTACAAAAATTGAATTCTTTATATATGAAAATGTGTGATTTTGAAGAAAGAGAAATATTCTTTTTGGGGGCTAGAGAAGCATATTATTATTTTAAAAATATTGGAATTATAAAATAACCTATGAAAAGCGATAATAGAATTATTATTCATTATCGCTTTTTCCGTTTTATATTCACTATATTTTATATTTTTATGATGTAATTAAATTTATTAATAAGTATTAATTATTATAATATTTATAACCAAGCTTCTATTATTTCCTTTGTTATATTTAAATTTCCTCTACCTACACCAATCTCTATATCAGGTTTTATTTTACCATGATAATCACTTCCACCACTAATAAATAATCCATTTTTTCTAGCATATTCTACTAAAATATCTTTCTTATTGTCATTTGCAGATGAAGGATGATAACATTCTATTCCATCTAACTCAGCTTCTTTTCTTAAGTCATCTATAAATTTAATAATGTTTTGAAATCTATATTCAAACGGATGTGCCAAAAATGCTTTTCCTCCTGCTTTATGAATAATATCAATTACTTCTTTATATTGTGGTCTAAATTCGGCATAATTCATAGAATAACTGCTTTCTGGATTTGATAGTCCTTTTCTAAAAAATATATTAAATGATTCTGCAAACTCTCCTAATATTGTGCAATTTTCAGGATATTTAAGTATTTCTTCATAAATTGGATTTTCAACATATTCATATACTTTTGTTGGTTTTTTTATTTTTTTTTCATCATATACAAGTCCTTTTTTATCACAAATCATTAATAATCTTCGATACAGTATGTCTTGTTGTTTCTTCAATATTTCATCTGAATAATATTTTTCACACCATTCATTTATTATATTAGGATCTATATTATAAGCTAATATTTCGATATTCTCGTTTTGAAACATTGCATGCAATTCTGAGCCTTTTATAATTTTACCACTAAATATTGTATTAGCTTTAAGTATTTCATCTTGATATTGTTTACATGTATCATGATCCGTTATTGAAATATATTCTATGTGCTTTTTTTCACACATTTTTAGTATTTCTTCTACTGTTTTATCTCCATCTGAATACAATGTATGTATATGTAAATCAATCATTAAATTTCCCTCTTTTTCTTTTATACTTTCTAAAATAATATACAAAAAAAAGAAAAATGTCAATGACATGAATTTAACATTTATACTTAATTTGCTCAATATAAAAGACTACTGACAAATATTGCCAATAGTCTCATCTCGGTATTTACCTTGATTTTTAAAGCATGTTTGTAAGGATCAATGAAATTTTTATTTAAACCACCTTTGAATCAATTCTTTCTTATCCATATTAATAAATATGTTTTTATTTGCCAAAATTTCTTCAAACAGTTTAGAACAAACCTCATTTGCTAAATCGAATTCTTCCCTTGTTATTTTTCCAGTATTTAATGCTTCCAACAATTCGTCTTCATCATCAATTACTGTAAAACCATTATCTGCTGGACAGTGAATAATATCTAAATACAAGTCATCATAATATGGTATATTTTCCTCAACACCATTTCCACGACTTATATCAAAATAATATCCTAACACCTCTGCGTTTCTATCAAGAAACACTCTTGCATTGTAAAACTGTTCCAATGGGGTAAACTCTACTATATAGTACCCATTGTCAATATATACAACACTTTGTCCTGAGATATTAACAATAAAAGGTTGATCGATTTCGTTTATTCTTTTCATGCTTAGATAATAATTTTCTGATTTTTGCTTTTGCATAACAAAGTCCCAATCAGAAACGCCACGCAAATATGTTTTGCTTGTAAATTTCTTTCTCATTTTTGTTACATCATCCTTTCATCATTTCACTTAAGTATTAAGTTATCAATAAAAACCTAATACTTTGTCCAGCGGGACAGGGCTCTTGTCCGCTCTCAGTCTCATTAACTTTTCCTGAGATTTTTGCAACAGAGCTTCCATCGTTTCATTCTTTACAATTTCATTGAAATGTCTCTTGAAATTGGTCTGAATTTCACCAGACGGTGTCATGCTGTATTTGAGATGAGAAGGATTCAGAGACTTATTCGTCAAACGAATTCCAACACCTTCAAATGCTAACATGACCTTATTGCTTGCACAATAAACCTCATCATCAGGAAGTTCCATAAACATATCTTCGAGATATGAGACATACTGATGGTCATACGAATACTGATTCACCGGATTTAAAGTATGAATTCTAAGTTTCATTCCTGTAGCTCTTTTTTCAACAATAAAAGTTCTCAAATCTTCTAATGTCGGAAACTCATCTTGAGTTACAAGTACCTGCAGGGACAACGGCGTTTTCCATTCACTCTGATTATGCAAGGAATAGTCGCCTCTATACGAGAAAATAATCTCGTCAAGGATACCATCCAACTGCCTAATTCTATCAATGGCAATACCATTTGTAAACATCTTTACCAAAAATCCTGCATCTTTAGATTTTTTTGCATAGCTAACGATATTGGGATGAACAGACGGCTCTCCTCCGTGCAAGAAAATGGTTGTTAACCCTTTTTCTTTAGCGAAAGCAATTGCTTTTTCGAAGTTTTCGTCGCTAATCATTCCTTTCTGGTGAACATTTCTTTCAATACAATACTCGCAATTTCCATTGCAGTGGTAAGTCAAAATAACGAACAATTCTTTTAAGTCCATTATTTCTCTCGGATGTGTTACAATTCCACTCCGATTTTCCGCTACCACACGGACTTCTTGGTTAGGGTTGCTACTACTCATAGTTGTTCTCCTTTCATAATTGTGTATGAATTAAATTTTTCTCATACATTTTTCGAACTGCTTTATCCTACCATATAATCAAGCATTTAGCCCAAATTACAGTTTATATTGTATCATAATATTATGTAAAACTTAAGCTATTTGTCAAAAAATGTTAATTTATTGGTAGTTTATGGATTGCTTTCAATAAAATACGTAGAAAATTTTTCGGGATTATGAATTATTAGTTTATCTAACTTTATTATTTTCTAATCTTCTTGAGCTCTTTTTCTAAAGCTATATACATTAGCTTTATTCTTACATTGTGGTGTATCATATTCTGCCTTTGAGTTTTTAGGTATAAAAGCCTTATGGCAGAATTTACAAATCTTAAGCATAATAGTATCTTGTGATAAATTAACTAAAAAATTCAAATCTATTGCTTGTTTTAAATATCCATAAACTAAACCTATTTCATTATTGTGTAATCTATCTATATTAGTATAAAGATTATTTATTGCTATAAGTGGAGAATAATTCATCAAGTGACGTTCTTCTACAAAGTGAACTAGATGTTCATATAGAATTTTTGCATATTGCAAAATCATATCAACAGGTTCTCCATAATTTTTAGAGAATATCAAAAATTCATTTAGTTCAGGTGTAAGATATTTTTCCATAATTCTAGGAGATATATCTTTTCTACATTTTTCAATAAGTTCTTTAATTTGATTATTGTTTAGTTTTGGCATAAAAAAATTTAGGTATTCTTCTAACTTCATATTTGTTATATGATCTTCATATTCTATTAAATTATAATCTCTTAAAGCTACAATATCATCTAAAACATAATATCTATTAACTGGGAAATCAGCCATAAATCCAAATAAACCATAGTTTCGCACATAGTCTAAAATTTCTATGTCTTCAATTTTTTCTTTGTAATATACTTTTTTCCCAATATTTAAAATATCTATTAAATATCTATCTATCCAATCAGAAAATGTTGAAGCATGACTTTTTGCTCCTTTTTCTGGTAAAACATATCTTTTTCCGTTTATTTCTTCAATTACATATCTGTCAAATGCAAGACAGAAACGTTGATTTTCTATGTAAAAATTAGCTTTCATTTTCCACTCCTAAAAAATTTCTAAAAATTTCATTGTAATCATTTGACAAATTATAAAGCTTACGTTATACTTTGATAAAGTTAAGTAATTACTTGTTGATATATATAGATTACAATAATTACTTTAAAAAGTCAATAGAATTTCCCTAAATTCTTTGATAGCACATTGAAAATTGAATATTTCAGTTATTAGATACAACATAATGAGACACTTGCATAGCCTTAACTCATCGTATAGGGTGCAACTCGGACGGAGTCGGAGTGGTGAAATTCCAGTGAAGTAATGTAAATTACCATCTAATAATTACCAAATGATGAGTGGCAAGGAAAATGTCATCATAAAATAAAAACACGAAAGGAGAAAAACTTATGGAAAACGAAATTAAATTTTATACTACAGCAGATGTAAGAAGAATATTAGGAATAGGAAATAAAACATGTTTAGACTTATTTCATCGTTCTGATTTTCCTTGTATTAAAGTTGGAAAATCATTTAAAGTTGCTGTAAGTTCATTTAACGAATACTTAAGTACACGTAGAGTTTTAAGTGAAGTAAATGAGTAAGATTACAAGAGATAAAAAAAGAAGATTTAAATATGCGACATTTAAACCTTCAAACTACTATTTTTAATATGAATCACAAGAAAACTCTTGCTATAGTATTAAAATAATTATACACAAAAAATCAAAATATATCAAGAGTTTTCCTTAAATTTAACAAGAAGGGAAAGCGAAAAATGAATAAAGTAAAAGGAATTACTGTAGGAACTTATTTAACAAAAACAATCAGAAATTCAAAAGATAAAGGTTTATCTAGCAAAGAGATTTGTAATCACTGTAAAATGAAAGATAAATGTAAATATAGACAAATAACAAAATTTGAAAATGGAAAAGTGATTGATAACAATGTAGAATGTGATTCTTTCTATTTTTCTATAACACCGAAAGCAATAGTAACAACAGGAAGGGATACAATTACAGGAAAAAGAACAACTAAAACATTTGTAGGTAAGAATGAAAAAGAAGCATTTAATAAGGCATTGTCATTTCAAATTGAAATGGAAGAAAATCAAGAATTTAGAATAATTACTAAAAGTAATAAAACAATAATTGATCTTGTAAAAGGCAAAATTGAAGAAGATTATAAATTAGGTAAGATAATTAAGGCAACACACAAAAGAAAATCAGATACAATAAAGAAACTAGCTAAAGAGAAATTTACCAATAAGCCTATTTCCAAAGTTACAAGAGATGAAGTTGTTAAATATTTAGAGAGTTTGAAAAATTATTCTAAAAGCACTATAAAACAAAACTATGAGTTATTATGTATGGCATTTGGACAAGCAAAATATGAAAATATCATAACAGATAATTTTATGGAAGGCTATAATAGAGTTGAAAAGCCAAAAAGTGAATATAAAAGTCATCATAGAGTTTCACTAACAGTTGATGAACAAAAGAAATTGGTTGATTATTTGAATAATGCAAGTTATAAGGAATGTCGACACAAATATATCTTGTTACTATTATTGAGTACAGGAATGAGAATAGGAGAGGCTTTAGTTTTAGATTATGATAAAGATATAGATTTAGAAAACAGAAAAATCTATATTAGAAGAACTCAAACAAAAGATAATAATGGCAAAGCAATTATAGGAAATACTACAAAAACAAATACAGGTCAAAGAACATTGAATATGAATAATATAATTTATCAAATCATTCAAGGTGCATTACAACATAAAATTGATAATAAAAATCACTTATTATTTTGTAAAGAAGATAGAACAATGTATGTAGAGAATTCTATAAATAGCAGTCTAAAAAGAATTGCATTAGATTTGGATATTGGAATTTACGAAGAAGAAAATACTAAAGGAAAAGTAGTAAAAAAGACTGATATTCACACGCATATGTTAAGAGGAACATTTGCAACTAGATGTGCAGAAGCTAAAATTGCTCCAGCAGTTCTTAAGAAGATATTGGGGCATACTGATATTACTGTCACAATGAAATACTATGTTGACGTAGATGTTGAATTTGAAAAGGCAGAAAATAAGAATGTTGAAGATTATTTAATAGATAAAGAAATATTTAATGTAGATTCAGCTTACAATTATGAATATGCTTAAAAACACAAAAGAAAAGCCTTGAACCTTTATTAGAATTGATGAGAATTGATTTTACTAAAGTTTCAAGGAAATGTTTCAAAGTAAAAATACAAGACTTTAAAATGCTTGATAAATAAAGAAAAATAGCAAGTGTCAAGAGCACCTCGCCTCGACCATAAAAAGGAGCTTTTTACAAGCTCCTTAAACTTTTATTAGGCTATTTTAAGCCTTTTTTTATTTTTCAGACTTTCTCAAAATTTCTCTATATTTGTGTTACTGCCTTCATTATTGCATTCAGTTTTTATTTTTTGAATGTAAAAATTGCATTCAAATTTATTTTCTAAACATTTTCTTGAAAAATCCTAATATTTTCTTAAAAATATTTTCTTTATATTTAACCAATTGCATATTTCGTGTTTGGTCAATTTGGCTTTCATTAATAGTAGTATTTCTATTTTTAAATATGTCGGTATTATATTTTTGTCTATTTTCTTCTTCTATCTGATATCTTTTATTATTTTGAAATGCTTTTATTTTATTTCTTTGTTCATCTGTTGCCCAATAATCTCGAAAAAATGATGCCAACATTACCCTTCCTGTTTCAGACATTTTTTGTTCATTAATATCTTTCCATGGATTATACAAAAAAACAATATCATCCTTTTTATTCTTTTCTAGCACCTGAATCACATCTCTTGGAACTTTATTGTAATCCTCTTTTGAAATATAATTCAGTATCTCTAAAACTTCAGTACACGCAACTGCATACTCTTCATTTTCCATTTTTTTCACCACCATTATTTTTGTTCAATTTCATCATTTATGCTATTAAATTCTCGTGCTTCCCTTTGAAAAAATCCTGTTAACCTATCCATTTTTTCAACTTTTGAAAGTTCACTAACTGTATTCTTTCCAATCTTTTGGGTTAAATTTTCTTCTTGTTGTTTTGTTAAAATTCTAACATATTTAATAAAACTGTCTAGATATCTTAAATCAATATTTTCTTTATTTGTACTTCTTTCATAAATTTCTTCGATAACAGATAGTGCATCAGATTTACCTTGTTCCGTCACTATCATCTTCATTCTATCAATTCCTATTCTTCTTCCACCGACATGCGTCATCATATTCCAATCTTCTAATTTGGGCGTTTCCCAGTTAGTGTACGAACCTAACATCCATCTTGTTCTTCGTGTAGGTCCACCATTATCTATAGCACCTTTCTTTTTAAAATCTTCACTATCATAAGAAAAATCAGTATTTTCCTTATCTTCTCCTTCAATCAAATCTAATTGAAAATATCTTCGTTCTTTAAAATCTTCAAGTACTCTTTTAAAAGTAGCTTCAAGTACACTTGGAACAGTTATCATACTTCCATCTGGTGATTTTTTTTCTCTTGCTATTCTTCCATATTCCCATCTTAACCATACATCTACCGTTTTTAGTAATCCTGTTTCTCCTTTTGAAAAATAAATTGATGGATTCTCATAATCTTTACCTACAGCATTTTCTCGATTTTCTAAATCTCCTCTTAGTCCCTGCTTTGCAATTTTAGGGATTGCTGTTTCTCTAGTAAAATGAAAGAAATCATGACTTTCAGGAATTTCTGACAACTTAATTTTCTTTATTCCTTGGATTATTCCTCCAATTTCTTCATCGTTTTCTTCTCTTTCTTCTGTTTTTTCTTTAATCCCATATTTTTTAATCATAGATTCTGATAACATCTTGTAAAAGTCATTGTATCTTTCATTTGCTTGATATATTAAACCATTTAAACTAGATTTGTTTCCTTGTTCTTCACTCGCAATTTCTTGAGCGATGTCTTGTTTTGATTGAAAAATCCTTTTAAATTCATTTTGTGCTCCTATTGGATTACCGCCTATAACTTCAGCAAGTTCTTCAAAATTCAAACTAGATTTAAACCCTTCTATATAAGCTTCAATAACACTTTCTTGTTCAATCTTACTTTTCCCTTCTTTATTCATTTGACTTTGCAAATCTGAAATTAAAGAGCCAATGTAAAAAAATTGTCTTATATATCTACTCATTTGATTATATGCACCAGATTGTATTTCACTTTGTTTACTTCTTAACTCTAAATACTTTCCAATTACAGTATTTCCCATTTTGTCTTCTTCAAGTATATTTTTTATTTTCTCTTCAAGTTTTCTTCTTTTCTCATCAACAATCTTTTTTGTTTCTGCATTATCCACTGAACCTTTTAGATAATATAATTGTTCATCTATATCGAAATATCGAATTAGAATTGGATTATTCTTTTTCAATTCTGCACATTGCATATTAATTTCATCACTTTTCAAATCACTATTATTAATTATATTTTTTATATCTAGATACAAAGTATCATTTACTTCAAAAGTTCCATATGCTTCATTATGTGCAAAATTTGCACACACATATCCATTATTCATTAACTTTGCAACATGTTCTCCAAGTCTTCTGGCATACTCTTTTTCACCTAATTCATTTATAAGTTTTTCTCTATTTTTAGTAAGATCTTCAAGATATTTTACTTCTTGCTCATTCATAATAGTTATCAACCTACCCTTTCATAACTTTTTCTTCATCTGTTACATTTATCAAAATTATATCATAACTAACCTCTTCAGGCAACGCTTTTATGAACATTACAGCCGAAAAAAGAGCATTAACTGAACAAAGTTACATCATAGCAACTTTTTTATTATTTTTGACATTTTCCCAACAAAAATAGACTACTTTTTCAAGTAATCTACTTCATCATTTTAATCATTATTTATCCATCAAGTTTAAATCACATCTCATCTTCCTCTTCATCAAACCAATCAAACCCACTAGAATTAGCCTGTTTCATTGCATATTCTTTCATAGCCTGTTTAGATAAAGTTCTATATCTTCTAATTCGCCTTCTAGGTCTATTATTTATTTGTGAGTTAGAAACCATATTGCTGATAGCAATAATCCCAGAGAGAATGCTATCAACCTTGTTTTCCATTTTATTTTTTTGAATTTCAAAGTTTGCTCTTCCTCTGAATCTTGTAATTTTTGCTTCATAATTTGAAATTCTTTCTCCATACTTTCTGATATTATTTTTGGTAGTCTTTCTTTCAACTTCGTGTTGTCCATCTCTATATCCGAAGAAATTTTTCGAATTAGTGCTCTTATATTCACATTTTCTTCCTTCATTTGTTTGTTCCAATCGTATATATTCTGTAGCACCGTTGGCTCTATTAGATAATAGTGCATTTGTACTACTGTTGGAACTATTTGATTTTCCTGTACTATTTTGTTGTTCTCTTTCAATTTTTCTAAATTCATCTTCCATGTTTCCTTTCAAATATTTTTCTTCAAATAATTTATTATCTCTACATTTATAACCTTCTGGTGTAGTATATGTAATATATTTTCTTGTATCTGTCCAATTAACTTGATAACCTAACTTGTTCATAGTTTTTATAAAATCATCTTTACATGTACTTTCTGCTATTGATAAATCTATTGCATTTATAAGTTTGAATTTCCAGTTTTCTCCTCGTTCTGCAACTCTATATTCATTTCTTTTTATATAATTTGTTTTATCTTTTTTAGGGATAACCGAAGCTCCCATTTCTAAACAAATTTTATCTGAATAATCTTTTAAATATTGCAAGTCCTTTTTACTCATTTGAATTTTATATCCATTTTCAAATGATACAGAATTTACAACCAAATGATTATGCAAATGCTCTTTATCTATATGTGTTGCAACTAATACTTGGAATCCGTTAAATGTATTTGCTAGTTTTAAACCTGCATTATGTACTTGGGTTGGTGTCAAATTATCTTTTGAATCAAATGACTGTATAATATGTATATATTGCCTACCACCAGTTTTATTGTATAAATCTTTTGTATATAACATTTCTTCCAAACAACTCTCTGCCATGCAGTCTTTACCTGTAATTAAATCTGTAGTTGTTTTCTTATCTTGTATAACATAAGTTATAATTCTTTTTATGTTTGCTTTTGAGCTAATTGCTTCAATAACTGCCATATATTAATCACTTCCATTCGTACCTCTTTTAAATCTACTGCTGTAATTACTCTTTCATTTGCCAGCTTTGTAAGTTGATTAATATTATTTCCAATTCTTCTAAGTTCACTATCAACTTTATCTAATCCATTTATTATAACTATTTTATCTTTTAAGCATGAACTTAGAATAAATTTTGTTATTGTCATATTACATTTATTTGCTTTTTTCTCAATTAAATTCTTTTCTTGCACTGTTAATCGTATATTTATTTTCTTATCTTTTGACATATCACTCCTCCTTGAAATACCTAAAACAAATTAAAGGGGTTTGGGTTCTCCCAATTTTGCAGGCTCTATTTGATGGTACTTGTACCTACAAATAGGAAGCTTGCAATACTATAAATAGTAAAATTATTTAACACTATTTATAAAATTTAATTGGTTATTTGTTAAATAATTATTTACTTTTTTAAGTTCATCTTCTTTGAATTTATTGAATACTGATGTATATGTATTTAAAGTAACTGTTACATCTTTATGCCCCATTAATCTTTGTAAAACTACTGCTGTCATTCCAGCTTCAATACATCTCGTTCCATAAGTATGCCTTAAACAATGTGTACTTATATTTTTAGAACTTGTTTTTAATTCTTCTTCAAATATTCTTTTTAGTTCTTTATTAATTGCTGATGTTCTTATGTAATTATCATTTGTTGTAAATATTAAATTGTGTAAATTCTCATTTGAATATTTTATCTGTTCTTCAAAAATTGGCATTAAAAAATCTGGGATAGGTAAAGTCCTATTACCTGCATAAGTTTTTGTCTTATTTCCTAAAATAATGGCAAATTCTTTGTCATTTGTAAGTGTTCTTTTTACATATAGAAGTTTATTTTCTAAATCAATGTTTTCGGTACTTAGTGCTAATACCTCTCCAATTCTTAATCCCATATACATCTGAATTAAAAATATATTTTTATATGGCTCATTTTCTATTGAAACCTTATTTAAATATTCTGTAAAAGCTTTTTGCACATTAATATCTAAAGCCTCTACAACTTTTGTTTGTTTATCACTTTTAGGCTTAATAACTTCATACATTGGGTTATATGTAATATATTTCTTAATCTCTGCTCTACGATATGCTTGTACAAATTGTTCATACAATTTTTTAATATATGAATCGCTTAAATCTTTTATGGAATTTAAAAATTCTTGAATATCATTTTTTGTTACATCTTGAATTTTCATTTCTCCAAGTTTGCTATTTTTTATTTTGTTTATAGTCCATTTAAGCCTTGCATATTGTCCACCAGAAATCGTGTTGGATGCAAGTTTTTCTTCTCTAATATCTTCCATAATTTTTACTAGCTTAATTCCATTTTTCTCTACATAAATATCATTATTCATTTGATATTTTACTTCATTTAATTTATTTATAACTTCTTTTTGAGTTTTGCCATATACCGATTTTCTAATAGCTTTTCCATCTTCAGCTATTCCTGATATATATTGACCTATCCATCTTTTATTTTTCTTGTCTTCAAATATTGTGCCTTCTCCATTTCCTCTTCTTCTTTTTTTCTTCCTAATTTTTGTCCTCCATTTTCTTATTTTGATATTTCATTTACTAAACTTGAAATATAATATTCTTTTATATTCTCAATTTTTTCGCATTTTAAAATCTTACCAAATACTTTCTCTAGTATTGGTAAATTCACTTTATCTAGCAATTCTAGTTGATTACTATCACATAGCCTTTTTACTGCAATTTGATATAGTTTTATTTGATTTAATATATTTTCTGGTAAATACTCTGTATTTTGAATGTATATTTTCTTTTGATTAAATATTGCATTATAGTCTGATGTTTCCTCTTGTACTAATTTTTCTTTTTTTATTTTTAAATTAATTATATTTAATCTTTCTTTCAATTCATTATTATCTATATCTTTATCTATCTCTGTATCTGACTCTTTCTCTATATCTATCTCTAGTGGACTATTTGGTGGACATTGTCCACTTAATAATTTTTGTTTTTCTCTTTGTTCTCTTTTTTGCTTTGCCCAACCAGTTTCACTACCTACCATGTTTTCAAATCCTGCTATTCTAAAGCAGTTTTCTTCTTCAGTATAAATTAGATTTAGCTTTTTAAATAATTCCATTGCTACAATTACAGTATCTCTACTAAAATATTTTGTATCTCTTACTATTTTATCTGAGTCATAAGGCACTATCATTTCTCCAAGTCTTGAAGCAAGTTCTCCATTATTATTTGCAGTTTGCAGGCATAGCATTTGATATAAAACTATATATTTACAGCCATCCTGTTGTGATAATAAAAAATCAATTTCTGCTAAATTAAAGAAATCTGTTTTTAATTTTATCCAATAATACCTTTTTGTTTTTTCCATAATTACTCACTTTCTAGTATTTCTACTCTTTTTCTATTGTTAAAATTAAGGAAAAATGATATACTACTTTTATAAAGATTTCGTAAGTCTTTATGTGGCATTTGTGCAAAAGTTAGCTCGCAAAAGTAGGCTTTTGTATAAATGCTTTTTCTTTTCATATAACATCAATCCTTTTTTCCATCTTCCATAAAATATAAGCGATTTTTTGTATTTTTCTTGTTTTGCCTATATTTACAGAAGGAAAGTCTGCACGATTAAATATCTCGTTTGTTTTGTTCTCTCCCATATATAAATCTTTTGCAACATCTTTCACTGTTAGCATTTTAAATGGGTCTTCTAAGCTCTTTACAGCTTGTTTTACTAATTCTTTCTTAAGATCTTCACTAAAACTATCATTCATAATTTTTGTCCTCCTTTGAAATTTTATATATCCATTTTGGATAACGTATAAGTAAAAAAATAAACTCTTTTATTTTGCTATAAACCTCCTTTCAAATTCTGGTTATCCGTTTTGGATATTTATATAATAATCCAAAATGGATAATAAGTCAATCCCTTTTTCAAAAGTTTAAAAATTTTTTTTACCTTTTTAAAACTTTGTTAGCCTGTTTTCTTTAAAATATCATGACTTGATTGACTTTCCAAAATGGATATGATAAAATTTAGGCATACGATAGAAGAAGGAGAAAATAAATGAGAATTGGGGAAAGAATTAAATATTTAAGAGAAGCAAAAGGATTAACTCAAAAAGATGTTGCTAATAAATTAGGCTTAGAATCTGCTGCAGTTTCAAAATATGAACTTAATTTAAGAGAACCTAACATTGAAGCATTAAAAAAATTATCAGAGATCTTTGAAGTTTCAACAGACTTTTTATTAGGATTAACACCTGATGTTTATATTGGAGAAAAAGATAAAGAAACCTTTAATTTAACAAATATAAAAAATAAATACGAAAAAAATCCAACAATAGAAATAATTGATACAGACGAAGCTGCAGGTTGGGCTGTAAATGAACTTTGTTGTGGAGTTGGCAAAACAACTTATGGTACAGTAGAATTAAATCAATATATTTCTTTTGAAGATATTTCTAAATTGATTAATGATTTTGAAAAAGCCAAATTACCAAAACCACAGATTTTATTAAAGGTTAGAGATAAAAAAGATAATATAATGATAGTTGAAATTGATTATTTTGAAAATGCGGATATGCCATTAAAAGCTACAGATAGAGTGAATTTATATGCAAATAAATTATCTAAAAAATATAATGTATTGGGATTAGCAATGGATATTGATAAAAATAAAAATTGTAAAATAATCTATTCAACTTATATAAAAAATGGAGAAAATTATTCTATACCATTATTATTGCCTAAAACTGTATTGACTACTGGAGAATATTTAGAAATAATGGATAGATTATAGAAAGAGGTAAAATTATGACTATTTTAGAATTTATATTAAATAACAATGATTATTTAGAGGATTTAATTACAAGAAGTACATATCATTCAAATGCTATTGAAGGAAGTACATTAACTTATGCTGAAACTTATGCTATTCTTTATAACGACAATAGCTTTAAAATTGAAGGAAAAGAGCCAAGAGAAATATATGAGGCTATTAACCATAAAAAAGCCTTAGAATTGGTTTTCAAGAATTTACAAAATGATGATGGATTTGATGAAAGATTTATTAAGAAATTAAATGAAACTATAAATAGAGATATTAAAGACACAGAAGGATATAGAACTGTTCAAGTATTTATTAGAGGTAGTGAGCATATTCCACCAGCTCCTGAAAAAATACCTAATTTAATGACTTATTTTGTTTATAATTACAACCATGATGAAGAAGATATTTTTACTAAAATTGCAAAATATCATATTGAATTTGAAAAAATCCATCCCTTTGAAGATGGAAATGGTAGAACTGGTAGACTATTATTAAATTATGAATTGTTAAAAAATAATATCACACCCGTTGTAATTAGCAAGGAAGATAGAGTAAAGTATTTTGAATTTTTAAAAAATAATGATAGTACAGGTCTAGCTGAATGGTTGAGAAGTTTATCTACTGAAGAAAAGGAAAGAATGGAAAAGTTTGGATATAAAGGATAAAAGCTATGTTAGATGTAGAAGATATGTATAATCATTTTAGTGAATTAAAATTTGATGATATAGATAACGTTTTTAATACCATAAATAAAATGCCAGAAAAGGATTTACAAATATTTGTGTCTTTTTTATATGATTGTATTCCTAATTCATATGTAGAAGGAGATAAACTTTTTAATTTTTCAACTAATGCTAGTATTTCTGGGAGTTCATATCCATGTTCTTGTTTTGAGTGTAAAATAAAAAATTTAAGTAACTTAGCTTTTTTTGCTACAATGTATGCTGACAGAGTTATTGTACCATCTCCGATTGATTATCATTATAGACAATATACACATTATAAACAAAAAATAGAAAGAACGAAACTAATAGAAGATATTTTGTTATTAATATATATAAAGCCGTTGGTTTTAAGGCGAATAGTAGGTTTTTATACCTTAAAAATAAGTATATGTAATGATTGTTTGAAGGAACTATTAAAAAAAGAAGATACGATAATAAGACAATCAGAGAATGTAAAAGGCTATATAAAAAATAAGATGAAAAAAGATTTTAATATATATACAAAGCATGAAAAAAAGGATCTGTACATATATATTGAACCCAAAACAGACCTGATACTACCAGGGACTATTGTTTGCTCAGCAAAAAGAAAATCGGATGTTTTTAAAAAATATATTGACATTCCTGATACAAATGTAATATTTGAGGATTTTGAAAAAATAGGTTTTGTTGATTATTTGACTGACCCTATAATTGATGATTTTTTATTGCATAGTATCTGGAAAGATCATGATAATACTACCTATTTAACCAACAGACCAATAGATACTTTGATAATGAAAAATTTAGGGCAAAAGAATTTTGAAAATGATAATACATTAAATTATATAAAGCCAATATTGCCACTAATTGAAAATGCTAATATTGAGAATTTACTAAAAATTAGAGACAATGATTATGAATCCTTTATAGTTTATAGAGATAAGTTAAAGCAGATTATAAATAACAATAATCTTAATAGTGAAAAAGAATACAATGAAGCATATCATGATTTAATATTACCAGAAATTAATAAAATGAATAATGTACTTAAAAAAAATAAAAAACATTTAATAAAACAAATTGGAGTAGATATATTTTTAACTTCTATAGTATGTTCTGTAGGAATGTATAATAAATTTTCTTTTGATGGAATAACAGGAATGATGTCTTTACTAGGAGTTAGTACAGGAATAAAAGACATATTAAAGTTGAATAGCAAACAAGTTATTGAAGAAAATGACTTATATTTTTTATGGAAAGTGAATGAGAAAAATAAAAAACAAATCTAACTGCATTCAAACCACATTCAAAAATAGTCGAAGTGCTTGAAAATAGCAAAAGTTACATGCTATTTTCCTGTCACCTCGACCATAAAAATGTAGTAATATCAAGACTTTCAAGGTCTTGATATTTTATTTTGCCAATATATTGCCAACAGATAAAAAATGTTCTAAAAAGTTTAAAAATGACTAAAAAACCTTAGTCATTTCTTCCATAATAAATTTTTGTAGTTTATTTGGAATTTTATCAAGATATTGAATAACGTTACATTTAACTTAGATTAACTAAATATTTAATTTTCAATATATTCACTCGTTTTTAAAAATTTGATTAAAAACGTTTATTAAAGTTGACTTTCTTTCAATTTTTCTATTATTTTATCATTTTCTTCAATAACCCCATCATAATATTCTTTAAGTTTTCTTAATCTATCAATAGAAATCATTTTTAAAGCTTCAACATTCCCATCAATATATTCAAGAAATTTCTTTTTGTCTACAACTTTATTAACATTACTTGGATCAAATTTTATGTTATCAAAGAACTCATTTTCTACTTTATTAAAGTCTATTGTACTTTCGTCTGAAACATTTGATTGAAATTCACTGACTTCCTGCTTTTGAGATTTTTTTAATATATTAGTAAAAAATCTTTTTATTTTTGAAATAAAACTTTCTTTATATTCTATCATATCATTATTTTTCATTTAAATTTCTCCTTTGTTCTTTTAAATCAGCTAGTTCTTTTTCTTGACTTTCTATTTTCTTCTGTTGACTTGCTAATATTTCTAAAAGTTCTTTTTTCTTTTCTGGACTTATTAATGGAGCACTTAATGTTCTTTCTTTTGGTTTTTCTGATAATATATAGTTTCTATCACCATCCATATGTAACATTACTTTTCCATTAGATATTTCAAGTGAAGCATTTATATTTCCATAAGGCATTGTATTTTTAGAAAAAGAATTACTTCTTTCTATTATATCGTTTTCAGATGTAACAGAAATTGAAACTAAATCTCTAATTTGTTTTCTTAATTCTTCGTTTTCATTTTGAAGTAACTGCCCATCTTCACCAATTTTATGAACATTATCAATATATAAATATTCAACATCAATATTCCCTTCATCAATCCATGGAAGACAAAGTTCTTCAGTTATCTCTCCAATACAAGAATGCTTACTTGCTCCAGATGGACTATATGAAGAACCTTCATCTGTATTTATTATTTCTTCTAAAGTATCTGCTAAATATAATTCATTGTTATATTCAAGTAAACAATGTCCAGCATAATAACGTTCAGAACCATGTGATGTTCTGTCAATAGTATTATACGGATTTTCATATTTTTCAAAAGAATCGACTTTTATATTTTTATTCTCCATAAGTTCCTCTCTCCTTTTTCTTTAGATTAGCAATTTTAGTTTTTTGTGATTTAATTTTATCTTGTTGTTTAATTACTACACCTACTAATTCATCACTTATTTTTTGTTCATTTTCAGATATAATTTCTTTATTTTCCTCTATCTGTTCCTCTAAATCCTCAATTGATGTTTTTGAACATTTAACATAGTCTTCAAATGTCATTTCGCCTTTCCCTAGTTTTTCAGCTTTATCTTTAAGTCCTAAAAAATTCTTTCTTCGTTGGTTTTTTCTTTCTTGGACTTGTTCCATAGTTAATCCTTGTTTATTTAGTCCTTTTCTATTAAAACCATCTCTATTTATTCCATCCCATTATCATCATATCTTGTTCCATTTCTATGAATTTTTGATTTTTCTAAAAAACCATTCATGTCATAATCTTCATCGTATATTCTTTTTTCTTCCATTTTCTCCTCCGTACTTCTGCAACTATAAATTACAAAATTATAATATTACAATTTTATTTAGCATACTAATATTTTTTTAACAACAAATTTACAGAAAATATATTAAAAAAAGAAAAAGCCACTTTATTTTCATAAAATGAACTTCTCCTCCTTGAAACTTAATATTTTATCATTTTTATTAATTTATAGTTGATGTTCTGTTACTGCTAACTGAATAAAGCTTTCTTCTCATTTCTAATTTCTATCACTTATTTGTTCAATTCCTCAATCTCCAATGCCTCTAATTCCTGTGTTAAAGCAACAATTTGCTTTAACTTTTCATTACTTGGTTCTAATCTTTGTGAATTTTGTAATTTTTTTAATTTATAATTTAATTCATCATAATTCATTTCACTTACAAATCTTTTTCTTTTCTTTTTAAATTGTGCAAGTAATTCCGAATCTCCTAACTCTCTTGCTTTTTGTTGCATTTTTTTAAGTTCAGCAATTTGAGTAGTATATTCCCTTTCTTGTTCTTGTCTTTCTAAATCAAAAATTCTATCTTCTGCTTTTATTACATCTTCTCTAATTCCACTTCTTCTTGCTCTATCTAGCTCTCTATAAGCTATGATTAATTGAGTCTCTTCTTGTGGTTGCTCTACTTTTATTTCTTGTGAAAATGCATTTTTTTGAGTATTTGTTGTTCTTTCTGCATTATTACTTTGTTTTTTTATTCTACTCCAAAAGTTATTTTCTTCAGAAATATCACTTTGCATTTCTTTTGCCTTATCTAATTTTTTATCAAAGTCATCTTCATAAGGTAATTCACTTGAAGTTGTAGTATCATTAATACTATCTTCAACATTTTCAATTCTTCTTTCTGGATTTTCAAAATTTCTTCCAAATCTTCGTGCCATTTTAAACACCTCCTAACTATCTTTACATTCAAAATAATATTTTAATATTTTTTTAATTTCTTTATAATTTGTTGTATACCTGTACCATTTTAATTTTTTCATACAATAATAAAATACACGAAAAACCTGTTAAGCTTACTTCATTGACTCTGATTTATTAGTGTTCTAAGATTAAAAGACTTTTAATTTATTTATTTTGTTTTTTTTCTTTTTTACTTTTATAGATTCTTATAATCTAATATTTAATTTTAAATAAATATTTAATTTTTTCAAATATTCTTTGAATAAAATTCTTTTCTTTATACTCTGTAATATTACTCTTTTCTAAATTCCTATTTTCCAAAACAATTTGTGAATTTTTTATATTTTTAAATATACCATTAGGATTGTATTTTTCTCTAAGCTCCTTTTCAAATTCTTCTAATTCTCTCTTATCTCTCTCTATTAATTTTGCTTTTTCTTCTTCTGAACATAGAAAATCTCTATATATTAAAGCAAGAAGTATAATTGTTTTTTCCTTTAACTGACAGTTTTCTATTGGTTCACTAATATTAGGAATATAGGTTGTAGATTTTTCTTTCGAAATCAATTCTTTAAGTCTAAAAGGAATTTTATTTGATAAAGAAGATGGCATAATTTTTACAATTTCATCAACTTCTGAAAATGCTTCTCTATATTCTTCATCCATTTATTAATCTCATCCTTTCTACTTTTGTTCATTTCCTTCTTGTTTTTTTCTATCTTTTTCCTTTATTTTTCTCTTGTATGCTTTTTCAAGCTTTTCTTTCATTTCTTTTTTTTCTGTAACTCTCGACTCAAATTGCATAGCCTTAGTATCCATAATTTGCATACTGTTCATCCATTTTATTTGAGTTGATTGCTCATCTTGTTTTTGTTCTTTTATTTCTTCTTGTAGATTAAATTTATCATAAGCATAATATTTAGGATTAAAAATTATTGTTTTATTTACTTTGTCAACATATCCCACTATATATTTAGGATCAACTATATATTTGGGTTTTCCATTTAATCCTTGAAGTCCTGATGGACAAAAATGAATTTTTTTCCTACTAGACATTGGCTCTACAATTTTCTTCTTTTTTCCATCATCTTCTATAGGTTCATCTATAATTACAACAGCACTATTTCCTATTTCTCCTCCTAATCCTCTTCTATAAAGTATTACTTCATCCATAGTAAATTCTTGATAACTTGTAGTTTCTAAAGCTTCTCTCATCATTCCTAGACCCTCATTAATTATAGTATTAGCACTTTCTAAATCTTGTGTACCATGAAAATGATATATATTACTTTTTTTATCATGTTCCATTATTCTTTTAAAATCCTCCAAAAAAGATTTATTGCTATAAAATTCATTTAACTTTGTTTTTTTAAATAATTCATTTAATTTTTCACTAATCTCTTTTCCATTATTCTTGTATTCTATTAATTGTGGAAAACTATTTACATATCTTATAAGGTCTATTAATTCTTCATCTGTTACTTTACTATCCATTTTATCATCTGTAATAATTTCTATTTCTGCAAATTCAGGTTCAACATCTTCCAATTCTTCGAAATCTGGCCAATCTTCCTCTTCTTCAAAATCTATCCATTCTTCCTCTTCTGATTCATTTTTATCCTCAATTTTAATAGCTTCTTTTTCATCATCTTCGTCAACTACCCACCATTCATCATCATTTGATGATATATCATCTACTTCAGTTTCAAAATTTAACTTATCTATTTTGTAATCTAATCTTGAAATATAATTTGCCATAAGAAATCTAAATGAATCATTCATTCCCCCCATTCCATTAACTCCTGTAAAATTATATAAAAAACTTTCTATTTCTTCAGAATTCATACCTTTGGTTTTTGTATCTACATACTTATTAAATGCATTGGAATTTTTATAATATAAAGGATTAAAATCAGGTAATTCATCTGGAACTTCTACAATTTTTCTTAATAAATTATCAAAATCAAAAGTTTCATTTTCTGATACTACTATTCCTCTATTTTTAGCAACTTGCATTAAAATTCTTTTTATATATGCATATGTTATTTTAACTTCTTCATTATTTGAAGAATGTGATTCTATAAGTCCCTTTTCAATATGATATGATGGTAATTCTTCCAAAGCCTTATCATACTGTCTAAATAATTTTTTCTCTTCTTCAGTTAATTCCATACTTATTCCTCCTATTATATATTTTTTATCATATGAATTTTTTTACTATAGCATTTGCTAAATTTTAATATTTTTAAGCACTAAGCCTTAATTCAATTAAAAAATTCTTGGTTTAACTACATTTAGTTTATCATATTGATTGTTTTAAGTCAATTTATTAATATTCTATATAAATTCTATTTTTTCTAGCGAATAATAAAAACTACAATATTAATATTCTCCTTCTATTAGATTACACTCTTTTATTACATTTAATATACTATCATAATTATCTGGTTCAACTTTTTTTGAAATAATTCCCATTAAATTACCTGTATCAATATTTTTTTTATTATCATCAATAAAGATACATTCATTTGGTATCAGGTTATATCTTTCTAATAAAACATTATATATTGCCTTATATGGCTTTACTTTATGTTCTTTGTATGATAATACATATCCATCTACTAAATTAAATAAACCACTTTTATTAACAAATTCAAATGTATATGGATTTATATTTGATAACAAATATATTTTATAATTATTATATTTTAATTTTTGTATTAGCTGTAATACTCTTTCATCTACTTTAGAAAAATTATTATAATTATACCAAAAATTATTTATTAATTCATCATTAGTATGGTTTGTCCTATCTTTTACTATTTCTATCGCATTTTCTCTACTTATATAACCTGTATCAATTAATGCATTTCCTAGCCATTCAGGAGAGTTTATTATATTTTCTAAAATAAAATTTTGTTCATTTATACTATTAGTAAATTTTCTTAATACTTCATTTATGTTAAAGTTCAGTATAACATTTCCTATATCAAATATTATATTTTTTATCATATGCTTTTTCACCTCGAATGAATAAAAACTCCCAAATCTGCTTGAGAGTTTTGGTGCACCAGGAGGAATTCGAATCCCCGACCTCTCGGTTCGTAGCCGAGTGCTCTATCCAGCTAAGCTACTGGTGCATATATAAAGAAAATATTATAATATTAATATAATATTTTCTTTAAAATCTATATCAGTATATCATAGATTTAAATAATATTCAACTAATTTTATATATTTTATCTATTCTACTTTAATTTTTTGTATCTACACTTATCATATTTTCAATTTCATTTTGACGATATGATTCTATTTTAAATTTATTTTTCTTATCAAATTTTATAATTATTGCTTTCGTATAATTATCTTTTGATGGTTTATTATATTCTTCTATTTTTAGACTCGCTTTATACTTTCTTAATATATCAAATGTATTCATAAAGCCCATTCCTGTACCACCCTCATTTTTATATGCTGTACTTGGTTTTTTACCCAAATTTTTTAATATATTTGTATCAAACTCTACACCAGAATCCAAAATACTTAAACTACACATTTTATTTATCTCATATAATTTTACACATATGCTCCTATTAATGTTATCTGTATGATTTATTGCTATTATTGCATTTTTTATATGATCGGCTAGTAATATTTCTAAATTATCTTTCGAAATTATATTGTTTGTCATATAATGTATATTTCCTTTTAATTTAAAAATAAATTCTATATTATTTTTATTACATTCTGATTGCATATACTTTAACATATCATCTACTTCTATAACTTCTGTTTTATCTAATTCTATTATTTCATCTTGTCTATATACTTCTTTCTTTAGTTTTTCAATTTTTTCCTTTACCTCTATAGTTTCTTCAGTACTCATTTCTGTTTTATTTAATAATTGTTGTATTTTATACTCTAAAGATCTCTGTTTATGTGCTAATGAATGGCTTTTCTTACTAAAGCTTAAATTTTCATCTTCTAGTTCTTTTATTTCTCTTGTTTTATCTATCAATTCTTTTTTTGTTTCTGTAAGTTCTTGTATTAATAATTTTTGTTTATAATATAATTGTATAGCTTTACGTATAGTTATAAACATAATTATAGCTGAAATTATTATCTCTAATCCAATAATACTAGCAACCTCGTTACTAGAATTAAACATTACTATTGCTGAAAATAATATTGTAATGCTTATATTCAAGATTAATAAATCCATATATTCATCATTTATACTTTTTTTCAAAAATGATATTCCATATCTAAACTTTTTTATTTTTAATATTCTATATAATAAGATTATATGAAACACTGTCATTATAATAAATTTTATGTAATCACCTTTAATTGTTATAATTTTGCTTATTCCAAAACATATTACAATAGATATTACACCTACAATATAATTTATACTTAACGAAATTATTGTTGTTAATATACTATTACCTATATTGTTTTCAGAGAATAAAATACTAACTGCTATAATCAAAATTATATTACTTATCATGTAATTTACATCATATCTTATAATCCCTGATATGATACCTATTATTACAATATATATATTAGATTTTATATTAAAGGTTATTTTTCTATTTATTATTTTAAAATTGATATAATATGTTAATAAAAACATTTTTAAGGTTTTTAAAATAACTATATTTCTGTCAATATTATTTATTTCAAATATCATATATTTTCTCCGTTTCTATTTTTTTATTATACACGAAAAAAATTAATGTTTCAACAAAAAAATGAAATGCAGAAACTACATTTCATTTTTTAACTTTTTATTATAGCCATTTTTTTAACCAACTTCCTAATTCTTCCCACCAGCTCATACTTTTCACCACCTTTTCTTTCTTTGTGTATGTTCTATAATGTTGTAATAAAAATAACATTAAAAAAGTATGAAGTATCAAAATTTGATGATAGAAAAAATTAATGAAATTTGACGAATTTTAACAAAAAAATAAACACTAAAAAACATTGTTTCTAGTGTTTATTTTTTTACTGACTATATATTAATCATGTATTACCATTTATTATTATTTTTTACTATTTGTTTTTTCTATCTCTTTGTTCTTTTTATATTTTAAAATACTTTTATAAATAGAAAGGAGATTTTTTATGGGAAGAAAAAGATCAAATGTAGCAATCGAAGAAGAAAGAAAAGAACAAGCAGAACGTGGAAAAAGAATCAAACATATTAGAGAAAACGAATTGAAGATGACTAAAACAGAACTTGCGGAAAAGCTTGGAACTTCTAGTCAATTCTTAGGATTAGTAGAAGAGGGTAAAGGAAATTTCGTTTACTATAGTCTAAAAAAATTTCGTGAAGTTAGTGGACATTCTGCTGACTACATCTTATTTGGACTTGATGATAATTGCATTAAAAAAACTAAAAATCTATTAAAAAAATATACAGAAGATGAAATAATTCAGTCCATTAATATTATTGAAAATTTATCTTTAATTATAAAAAAAAATAGTTAATTATTAGTTTATAATCATTATAAATTAATACTTAGATCCAAAAGCATAGCAATATGACCGAAAATGCTATGCTTTTAGCTGAACTAAATACAAAAAAAGCTGGAATCGAAAACATTATAAGTTTCCTCCCCCAACTTTTGATGTAGATTCATTTTTATTCCAAAGCATATGTTACTGAAAAGCCACCTGCAAAGAAATAAAAACTCGTATTTAAATGTTGTGGTGAGCCAAGAGGGGTTCGAACCCCCGACCCCAGGCTTAGAAGGCCTGTGCTCTATCCAGCTGAGCTATTGACCCGTTTCTTAACACTTAAATATAATACCATATTTAAGCAATAAAGTCAATAACTTTTACAAATTTTTTTAATTTTGTTACAGATTATTGAAATATAGGATTTTCACTAATTATTTATCTATTATTTCAAAATCAATTTTTCTCAATAATTTATTAGCATTAACTACTCTAATCTTAACTATATCACCTATTTTATAAGTTTTATGAGTAAATTCGCCAATAGCTTCTCTTCTCTCTTCATTATAAATAAAATATTCATCTCCTAAATCCTCATAACGAACTAATCCCTCTACAGTATTATCAAGTTCAACAAAAATACCAAAATTTGTAACAGATGAAATAATTCCATTATATTCTTCACCAATTTTATTTTCCATGAATTCAGCCTTTTTAATATCTTCCGCTTCTCTTTCAACTTTTGTTGCTGTTCTCTCTCTTTCTGAACAATTCTCAGCTCTCTTTTCTGCTCTTTTAGAATATTTTTTTATCCAAAACTCATTAACCATATAATCATCTTCTATATATTTAGAAATAATTCTGTGTATAAATAAATCAGGATATCTTCTAATTGGTGATGTAAAATGGCAATAATACTTACTAGCAATCCCAAAATGGCCTTTATTTTCTGCTTCATACTTTGCAACTCTAAGCGTTCTCAATATAATATTTGACACAACTTTCTCTTCATCTTTTCCTTTTACATCATCTAATATCTTTGCAAACTCATTTGGATATATAATATCTTCTTTTGATATTTTAATTTTATAACCAAAATTAAATAGGGTTTTATTTAATTCTTTTACTTTATCAATATCAGGTGCTTCATGGTTTCTATATATAAATGGTGCTTGCAACCAATAAAATTTTTCTGCAACTGTCTCATTTGCAACAAGCATAAATTGTTCTATTATTTCATTTGCAAAATAAGTTTCATATTTTCTTATATCAATAGCAAAACCATTTTCATCAAGTGTTATTTTACTTTCTGGTATATCTAAATTTAAATATCCATTTTCTCTTCTTTTCTTCTTTAAAATCATTGCAAGCTCTGCCATCATCTCAAAATTTTTAATGTACTTTTCATATTTTTTTAAAACTTTATCATCAGATTTATCTAGTATTTTTTGTACATCTGTATAAGACATTCTTTCTGTTACGTTAATAACAGCCTTATATATATCAGATGAAACAATTTTTGCTTTAGGAGTAATCTCCATTGAGCAAGAAAGAGTATATCTATCTTCTCCTGCATTTAGGCTACATATTCCATTCGATAATTCCCTTGGCAACATTGGTATTACACGTCCTAACATGTATATACTTGTTCCTCTTAAATAAGCTTCTTTATCTAATTCGGTCTTCTCTCTTACATAATAACTAACATCTGCAATATGAACATCTAATTTATAATTACCATTGCTCAATTTTTCTACATGTATTGCATCATCTAAATCTTTTGCATCTTCTCCATCTATTGTAAAAATCAAATCTTGGCGTAAATCTTTTCTTATGGTTTTCTTATGCTTTAAATCTTCTTTCATATAAATATTTTTATCTGATTCAAAAACATAGTTATTATCAATTTTATTTCCAAATGATTTTGCTTCATCTGCAACTTCTTTGGGAAATTCATATGGTAAATTATATTGCTTTATTAATGATAACATATCTACACCAGCTTCATTTACTCCACCTAATACTTCAATAATCTTTCCCTCTGCATTTTTACCTTTCTTTGGATATTCCGTTATTTTTACTAATACTTTATGTTTGTTTCTAGCTTTCCCCCAATTTGTTTTTGATATAAATATATCTGTTCCAAAATTTTTATCATCTGGCACAACAAAACCAAAATTTCTGCTTTTTTGAAATGTTCCAACTACAGTATCTTTTTCATGTCTAATAATTTTTACTATTTTTCCTTCCTCTTTTTTATTATTTTCTTTATTTGTTTCCTTTATTATTTGTATACTTACTGTATCTCCATTTAATGCATTTAATGAATTTTCTCTTGATATATATATTTCTTCTTCCTGTTCTTCAAGTTTTACAAAACCAAAACCTTTTTGATTTTTTTTATATATTCCTATTTTATTTTCTTTTTTCATTACTCCCCCCTGTCTCATTTCTACATATCAAGAATATTATTTCCATTCTTCAATAAATTCTTCTGGAATTTGCAAATTTCCTTTTCCTCTTCCTAATTCAATTCCTATTTTATTTTTACCATGATAATCACTACCACCACTTCTAAAATAATGACGTTCTTTACATAGTTTTAATAACCTTGTTATCTCTTCTTCATTAAATTCACTATGCATACATTCTATTCCATCTATATCATACGTATTTAAAATATCTTGTATAAATTCTTCTTTATTTTTCGCCCATTTATATATATATATATGAGGCACGAATACTAATCCTCCGCATTGTTTTATTATATTTACTGCCTCTTCTATAGATGGATAATCTTCTGTTTTATCTATATACAATTTACTTTTAGTATTTCCACAGTATCCTTTTGAATAATCGTCAAATGAATTTAATACACCCTCTGGTAATATATTTTTATTTTCCTCATATTTTACTAATTCATTATATATATGCAAATTAGCCCATTCCTTATTTGAATCAAAATTTTTTATTGACTCTTTACTTAATATTAATCCCATATCTTCACATCTTTTGCATAGGATATCAAAGTATTTTTGTTGTAATATTGGTTTAGTTTTATCTTTATAAAATTCGTCAGACCATTCCTGCATTTTTTCTGTATCTATTTTATAGCCTAATACTTCTATTAATCTACCCTTATAACTTCCCTTTATTTCAATTCCAGGTATTATAGTTCCTGTATAATATTTCTTTACGTCAATACTTGCCAATTCCTTATATGCTTTACAATTATCATGATCGGTTATTGATATATGTGTTAATCCTATTTTTTCAGCTTTTTTTAAAACTTCTATTAAACTATCTGCCCCATCTGAATAAGTAGTATGTATATGTAAATCAATCATCTATCTCATCCTTTCTTTTATATATATCTCTCTTCTTGTAATTCTTTTCTAAACTCTTTTTCAAGTAACACTATTTTACTAATTAAATTTTCATTTGTAACCCTCTGCTTCAATTCGTTAATTCTATTCAAATATTGCTCTTTGTTTTTTATTATTTTTTTTCTTTCCTCATCTCTAGCTTGTACTATACAACTTGTTACATTTTCATATTGCTCCCCACCAGATTCATATATTAATTCTGGCTCTATTTCTATTTTTCCTCTTTTGAAAACTCTTATTTTATCATATAATTTTCTTCTTTCAATTTCTTTAACAGTTTTTATTAAATTCTCATATGCTCTATCATGATTTTCAGCTGTAACTGATCTTGGAGGTAATCCTGATTCTATAAAATATTGTTCTCTTTCATATGATGATAGTAAACTTTCATATCTATCAACTGCAAGTATATTTATTTCTATATTATATCCTCCGTCTACCATTATCTCTTCTCTCGTACCATTATCTTTTAACTTTCCAATTGCAGCTTTTCCGCCATTCTTTTGAAAGTCTAATATTTTTAAGTATCCCTCAGTACTTCCAAAAGTCCCTTCTTGAACTATACTTGCTCTAAATTGAACTGCTCTTTGTCTTAAATATTCATCTAATGCAGGTCTTACAAATTTTTGTATTTGATTATATGATTGTCTAGGGTATTCCCTCATTATTTCTTCATAATATTTATGATAAATTGCAACTTCATCTGGATTTATTTCAATATAAATGTCTTTTAACTTATCACTATTTTTTTCCTTTTCTATAAACGTTTTTAATCCTGTTTTTCCTCCACCAGCTTGTGATACTATAAAAATTGACTTAGGATTGTTTGAAGGTCTTACTCTTAATAGTAAAGCTATTTCAGCCATTTTTAAGCAATTTTCAAATTCTTCTTCTGTTAAATTATATTTTTCTATTCCATTCATTTCTACATCCTCACATCATTTAAATATTGATTTAATACTTTTTCTATTATTTTAGTGTTGTTTAAATATATTTGTTCTCTTTCTTTTTCTAAATTTAATATTTTTCTTTTGAATTCTCTATAATCTTTTTCCGTATTTTTTTTTATTTCTTTTGCTATTTTTAGATTTATTATTTCTATTGCTAAATCTACTTTCTCTATTTTAATCCCCCCTTGTATAATATATTTAGGTTTTTAACTAAGGTTTACCTATAAACCTTTTATAGTATTTTATACCGATTTATGGTATAATTATGTTGACACTGTGGACTTTTAATCCCCCCTTATGGCTTTGACCATTTTGGAAAGAAAATTGCCACAGTTTTATTATTAATTGGTTATTAGTTAGATAGGGCTTAGACTCTTTATTTCATGCAAGGTTATAAGTAATAAGACTAAGTGGATGTCACAAATGTTAAAAATATATTTCAAAGGAGTTGATCTTTTATGATTTACATCGGCATTGATATTGCCAAAAACTCTCACTTTGCCTCTGTTGTTAACTCGGATGGTGAAGTCTTAGTCAAACCTTTTTCTTTTGCGAATTCTAGAAAAGGGTTCGAGCTTTTTCTTTCTAAAATTAAGTATTTTAGTATTAATGAATGTCTTATAGGGCTCGAATCTACTGGTCATTACGGAGATAATCTTATTTGCTTTTTGTTTCCTAAAGGGTTCAAAATCGGAATGATTAATGCAATTCAAACCAATTCACTAAGAAATTCTAATATTAGAAAAACCAAAACTGATAAAGTTGATACATTCCTAATTTCTAAATGTCTTTCTTTAGGTGATTATACTCCAATTTATGAAAAAGATATTAGCTTTATTAAACTTAGAACTCTATGTCGTTTTAGATTTGATATTATTTAATCTCAAACTAGACTTAAAGTTCAACTTACTACTTGTTTAGATTCACTTTTTCCAGAACTACGCATTTTTTTAAAGGTAATTTACATCTAAAAACTTTTTATACTTTGCTTGAAAAATACTCTTCACCACAAGAAATTTTAAAAGTTAGAATCGATGTTCTTACTAGACTATTGGCTTCTTCATCAAAAGGAAAGTATTCTTATGATGAATATGAATATTATACCACTAAACGTTCAAAAGGCAAATCACATAACAATGTTTTAGGACATGTTTCAAACCAACTGGTTAGAGTTATATTCAAACTATTGACCGAAAACATATCATTTAATTTAAGTTAACAAATTTCTTTAAAAAAACTATTGACAATTAATAGTTAGTCTTTTTATTCTTACATCACAAAAAGAACAGTTTTTATTAACTGCTCTCTATGCTATATATATTATTGAAAGTGCAATTGTAACAATTACAAATGCTATTCCTAATATAATTGTCCATTTTTTTTGCATACCTTCTTTGGTTCTTCCTTTATTTTTTTCAAAAAAGTTATTTGTTGATGAACCTGTTATTGTTGATGATAATCCCGCATCATCTTTAGATTGTATCATTGCCAATATTGTTACGGCTAAACATATTATTAAATCTACTACTATCAATATTATCTTCACTACTTGCATCTAGTATTCCTCCCAACGGTTTTATTTATACTAGAATATTTTACCACATAAGTATTAAAAAATCAATGCCAAAGAATTAAAAATTACAAGTTTTATCATAATTTTTATGAATAAATTGCAATTTGTACCTTTTATACATTTTTCATTTATTTGATTAAATCCATCAACTATTTTTTCTATATCTTCTTTATTTGTTATATTTTGCTCTTCCATATATTCTTTTGCAAGATATGGTGCTTTTATCATCGCGTCATTTTCTAAAAATACCCTTATTACATAATATATAAAACTTAGAATTAATAATATATTTGAATATATTGTTTCATTAGATAGTTTTTTTATAACTACCAAAATGCATATAATAATAAAATATAAAAAGTATATATTTGAGTATATAAAATTAAATATTAACATCTTCCTATCTTGGATTGAATGCAGACATTCATGTGCCATTGTTTGTATTCTTGTAAAACTTTCATGTGTATTTCCAATTGATATTTTATCTTGTACTGCTATGTATAAGATAGATTCAGATTTTTTATCTTCTTCTATTTTTGTCGTCTTATTATCTAATTTTTTTAGTATTGATTTGCATATTTCCGTATTGTTTGGATATTTTTTTGCTATTTCATTTAATTCTGGATTTAATGCAATTTTTTCTAGTTCTTTTACATTCATTTTCATCATTGAATATATTAGTATAATTGCTATTATTGCTATAATTATTATAATTAGTTCCATTTTTAGTTCCTTTCTAATATAAATATCTTAATGTCCCTAATTACATTATAAAATCAATTCGTTATTTTAATAAGCTTTGTATTGCTTCTCCAATTATTTTATTTATATCAGCTATTAATACATTAAATTTCATTTCTGCATCAAAATACTTACTTGCTTCCTGGTTTTGTATTAATTCTCCATATAGCTCTTGAACATGTCTCATTTTTGCTTCATCATCTTTTCCTGTTTGTATCGCAATAATTTGAGCTTCATATCTCGCATTTTCAAATTCGTCTATCTTTCTTTTTAATTCAAAATTTAAATTTATAACTTCTTTAGCCATTTTATATGTTACATATTCTTCTGATTGTTTTATTTCTTCTGCTAATTTATTTGCTGTATCATATATATTCATACCTTTCTCCTTTTTTATATATTAAAACCTAATTTAATCGCAAACAGCTACATATTTATTATGTAGCTGTAGTTTATTTTTATGCATAAGCTTGACGTTTTCTAAAAGATAATAAGTTTGTTATTTCTTTTTCTGTTCCTTTTGCTTTCTTTGTTTTTTGTGCCTTTTCTTGCTCTAATTGTTTTCTTTGTTTTTCAGCCATTGTTTCACATATTGCTTTTTGGTAAATAAAATGTGTATCTTGTGCTATTTTAGTCCAATTATAATTTTTTACTTTTGCTTTTGCTTTTTTTACAATATTTTCGCATAATTCTGGGTTGTAAAGTAATTCTAATATTGAGTCTGCAATCGAATTTGGATTTCCAGAATAACTCTTCATACCAGTTTCTCTATGTTCAACTATTTCTCCTAATCCACCAGCATCAGATACAACTATTGGTCTTTCAGCTAGCATTCCTTCTAATGCTACTATTCCAAAAGGTTCATATGTGCTTGGAAATACTGATATATCTGCTGCTTTATACATTTTTTCAACATCTTTTCCGTTCATATATCCTGCAAAATATACTTTATTTGATATTCCTAGATAATCAGCTTGTGCTCTTAATTCGTCTAACATTCCACCCTTTCCTGCAATTACAAGTTTAACATCATGGTATCCCTCTAATATTTTTGGCATTGCTGCTATTAAATTCTGCACTCCTTTTTCATATACAAGTCTTCCCATAAATAATATTATTTTTTCATTATCCATTGCATATCTTCTTCTGAATGTATAATCTCTGTCCATTCCAGAAAATTTATTTAAATTAACTCCATTTGGTACTACATTTATTTTTTCAAAAGGTAGACCAAACAAACCTTGTATTTCACATTTCATATAATTACTATTAACTATTACTTCTGTTGCTTCATATGTTAGCATCCATTCTGTATCATTTATGTATCTTTGAGTTTCATCGTGTATTCCACTGTTTCTTCCAGATTCTGTTGCATGTATTGTTGCTACTATAGGGATATTGTATGAGTTTTTTAATGTTTTTGCAGCATATGCTACTAACCAATCATGTGCGTGTATTACATCAAAATTTCCTTGTTCTGCAATTATTTCATTTGCTTTTGCTACCATATTGAAATTCATTTGCATTATCCAATCTATAAAATTATTTGGATTTATCATATAGTTGTCTATTCTATATACTTTTACTCCTTTATCATCTTCAAAATATGGAGTTTCTCCATCTCTGTATGTTACTACAGTTACATCATGACCATCTTTTATCAATCTATGTGATAGGTCATATACTACTCTTGCAATCCCGCCAACGACTCTTGGTGGATATTCCCATGTTAGCATCAATATTTTCATTGATTTACCCCTTCCTTCAGTTCTATTTTCTTTAGTTTTTATTACTCTATATATTGTATACAAAATATTTCAAATTGTAAATATTTTTTACAAATTTTTTATTATTTTTTTCGAAAAAAAATAGGCTAGTAAAATTCTAACCTATTTATTCTCCGATCTCCCTTTCCTTGCTTTTATCTTTTCTAATTGATTGACTTTTTTGTGATTTTGAATTAACTTCTTTTGAGTCTATAGTTTGTGCTCTTTCTTTTTTTATTGCCTTTTTCTCTTCATTTTCTCTTGCAAACTCTTTCCAATTTATTCCTTCCATAGAATTCTTTAATTGTTTTAAATCACTTTGATTAACTCCAGAAGCTAATGCAAGTTCATCAAATGTTTTTTCTATATCTGCAGGTTGTATAAATTTGTTTATTAATTCTCTTATTCTTCCCATTTTTTTCTCCTATTATATGTAGGATACACCTCTCTTTTTTATAAAATACAATAATATTATATCATTCTTTCTTTGAAAAGTCAAGGGTTTGAGGGGTTTTATCACTAATTATGTAAAAATTCTTTAATTATTTCTGCACATCTTTTTGAGGCTTGTTTTAAAAATTGGTCAAAAGTAATTTCATTTTTCCCATTAGGTTTATCTGATATTCCTCTTATTATTATAAATGGAATATCATCTAGTTTACATACTTGTGCTATTGCTGCTCCTTCCATTTCTATAGCATCTGCATTAAATTTTTCTCGTATTTTATCTTTCATATTTATATCTGTACAAAATATATCTCCTGAAGCTATTGTACCTACTAATATATCAAAATTTTTATCATTAATTTTTAATATAGTCTGTTGCATTCTTTCAATTAATTTTTCGTCACTCTCTAAAAAGGCTCCAACATTACTAATATAACCTTTTGGATGACCAAATGCAGTTATATCAAAATCATGTTGTACTACTTTTTTTCCTATGACTATATCTCCTATATCCAATTTATCATTTGCCGAACCTGCAGACCCAACATTTATTATAGAATTTACTTCAAATTTGTCTATTAATATCTGTGTAGTTCTTGCTGCATTTACTTTTCCAACTCCAGCTTCAACTAAAACTACTGTTTTATCATTAATTTTTCCTTTTATAAAATTCAACTCATGTATTTTTATATTTTCTTTTTCTCCCATTATCTTTTCAATTTCATACATTTCCTCCTGCATCGCAGCAATTATTCCATATATCTCCATAAACTTTATTTCCTCCATATTTCCTATTTTACATTATAATTTGAAAAATAGCAATAAAAAAAGAAAAAATGAAAATCCACTTTTTCTTTTTTTATATTTTATTATTGTAATTCAACAACTGCTCCAACTTCTTCAAGTTTAGCTTTTAATTCTTCAGCTTCTGCTTTAGCAACATTTTCTTTTAATGTTTTTGGTGCTCCGTCTACCATTTCTTTAGCTTCTTTTAGTCCTAATCCTAAAGCATTTTTAACAGCTGTGATAACTTTTATTTTTTGATCTCCAGCTTCTTTTAATACAACATTAAATGCTGATTTTTCTTCAGCAACTGCTTCTCCTCCTGCTACTGGTGCAGCTGCAGCAACAGCTGATACTCCAAATTCTTCTTCAATAGCTTTAACTAAGTCTGCTAATTCAACTACTGTCATTGTTTTGATTTTTTCTATCATTTCTTCTATTTCTTTACTCATTTTAAATCCTCCTAATTTTTATTCTAATTTTTTTCACTATACGTGATTTTTATTTTCTATTTACATTTAAATATTATTCAGCTTTTTGTGCTCTAACTTGATCAAGTGCAACTGCAAGTTTTGATATATTTCCAAGTAATGCACCAGCAAGCATAGATAGTAATGCTTCTCTTGATGGTAATTTTGCTAATGTTATTATTTCTTCAGCTGTCATTACTTTACCTTCAATTACACCACCTTTAATTTTATAAAAGTCATTTCCTTTACTGTAATTATATATTGTTTTAGCTGTTTCTAAATAATCATCATTATTCATGATAACTGCAGTAGGACCCTCTAATAAACTTTCTAGTCCTTCTATTCCAGCTTCTGCTAATGCTCTTCTTGTTATATTATTTTTTATAACTTTATATTCAGAATTAGATTTTCTAAGTTCTGCTCTTAATTCTGTTACATCAGCTACATTGATTCCTCTGTAATCTGTTAAAAGTACGATTTTAGCTTCTTTTATTTTTTCAGCTAATTTTGTTACTTCTTCTTTCTTTTGGTTAATTATTTTTTCACTTGCCATTCGTTTTTTCACCTCCTAGATATATTAATTTTTAAAATTAAAAACAATCTTTATGCCAAATATATCGAAGCATAAAGATTGCGTTATGTTATCTTACTTTATACCTCGGTAGGACTTAATATATAAAACAATGTTTATATTGCCTGCTGTCTTTGGCTAAATATTATATTATTTTTGATTAATATATAGTCCAGGTCCCATTGTTGTTGAAATAGATACACCTTTAATATATTGTCCCTTGGCTGCAGCTGGTTTTGCTTTTATTATAGCATTCATTAAAACATCATAGTTTTCTACTAATTTATCTGCACCAAATGAAACTTTTCCAAAACCTAGGTGAATGATATTTGTTTTATCTAATCTATATTCAACTTTACCTGATTTAATTTCATTTATTGCTTTTGTTACATCCATTGTAACTGTTCCTGATTTAGGATTTGGCATTAATCCTTTTGGACCTAATACTTTACCTAATCTACCAACAACACCCATCATGTCAGGTGTTGCAACTATTACATCATAGTCGAACCAGTTATCATTTTGAATTTTAGGTATTAATTCTTCTGCTCCTACAAAATCAGCTCCAGCTTTTTCAGCTTCTTCTGCTTTTGGTCCTTTAGCAAAAACTAATACTCTTTGTGTTTTACCTGTACCATTTGGAAGTACTACTGTACCTCTTACTTGTTGATCAGCATGTTTTGAATCAACACCTAATTTAACATGTAATTCAACTGTTTGATCAAATTTTGTTTTTGGCATTTTTTCTATTATTTCTAATGCCTCTTTAATTTCATATTCTTTAGTAGAATCTACTAGTTTTGCACATTCTACATATCTTTTAGATTTTTTCATTTTAATCCTCCTTTGGTTTTAACGAGTTCTTTTATGATACTCTCCCATTTTTATTATTTTTATTAGTCTACTACAACTACTCCCATACTTCTAGCTGTTCCTGATACTATGCTCATAGCAGCTTCGATTGATGCTGCATTTAAATCAGGCATTTTTTGTTCAGCTATAGCTTTAACTTGTTCCTTTGTTATTTTAGCAACTTTTTCTCTATTTGGTTTTCCTGAACCTTTTTCTATTTTAGCTGCTTTTTTTATTAATACTGCTACTGGTGGAACTTTTGTAATAAAAGAGAATGATTTGTCTTTATATACTGTTATAACAACAGGTATTATAAATCCAGCTTGACTTGCTGTTCTATCATTAAACTCTTTTACAAATTGCATAATGTTTACACCACTACCACCTAAAGCTGGTCCAACTGGTGGAGCTGGAGTTGCCTTTCCTGCTTCTATTTGTAATTTAATTAAATTTGATATTTCTTTTTCTGCCATTTTAAATTTTCGCCTCCTTTAATCTACTTTTTGTATTTGTGAAAATTCTAATTCTACTGGTGTTTCCCTTCCAAACATAGATATTAAAACTTTTACTTTGTGCTTTTCTTTATTTATTTCTTGAACTGTTCCTATAGAATCTTTAAATGGTCCATTTAGTATTTGTACTGAATCATTTACATCATAATCTACACTTATAGATGCATCTTCAAATCCCATTGCACGGATTTCTTCATCTGTCAAAGGAATAGGGTCTGTTCCTGAACCTACAAATCCTGTAACTCCTCTAGTATTTCTAACTATATACCATGTTTCCTCTGTTACAATCATTTTTATTAATACATAACCTGGAAATACTTTTTTTAGGTTCGCTTTTCTTTGACCATCTTTAATTTCTATTTGTTCTTCCATTGGAACTACTATATCAAAAAAATATTCTTCTAATTCTCTGTTTTTTACTGTTTTCTCAAGGTCAGTTTTTACTTTATTTTCATATCCTGAATATGTATGTACTACATACCACCTTGGTGACATATCATAATCTTTTTGTGACATTTATTGACCTCCTTATTGTTCTGGATTTGTTTGCTCACTATCAGTTGTTGTTTCATCTGTTGTTGAAACGTCTTCTGTATTTTGCTCTGTTGTTTCTGCTTCATCATTTTTTGTTTCTTCTTCATTAGATGTTGTTTCATCTGTAGTTGCATTTTCATCTCCACTATCTGTATTTTCTGTATCTTCTTGGTTATTATATTTATCATTTACTATACTTTGTAAATGACTTATTCCATATTTATTTCCCATATCAAATACTACATCTAATACAAATACTATTATAGCAGTTGTTAATACTATTGTTACAACAGCAACAGTATTATTAACTAATTGCTTTGGTGTTGGCCAAATTACTTTTTTTAGTTCTGCTTTAAAATCCTTAAAAAAATGTTTTTTTGTTTTGTTTTCATTTTTCTTTTCATTTTTAGCCATTTTATTTCCTCCTTAAAATAGCCGATACTATTTAGTTTCTTTATGTGTTGTACGCTTTTTGCAGAATTTGCAATATTTAACTAATTCTAGTCTATCTGTATTGTTTCTTTTATTTTTTGATGTCATGTAGTTTCTATTTTTACATTCTGTACATTCTAATATAATATTTTCTCTTGGTCCTTTAGCTGCCATTTAAATACACCTCCGACTTTTTAACCTTACTTTTTTAAACGATGTGAACATACGCTCTTCTACGTACGCTCACATATTTTACCACTTTTTTCTTGATATGTCAATGAATTTCCTTTACTTTTTTCTTGTTTTTTTATTTTTTTGTACAGAAAATCCAAATTTTCCTATTTTTTTTCCTAATGAATAATATTTTCCATTAGAATATGAAATTAAGTTGCATTTAGAAATATCAAATGCACCTTTTTCATCAATAAATTTTTTATCTGCATTTATTCCTAATACTTCAGCTACAAACATATGATGACTTCCTAATTCTTTTATTTCTTTAACTTTACATTCTACAGAAACTGGACTTTCCTTAATCATAGGACATTTTACAAATTTAGCTATTTCTTTAGTTAAATGCATTTCTTTAAATTTGTCAACTTTCACTCCTGACTTTACTCCACACCAATCAGTTGCATATGCTAAATCTTGTGTTGTTAAATTTATTACAAATTCCCCACTTTCTTTTATCATATTATATGAATATCTTGATGGTCTTACTGAAATATACACCATTGCAGGGTCTGTATTTATTATACCTGTCCAAGCAACAGTTATTATATTTGATTTTTCCATAGTTCCACAAGATACCATTACTACAGGTAGTGGATATAAAAATGTACCTGGTTTCCATGTTACTTTACTCATTATAATCACCTTTTTATAAATTTTTTCTATTATAAAATTGTTACTGGATATTGTTTTATTTTAAATTAATATATAGAGATACATGAAATATAAGCTTTGAATGAAATGACGAATGTGCATGGAAAAATTTTAGAAATTCTATGCAGATTTATGGTAAGAGTTCACGATAGTGGAAAGGACCCATAAAGCAAATTAGAATTTCTTAAATTTTGTAATAAGCTAAGGAATGTAATAAAAAGCTTATATTTCATAAATCTCTTAAAAAATTTAATCAAAAACCATAACTTGTAACATAAAATTTGCTTCTATAAATACAAAAAGCATAAATTAAAATTGTATTAAACAGTTCTAATTTATACCTTTTATAAATATAAAAAAACTGGCAACAACCTATTTTCCCAGCAGGGTAACCCACAAGTATCTTCGGCACATTGGAGCTTGACTTCTGTGTTCGGGATGGGAACAGGTATTTCCTCCATGTAATCGTCA
>CABQAZ010000002.1 GCA_902462295.1 uncultured Clostridium sp. | reverse complement strand
AAAAATAAATATGGAACATCAACAAGATATTATCAAATAAAGAAAGCAAGTAAAATAGAAAATAATAAAACTATAAATTATTATGCTATTAATGCTTCTCCTAAAATTTCTGGTATGAATTGTTTCCCTATTAATTTGTCTAATTACTCTCTTAGTGTAACAGATAATAGCGGATTAGAAAGTATAAAAATAACAGATATGAACAATAATGGTAAACAAGTATATTCATACACAGCAAAAACAACAAAGAGTACAAGAAAAGTAATTGTTTTAGATTTAGAAAATAAATGTAAAGCAAAAAATGGTGTTTATAAATTCAAAGTAGAAATGAAAGATAAATCAAATGGAGATAAAGTATCTACGGAAGTAATCACAATAGATACTAAAACAAGTGGATGGTATAAAGTAACAAGTTTATATAGATGGTAACTAGTTAGATTAGAAAGATAATGAAGGAGACTATAAGTCTCCTTCAATTAAATGAATTCATAATTATATATTTTAGATTACTAAGTTTTATAATATTAAACACGAAGTTTTTTTATATTTTTAATTTCTTTATATAAATCATCTAACATTTTTTTTCTTACTTCATAAGCATCTTTTAATTCTTGATAAAGCATATAAAAATCTTCAATAGATTCATCAGGTCTTAATAATAAATCAATATATTGTTCATAATATACAATGTCTTTATTTTTCTTTGAAGAGTTTTTCTTTTGAATATAACTTTCTATTTTTTTATATCTATCAAGTTCATTATTTAAGTCTTTAACATAATCTATTGTACATGCAATTTCATATTCAATATCTTCAATAACAACTTTAAGAAGAGTTTTAACAATCTTTTTATTATTTTTTCCAACTTTAGAAAAAATTGGGGCATTAGGTGCTGGTTGTGAGTTTTGAATAATAATTTTTAATGCATCTGTAATACCAATATGAGATTTATATTGTCTTTTGTTAACAAGTGCATCATATTCATCTGCAACACGTATAATTTGTGCTTCATATGGTATATCTTTTTTACGCAATCCTTGAGGATAACCAGAACCATCAAGTGCTTCATGATGATAATAAGCTCCGGCATAATAAGGTCTTAACTTAGGGTCTTTTAAACAGAGTTTATATCCTAGAACTGTGTGTTTTTTTATAATTTCATATTCCTCTGGTGTTAATTTTGCTGGTTTTTGAAGAACTTTATATGGTATAAATAGTTTACCAATATCATGTAAATAAGCACAAATTGTACAATATTCAGTAAATCCTTTAGATAAGTGTAGTTTTCTACATAAATTACAAGTTATTGTGGCTACATGTTCACAATGTTTTCTTGTAAAAAGGTCTAAAGAGTCTAAAAGATTTAATTGATATTGTATTGCTTTATCTAAATTATAAGATTTTAAATATGTTTGGTCATAAAAATCAAAAGATTCTACAATTTCTTTCATTTGTAATAAAATTCCTTTCTAATATTATCAATTAGGTTAAAATATTTAAGTATATAATAACATTAAATTATAAAATGTGCAAGAAAATTTTTCTTTTATAATGAATCATATTGTCGAATGTTGTCGAACGATTTTTCTTGACAAAATATGTAAGTGGTGTTAACATATTACTAGAATTTAAATTCAAAAAAAGTTAAATCAAGATTTTATTCGAAGAAATCACAAATAATTAAAAAAACAAAAAGAGAGGTGATAGTAAATGTATGTTTAAATTTACTAGAACTGGTATTGCTTATGTTATATCACTAACAATTTTTATCATATTTCAAATATTTATTAATCAATATAAAATAAAACCCCAACAAAATGAAAACATAATGGAAAATATACAAGAAATAAATTTAAATACAGAAAACAAAATAGAAGAAGCAAAAGCAGAAATACCAGAACAGATAAAAGATAATGAATCACTAAAAGACAATAAAGAAATATGGAAAATAGAAATACCAAAAATCTCATTAAAAGCAGAAATATCAGAAGGAACAACAAAAGAAACACTAAATCAATATGTAGGACATTTTGAAAAAACAAAAAAAGAAGAAGGAAATGTTGGATTAGCCGGACATAATAGGGGATATGAAGTAAACTACTTTCAAAACCTAAAACAATTAAAAGAAGGAGATGAAATAAAATATACTCATAATAAATTTGAAAAAATATATGAAGTAGAAAAATGTGGAATCATAAAAGATACAGATTGGGAATACCTAGAAGATACTGAAGAAAATAGACTAACACTAATAACATGTGTAGAAAATCAACCAGAATATAGAAGATGTATACAAGCAATAGAAAAAGAGGAGGAAATATATTGAAAAAAGCAATAAAAATAATATTATTACTACTATTAATAATAATTATCAATATAGCATTATTAATAAATACAGTACAAGCAGTGGAAGAAGGTGAACAAATTACGATATATTCAAAAGGATATTTTAATAGAATAATAAGAAACAATGGAATAGTAATAAAAACATCACATGCGGTATATCAAGAAAACGGAAAAGAATATCCAGTATATTGTTTAAATAGAGAATTACATGGAGTTGGAGAATATATAGCAACATACAATGTAACAAATCAAGGCAAACTTCAAGATTTAGGCTTATGGAGAGTAATGATAAATGGGTATCCATATAAAACGCCAGAACAACTAGGTGTAGCAAATGAAGAAGAAGCATATATAGCAACAAAGCAATCTATATATTGTTATATATACAATACTGGGACTGAATTATATTCAGCAATAGGAGAGCCAGGAGTTAGAGTAATAAATGCAATGAATACAATATTAGAAAATGCAAAAAATTCAACAGAAACATTTGAAAGTCCAAATATAGAAATAGAACAAAGTGAAAAATGGGAAGTAGATAAAAATGAACCCCAATATATCTCAAAAGAGTATAAAATAAAAAGCAATAAAAATATTTCAAAAATCATATTAAATTTAGAAAATCAACCAGAAGAAACCAAAATAACTAATTTAGAAAATCAGGAAAAAAGTGAATTTTATTCAGATGAAAAATTTAAAATATTAATACCAATAAACAGCTTAGAAGAAGCAGGAGAATTCAAAATAAAAATCCAAACACAAATGGAAACAAAACCAATATTTTTTGGAAAGGCACCAAATGGTGAATTACAAGATTATGCATTAACAGCATTTTCATATGAAGATGTAGATACAGAAATACAGCAAAAATACGAAAAAAATGATACAGAAATAATAATACAAAAGCAAGACGAAGAAACAAAAGAACCATTACGAGGTGCAAAATTTGAGATTTTAAACGAAAATCAAAAATTAATTAGAGTAGCACAAACAAATGAAAAAGGTCAAATAATATTAGATAAATTAATTCATGGAACATATTATATAAGAGAAATAAAAGCACCTGATGGATATGTTTTAGATTCAGAATTAAAAAAGATAGACATAAAAATGAATGAAAAAATAATATTAGAAGTAGAAAACGGAAAAATTGTAGTAATAGAAAAAATAGAGGAACCAAAAGAAGAAATACCAGTAGTTGAAGAGGAGCCAGTAATAGAGATTCCTAAATTACCAGTTACAGGTATGTAAAATTATATAAATAATAAACTGAAATATTGTATAAAATAAATCAAAGTGGAAAAAATTAAAATAGAATATTTTCCAAAGGAGTGATATAATGGAATCAAGCGATATGAAAAACATGGTAGTACTTAAAAATCTTCCATCAAATATGGTAGAAGAAGCTATAATAATTTTTAAAGAAAATCAAAAAGTTAGAGAAAAAGAATTTATAGAAAAAGGTAATAAAATTAATTCAGCAGAAATTCAATCGAGGTCTAAAGATTATATTTTAAAAGAAGCTGAAATGCTTGTAACAGATTATATCAATAAAATAGAAAATAATAAGAAGACAAAAAAAGAAGATAAAGACATAATGCTAAAATATAAAAGAATAAAAGGCTATAGTCTTAGTGTAACAATACTTTTTATAATCAGTTTAATAATTAATCTCATATAATAACATAAAACACTTTATAAATGCATAAACATTAGTAAATGCATTAAATAAAGTGTTTTAATTATTATAAAGAAAAGAGGATAATATGGAAAGAGCTATGTCTGTGGAAGATAAAATAAGAAGAGCAGAAGAGATTTATTATAAAAGAAGAGAACAAGACATTCCGATGAGAGAAATTATGAAAAATCCACAAAAAGAAAAAAAGAACATTAAATTAATAAAAAAGATGATAAGACAGATTATAATATGTTTGCTAATATACGGGATTTTTTATCTTATAGTTAATAATAACTACATATTTTCTAATGATTTTTCAAATAAGGCAAAAGAAATATTATCACAAGATATTAATTTTTCACAAATATATAATGTAATGTCAGGTAAATTAAAAGAAATATATAATCAGTTAAATAAAAGTGAAAATATAGAAAATGAAACAAATGAAGAAGTAAAAAATAATGAAGAAAATATAGGAGGAGCAGAAGAGATATTAACAGAAGAAACACAGAATCAAGAAGAAGTTCCAGTAACAGAGGAAATACAAGAGCAAACTGAAAAATTATCTCAAATGGAACAAGATGCAAATTATATAAAAAGTACAATAAGTTTTATAAAACCTGTTAATGGAAAAATAAGTTCAGGATTCGGGTTAAGAAATCCTACTACAGCTACAGTTCCCAAAAATCATACAGGAACAGATATTGCGGTGGAAACAGGAACAAAAATTATTTCTGCAACAGACGGAACTGTAGTACTATCTTCTTCGACAGGTGATTATGGTAATCATTTAAAGATTCAAACAAATGATGTAATTATAGTATATGCACATTGTAATAAATTATATGTAAATGAGGGAGACCAAGTAAAACAAGGACAAGAGATTGCTGAAGTTGGTTCAACAGGAAATACGACAGGACCACATTTGCATTTTGAAGTAAGATATCAAGATAGATATGTAAATCCACAATTAATATTAGAATTATAAAGGAGGAAAAATTGAAAGTAAGAATAGATTTAAAAATTGTTATTTTTCTTGCTATATTTTATTTTACTAATCAATTAAAAATATATTTAATGATTATGTTTTTTTGTTTGTTACATGAAATGGGACATATTATTGCTGGATTACTATTAAAAATGAAATTAGAAAAAATAGAGATTATGCCATGTGGATTATCATCATCATTTAAAGCAAATACTCTAGATTTTAATAAAAAAATAAAAAACGGAAATATTATAGAATTAAAAAAAATAGCTATTGCGTTGGCAGGACCAATTACTAGTTTTATATTGGCAATAGTATTTACATATATAGATATTCCCAATATTTCAATGCAAGAAGTAGTTTACTCAAACATACTGATATTAATTTTTAATTTAATTCCATTATATCCATTAGATGGTGGAAGAATAATAAAAAGTCTTATATACATAGAATTAGGAAAAGAAAAATCAGACTATATAATAGGAAAAATTTCATTTATAACAATAACCATCTTAACCATAATTAGTAGTATTGCTGTATATTATTTTAAAAATATTGCAATATTTTTAATTTGTATATTTTTATGGGTAATTATTGGTCAGTTTAAAAGAAAAAATAGCAAAACTCTTGATATTTTGCGATGAAAATAGTAAAATATAACTGAAAAAAAGAGAAAGGCAGGGGACGAGATGGGAAAACCAACAGTAGCAATTATAGGAAAACCAAATGTAGGAAAATCGACATTTTTCAATTATATAGTAGGAAGCAGAATATCAATAGTTGAAGACACACCAGGTGTAACAAGAGATAGAGTATATGCGGAAACTAATTGGAGAGGAAGAAGCTTTACAGTAGTAGATACAGCAGGAATTGAGCCAGAATCAGATGATATTATAATATCTCAAATGAGAGAGCAAGCACATATAGCAATAGAAATAGCAGATGTAATAATATTTTTAACAGACATAAGACAAGGAGTAACTGCTGTAGACCAAGAAATAGCATTAATGATAAAAAAATCTAAGAAGCCAGTAGTATTAGTATGTAACAAAGCTGATAATATGAGCAAAGATAAAAATGAAATTTATGAATTTTACAATTTAGGAATAGGAGAGCCATATCCTATATCAGCAGCAAATGCTTTAGGAATAGGCGATGTATTAGATGCAATATATGAAAAATTTCCAGAAAAGAAAGATGGAGAAGATGAAGACGACAGAATAAAAGTTGCAGTTATAGGAAAACCAAATGTAGGAAAGTCTTCATTAATAAATAAAATATTAGGAGAAAATAGAACAATAGTAAGTTCAATAGCAGGAACTACAAGAGATGCAATAGACACTGAATACGAAAATAAATATGGTAAATATGTATTAATAGATACAGCAGGAATTAGAAGAAAAAGTAAAGTAACAGAATCAATAGAGAAATTTAGTATAATGAGAACACTACTTGCAATAGAAAGAGCAGATGTATGTTTAATGATGATAGACGCACTAGAGGGAGTAACAGACCAAGATGCAAAAATAGCAGGAGAAGCACATGAAGCGGGAAAAGGAATAATTATTGTTGTAAACAAATGGGATGAATATGAAAAAGAAACAGGAACATTAGAAAAATATAGAAAAGAAGTATACAACAAATTATCATATTTATCATATGCACCAATAATCTTCATATCAGCAAAAACAGGGCAGAGAGTGGACAAACTATTTACAATGATAAATAATGTAGCAGAACAAAATGCAATGAGAATATCAACATCTGTATTAAATCAGGTAATAAATGAAGCAATAGCAGTTGTTCAACCACCAACAGATAAAGGTAGACGTCTAAAAATATTATATGGTACACAAGTAAGTACAAAACCACCAACATTTGTAATATTTGTAAACAGTAAACAATTATTCCATTTTTCATATGAGAGGTATTTGGTGAATCAAATAAGGAGAGAATTCGGATTAGAGGGGACACCAATCAGAATAATTGCAAGAGAAAAAGCAGATAAATAGTTAAAGTGTGCAAAAATGGGACTTAAAATACCCGGTCCCAGAGGGGAAAAATAAAAAAGGAACCTAAAATACCCGGTTCCAAAGGTGCAAAAGAAAGGAGTAGATAGATATGGCAACATATATAATAGTAGGAATAGTTGCTTATTTAATAGGAAGCATAAGTTTTTCAGTATTGATAAGTAAAAAAATGGCAGGATTTGATGTAAGAGAAAAAGGAAGTGGAAATGCAGGTGCAACGAATATGTTAAGAGCTGTTGGAAAAAAAGCAGCGGTGTTAACTTTGTTATGTGATGCATTAAAAGGGGTAGTTGCAATATTATTTGCAATTCTAGTTGGAGTAATTTCAAAAAATTCTGATAAATCATTATTAGTACAAATAGCAGGAATTCTTGTAGTTGTAGGACATACTTTTCCAGTATTTTTTGGATTTAAAGGAGGAAAAGGTGTAGCAACATCTCTTGGAGTGTTGTTAATGACTAATTGGAAAATAGGTTTAATTTGTTTAGTTTTTGCTTTAGTTTTAATAGTATTAACAAGAATGGTTTCAATGGGTTCTATGGGTGCAGCAATTTTATTTCCAGTATTAACAATATTTATTAATACAAATTATACAGTATCAGATGGAAGTAAATATTTTGTTTATAGTGTGATTTTGGCATTGATTGTTGCGTTTAATCATAGAAGTAATATAAAAAGAATTTTAAATGGAACAGAGAATAAAATTAGTTTTAAAAATTAAATAGAAATACGAAAGGAAGAAAAAGATGAGAAATATAGCTATAATAGGAAGTGGAAGTTGGGGAGTTGCACTTGCAATTCATCTAGCAAAATTAGGAAATAAAATAAAAATTTGGTCATTTTCAGAAGAAGAAAAAGATTTAATAAATAATGAAAAGAAATGCAAATTTTTACCTAATGTAGTAATACCAGATGGTATACAATGTACAACATCATATGAAGAAGCAATTAATGGGTCTGAGTTTATAATACATGTTACACCATCAAAATTTACAAGGAATATTGTTAAAGAATATAAACAATATGTAACAAATCAGCCGATTGTAATTTGCTCAAAAGGTTTTGAAAAAGATAGTATGCTAACACTTGATGAGGTTATTCAAGAAGAAATGCCAAATTCAAAAATAGCAGTATTGTCTGGACCAAGCCATGCAGAAGAAGTTTCTGTTGCAATACCAACTGTTTTGGTTGTTGCATCAAAATATGATTCTGTTCTAAAACTAGTTCAAGATACATTTATATCTAACAAAATGAGAATATATACTTCAAGAGATGTAAAAGGTGTGGAACTTGGAGGAGCATTAAAAAACATAATAGCGTTTTGTGCAGGTGTTGCGGCTGGAATTGGTTTAGGAGATAATACATTTGCAGCATTAATAACAAGAGGATTATCTGAACTTTCAAGGCTTGGAGTTGCTCTTGGAGGGCAAAAAGATACATTATATGGTTTAAGTGGACTTGGTGATTTAATTGTTACATGTTTAAGTGAACATAGTAGAAATAGAAAAGCTGGTAAATTAATTGGACAAGGATTAAGTTTAGAAGAAACTAAAAAAGAAGTAGGAATGACAATCGAAAGTATAGACAATATAGAAGTTGCATATGAATTAGGAAAATTGCATAATATAGAAATGCCTATAGTTGAAGCTGTTTATGGTATTTTATACAAAGGTCTAAAACCAAATGAAGCTGTGGATATGCTAATGAACAGAAGTAGAAAAAGTGAGGATTAGAATAATAATTAAACAAATTGTTAAAAATAGAAATATTGAAATATAAATATTTGAGGGAGGAACAAAAAATGGGATTTTTTGATAATTTAGGAAAAAAGGCTAGTGCTGCATATGATGCAACAGCAGAGAAGACTGGAAAAATAGCTAAGGAAGCAAAGCTAAAAATGAAAATTAATGAAAATAAATCAGACATTAAAGATATATATAAAGAGATTGGTAAAAAAGTTTATGAGAAACATGTTAGAGAAGAGAATATAGATATAAAAACAGAACTAGAAGAAGAATGTACAAAAATTGATGTATTGTCAGCAGAAATTGAAACATGTTTAAAATCTATATTAGAATTAAAAGAAAAAAAACAATGTGAAAATTGCCATGCTGAAATTGAATTAGATGCTACATTTTGTTCAAAATGTGGGGCAAAACAACCAGAAATAGAAGTAAAAGAAGCTGAAGTTGTAGGTATGGAAAATGAACCAAATACTGAAACACAAGAAGATAATTCTGAAGATTCAGATAATTTAGAAAGTTCAGACAATTCAGAGGGGTCTCAAGAAAATGAAAATTCAGAAGTTAAAGATGAACAAGAAAATACTGTTGAGAGAGTTACAGAAGTAATGTCTGTAGAAACACAAGAAGAAGCAAAACAAGAAAATCAGTAAGAAAAAATAGATATAAAATAAACAAGTGTCCCTATTTTAAGGGGCATTTGTTGTTTAAAATTAGATTTAGAATGGAGAAAGATTGATATGAAATTAGTAGTGCAAAGAGTGAAATATGCAAGTGTGGAAGTTGATGGAAAAATAGTAGGCGAAATAGATAAAGGCTTTCTTGTATTAATTGGAATTAAAGTAGGAGATACAAAAGAACAAGCTGATTATTTAGTAAAAAAGGTGTGTAATTTGAGAGTTTTTTCAGATGAAAATGGTAAAATGAATTTATCATTAAAAGATGTAAGTGGACAATTATTAATAGTTTCACAATTTACTTTATATGGAAATTGTAATGATGGAAATAGACCAAGTTTTACAGATTCTGCAAGACCGGAAGATGCAATTCCATTATATGAATATTTTTGTAACGAGTGTGCTAAAAAAGGAATTGAGGTTCAAAAGGGGATTTTTGGTGCAGATATGAAAGTCCAATTATTAAATGATGGACCGGTTACTCTTGTTATAGAAAGATAGAATAAAACAAATAAAAGATTTAAGAAGTTTGTCGAAAAGTTTTTGAGATTCGACAAAACTTCTTATTTTTTAATCTTGGAAAAATATGGAAATAGATATATAATGGCTGTATCAAAAATGAAGAATAAATATTGCAAATGAAAATAAGGGAAGGAGAGTTTATGGAAAGTTTTTATCAAAAAGAAGACAAGCAGTTAATCTTCGAAATAAATGAAGATATAGATGAATGTGTAGTGCAAAAGATAAGGAGGAGATTAGACAATGAAATTGAAAGATACATGCCTAAAGAAGTTATATTTGATTTTAATAAAGTTTCTTTTATGGACAGTGCAGGAATAGGATTAATATTAGGAAGATATAAACTAGCAAATATGTTAGGAGGAAAAGTTGAAGTTACAAATTTAACAACGCCAGTAAGAAAAATATTTGAAATGAGTGGAATACTAAAAATAATTCCAGAAATTCAATATTCTACAAAAGAAAAAAAAGCACAAAAGGTTTTTAAGGAGGTGTAATATGAGCAACACATATGATAATGAAATGAAAATAGAATTTTTAAGTAAATCAAATAATGAAGCATTTGCTAGGATATCTGTTGCAGCATTTGTAGCACAATTAGACCCAACACTTGAAGAAATTGCTGATATAAAGACAGCCGTTTCAGAAGCTGTTACAAATTCAATAATACATGGATATGAAGAACAATTAGGTATAGTAAAACTAATTTGTAAAATTAGAGAAAACGAAATATTTATAGAAATTTCTGATTCTGGAAAAGGAATTGAAAATGTAGAAATAGCTAAACAGCCTTTATACACAACAAAAGCAAATATGGAAAGGTCTGGAATGGGATTTACAATAATGGAAAGTTTTATGGATAATGTTGAAGTCGAATCTGTACTAGGACTAGGAACAAAAGTTACCATGAATAAAAAAATAAAAAGTTCAAACAAAGAAGAAAACTTTGCAGTTGCAACAATAATGGGAGATAGTACAATAAGGGGAGATGAATAGTGTATGAGAATGATATGAAAATCATCGAAAAAGCTCAAAATGGTAGCCAAGAAGATATGACAAAATTGATAGAAGACAATAATGGACTTATTTGGAGTATTGTTCGAAGATTTAATGGAAGAGGATATGATATAGAAGATTTATATCAAATTGGAAGTATAGGTTTTATAAAAGCTATACAAAGATTTGACACAAGTTTTGAAGTTCGACTTTCAACATATGCAGTACCATACATTTTAGGAGAAATAAAAAGATATATAAGAGATGATGGACCAATAAAAGTAAGTAGAAGTATTAAAGAATTAAATGTAAAAATAATGGAATTACAAAAAGAATATTTAAATAAATATGGAAGAGATATAACATTAGAAGAGATTTCAAAAGAACTTAGAATTTCAAAAGAAGAAATAACAATGGCATTAGATTCAACGAAACCAGTTGATTCAATAGAAAGTGCAAAATATACAGATAATAAAACAGATAAAACTGTAAGTATTTTGGAGCAAATTTCAACAGGAAAAGATGAGCAAACAGAAATTACAAATAGAATAACTATAAAGAATTTAATAAATGAATTAGATGATAAAGAAAAAGAGATAATAATGCTTAGATATTACAAGCAAAAGACTCAAATGCAAGTTTCTAAAATTTTAGGAATTACACAAGTTCAAGTTTCCAGAATCGAAAGAAAAGTATTAGAAAAAATGAAAAAGAAACTTATTAGTTAATAAATATTGATTAAGCAAAAAGGAGTCAAAATGAAAAAGTTTTTATTGTATTTCCTTGGATTTGTTATAATTTTTTTTATAGCACCTGCAATTTGTACTGCAAATCCAAGAAAAAATCAAGATAATGTTGTAGAAACAATTAATGATAATAAAAATGTTGAACAAATACAAGAAGATAATAATGTATCTCAAGAAGCAAATACAACGCAAGAAAAATCAAATTCAAAAATAATAAGATTATTACATACAACAACAGGTGAAGTTGAAGAAATTGATTTAGATGAATATTTATATGGTGTTGTTTCGAGTGAAATGCCAGCAAGCTATGAATTAGAAGCATTAAAAGCTCAAGCGGTAGTTGCAAGAACATATACAATTTATCAAACAATTCACAATTCTAGCAAACATGAAAATGCGGATATATGTGATAATTATGCATGTTGTCAAGCATGGATAAGCAAAGAAGATAGATTAGCAAAATGGAATGAAGAAGAAAGAGAAAAAAATTGGAACAAAATAACAGAAGCTGTTAATTCAACAAGTGGAAAAATTATTACATATAATAAAGAACCAATAAATGCTTTTTTTCATTCCAATAGTGGAGGAATAACAGAAAGCTCTATAAATATATGGGGAGGAATAGATTATCCATATTTAAAATCTGTAGAAACATCAGGAGAAGAGGGTTACACACAATATAGTTCTCAAGTACAATTTACCAAGCAAGAATTATTAGATAAAATAAAAGAAAAATATTCAGATTGCGAGATAGATTATTCACAAGAAGATAGTGTTAAAATATTAGAATACACGACAAGTGGAAGAGTAAAAACGATTAAATTTGGAAATAAAGAGATTGCAGGGACAGAAGCAAGAACAATATTAGGATTAAAATCTACAAATTTTACTGTTTCCTTAGATGGGGATAATGTAACATTTTCAGTAATAGGTTATGGGCATGGAGTAGGAATGAGTCAAACTGGAGCAGATGCATTAGCTAAATCTGGTTCAAATTATGAAGACATAATCAAACATTTTTATACAAATGTGGAAATTGTTGAATTAAATTCTCTTTAAATGAATAATCTTTGAAAAAAAGTAAATACTTGTATTAATAAAGTTAATCAAGGAGGATTTTATGAAAAGAGGAAAAAGATTTTTAGAAAATGACAATATATATATATATGTTGGAACAGTTATATTTTTTATATTTGCAATAGCTTTAGGAATAATTATGTATATGATGAGCAGAACTGCTAATAAAATACAAAAAGGACAAACAATTCAAGAAAGTCAGGTTGTTGAAAATTCGGAAAGTGCAAGTACAGAAATGGGGAAAACAGTTCAGGAACAAGAAGCAACAATGAATAACGAAGATGAAAATGTACAAAATATAGAGATGACAAATGCAGAAAATGTTACTAATAATTCAAATTCAACAAATACAAATAATTCGGCAAAAGTAGAAAATACAACCCAAAACGTAAAAAACACAAAGACAGAAGAATCAGATAAATCAACAAAAGAAAAGAATGATGTTGATAAAGCTGATACAAATGCAACATCAAAAAGTGAAGAGACAAAAAAAGATATAACATTTATAAAACCAACAGAGGGTGAAATAATTTGTGAATATGCAAAGGAAAATTTGATTTATTCAGAAACATTAAAAGAATGGATAACACATACAGCAATAGACATAAAAGCAGATAAAACTAGTGTAATAAAATCATCTGCGGATGGAATTGTAAAGTCAATAGTAAATGATCCTAGATATGGTCTTACTGTTGTAATAGAACATGATGATGGTTACGAAACAGTTTATTCAAATTTGTTGACTGCTGAATTTGTTGTTGAGGGAGAAGAGGTTACACAAGGACAGACTATAGGAACAGCAGGTAATACAGCATCTTTTGAAAGTAGTATGGATTGCCATGTACACTTTGAATTATTAAAAGATGGAGAATATTTAGACCCATCTATTTATTTGAAATAGCACGTTTGGGACCGGGTATTTTAGGTGCAATAGTACTTCAAAAACCTGGTTCTTTTTGGTTTTTACGAAAAATTGCCCCTAAAATACCCGGTCCCAAACGTGCAAAATGTTTTTTTTTCTTTTAATAAACTATATGAAAATCAAAATAAATATGATAAAATATACACGAATAGGAGAGAAGAGGATGTTAGAACAAATAAATACACCAAAAGATGTAAAAAAATTAACATTAAAACAAAAGCAAGAATTAGCAGAAGAAATAAGAAAATATATAATAGAAATAGTCGCAAAAAATGGAGGACATTTAGCTTCTAATTTAGGGGTAGTAGAATTAACAATAGCATTACATTCTATATTTGATGTCCCAAATGATAAAATAATTTGGGATGTTGGACATCAAAGTTATGTACATAAAATTATTACAGGAAGAAGAGAAGAATTAAAAAATATAAGAAAGTTAAATGGAATTGCAGGGTTTCCAAAAACAAATGAAAGTGAGTCTGATTGTTTTAATACAGGACATAGTAGTACTTCGATATCTTCTGCTCTTGGAATGGCAAGGGCAAGAGATTTAAAAGGGAAAGATAATGAAGTTATTGCAGTAATTGGAGATGGAGCATTAACTGGAGGAATGGCATTAGAGGCTTTAAATGATGCAGGATATAGTAGATGTAAAATGACAGTAATACTAAATGATAATGAAATGAGTATATCTCCAAATGTTGGAGGTTTGAATAAATTTTTAGGAAAATTAAGAACAAAAAAATTATATACAAGAACTAATAATTTGGTAAAAGAACATATAAGTTCAATACCTTTGATTGGAAAATCAACAGTAAAAGTTGTACAAAAAATAAAAAGAGCAATAAAACAGTTGATAATACATAAAATGTTTTTTGAAGATATTGGATTTACATATTTAGGACCAGTAGATGGACATAATATTGAAAAGCTTGAAAGTATATTAACAATGAGTAAACAAGTAAAGGGTCCTGTGTTAATACATGTATTAACTAAAAAAGGGAAAGGTTATGAATTTGCTGAAAAAAATCCAGATAAATTTCATGCAACTTCACCATTTAATATAAAAACAGGAGAACTAAATAAAGCTAAAGGAAAAGATTATTCCAAAGTCTTTGGAGATAAGTTGGTTGAACTTGCAAAATTGAATGACAAGATTGTTGCTGTAACAGCTTCTATGAAAGCAGGGACAGGACTTGGAGACTTTGCTAAGGAATTTCCATATAGATTTTTTGATGTGGGAATAGCAGAACAACATGCAATTACAATGTCTGCGGGAATGGCAAAAGAGGGAATGATACCAGTTGTTCCAATATATTCATCTTTTTACCAAAGAGCATATGACCAAGTTATTCATGATGTTGCTATGCAAAACTTACATGTTGTTATGTGTGTGGATAGAGCAGGTGTAGTCGGGGCAGATGGAGAGACTCACCAAGGGACTTTAGATATGGCGTTTTTTAGATTAATTCCAAATTTAACAATTATGGCACCAAAGGATTTTAAAGAGTTAGAAGATATGCTTGAATTTGCAATTAAATTAAAAAAGCCGGTAGTTATAAGATATCCTAGAGGAGGAGAATCTACTAAGGTAAATTTTGATAAACATGATGAGATTATACTTGGAAAGGCTGAGATATTAAAAAAGATAGATGAAACTAAAGAAAAAAATATAATTAAAGATGTAACTATAATTGCGATAGGTAAGATGGTAGCAAAAGCTATGAAAATGGCGAGAAAACTTGAAATTGAGCTTGGATATAGAACAGAAGTTATTAATGCAAGATTTTTGAAACCATTGGATAAATTTACGATTTTGAATAGTATTAGTGAAACAAAAAATGTTATTACTATAGAAGATGGAACAGAGATAAATGGTCTTGCAACTGCTGTAAAAGAATTAATTGTTGATAATGGCTTACAGAATATAAAATTTAAATCTTATGCATATCCAGATAAATTTATAAGACATGGTAGTGTAGAGGAATTAGAAAAATTGTATGGATTGAATGTTGAAAAAGAGATTTGAGTTTGTGTGCACGTCTGGGACCGGGTATTTTAGGGGCAATTTATTTTTTGAACCTAAAATACCCGGTCCCAGACGTGCAAATTTATTAAATTTCTCTATTAAAATTACCATTAGTAAAATCGTTACCCTCAAGCTTAGAACCAGACTTTGTAGAATTTATAATAGAATTTATTTCTTCTACAGATTCATCCAAAAAGTCAAATCTTATAGAATTAACATTAATGTCTTTATGCTCAATAGAAGTAATCTTACTATTATAAATAGTTGTTACAGTTTCGATATTATCAGGTATAATTCTAAATAAAAAACCAAGTCTATCCTTTAAATAAAATTTATTAGAAGAATTACATAAGTGAGAACAAGAAGAATAGCATTTATTTGATTTTCCAAGTAAACAATAGTTAGAATTCATTAAAGGTGTTCTTCCATAAATTATTAATTCAATATGTTTATTAAAAATATCTGGAGAATTTGGAAAATCTAAAATATTTAACTTGTTTAATTCTGGTGATAAAGTAACAGTATTGCAAGGTAATTCATCTAGAGTTAAATTATTAAAAACATTAAAAGTATAATTACAAATAAATTCGTAGTCTTTTTTATAATCTTTCAACAATTCAAAATTTCCAATGTTTGAAAGTACAAATCCCTTTATCTGATAATTTTTCAAAATATTTGGCAAATTTTGTTTTATTAATTTATGATAATTTTTTCTGATAATTGTAGGCATATAAATATATGTATTAAAATTATTAGTAATGTCTTTTAAAATACATGTAAAATCTTTTAAAATAAAATATTTAAAAGGAATATATATATTATCAATATTTTGTAAATTAGTATAATCTAAATCTAAATTAAGCAAATTAAGTAAAATACTAGTTTTTTTAGATTGTTTAGTATTATTAGTTGGATTCATATTCATTACTTTTTTGGGCGTTATGTTTAAATTTCTTTTAAAAGAATGAACTAATTCTTCTTCATATTTAATAAGAGCTTGTCTTCTAAGTTCATTTATATTACTAATTCCCTTAATAAATAATCCACTATCTAAGTCAATTTCAATATCAGTAAATTGAAAAGGGGTATTATTAGTTTTGGAAATTTGGCTTATTAGGCGTTCTTTAGTGATAGGAGATTTTTCAGCTATTTCAGGAATTATATCTGATGTGATTTTTACATTAATTCCATTTGAATCTGATAAAAGTAACTCAACAGGAAAATCTTTCTTTACAATTAATTTGCAATGTAGATTGATTTTTCGATTTTCTTTATTAAGCAAATCAAGAGTCTTAGAAGATAATTGTTTATCTGACATTTTATAAAGTTTATTACCTATAAAAATATCACCTTTCATTCTACCAATTTTTACTTTGTCACCAGCAAAGGCGTGAGGAACATTTTTATTATTAATCATTAATTCGGAGATTGTATATAAAGATGTTTCATTTTTTTTGTTTTCAATTCCAATTTTATCACCAATAGATATAGGATTAGAAGTTGTAAAAGATATATATCCTTTGTTAGTATTAAAATTAGAAATTGTTCCAAGAAATAATCCCATATTATTAGATTTCTTTGGATAAACTAAGTTTTTGTTAGGTGTTGAACTTAGATGACCATCTGAAAATCCACCACGATTAAATACTTGTAATAAATCTTGTTTATCTTGGTTATCTATTTTGTAAGATGATGGATTAGATAAGGCTAAATCTAGATATTTACGGTAAATTCTTGTAACTGTACCTACATATTCAGGAGTTTTCATTCTACCCTCTATTTTTAAACAAGTAATACCAGATTTTATAAGTTCAGGTAAGTAATCTAAACCACATAAGTCACGTGGACTTAATAGATAACCATGCTCAAGTGAGGAATAAGATAAGTTTTGACTGCATGAAATATTTGGTGATTGTGTAGAAATTAATTCATAAGGAAGTCGGCAGGGTTGAGCACATTTACCACGATTTCCAGAACGTCCTCCAATCATACTTGAAAATAAGCATTGTCCTGAATATGAAATACATAAAGCACCATGAACAAATACTTCAATTTCTACATTTGAATTTTTACAAATATATTCAATTTCATTTAAAGATAGCTCACGAGAAAGTACAACACGTGAAAACCCCATTTCTTGCAATTTTAATACACCATCTAAATTATGAACAGTTAATTGTGTACTAGCATGGACAGCTAATCCAGGAAAATTTTTTATTAAATAACGTGCTAGGCCTAAATCCTGAACAATTATTGCAGAAATACCATAATTATAAGCTTTTCGTGCTAATTCAATAGCTTCAGACATTTCATCATTTTTTATTAGTGTATTTAGAGTTAAATTTGTTTTTACTCCTCTGATTCTTGCATATGTAATTGCTTTTTCTAAATTTTTATCATCAAAATTAGATGCGAATGCTCTTGCACTAAAAGAACTTGCACCAAAATATACTGTGTCTGCACCATTTTGTACAGCAGATTTTAAACATTCAAAATCACCAACAGGTGACAATAATTCTATCATTATAAGCTCCTTTTTATATAAAGATTGCACCTCTGGGACCGGGTATTTTCGGGGCAAAAAATAAAATGCACCGAAAATACCCGGTCCCAGAGGTGCATTTTTTCTTTTTCATTATAACATAAAATTGTTTGTAACACAAATGTAATAAAAAAAATGCTGTCCAAGGTTGACTAAAAAGGAAGAAGAATGATATACTAATGTTGAAAAATACAAGAAAAAGATGAAAAAAATAGATTAACAAAAGAGGTGTAAGAAATGAAAAAACACGTTAGAAAAACATTAATAATTTTTATATTAATGATTACATATATAATTATAAGTCTAATCTGTGGAAATAAATCTTATGCAATAAATCAAACAACAACTACAGATATTAATTCAATTAATTCAAATCAATATCCACAAATAAAAGAAATGATACAAACGCTAAAAAATCAACATCCAAACTGGAATTTTAAGATATTATATACAGACATTGAATGGAATGACGTTATTGCAAATGAATATGTAGGACATGGAAGTTCTCCAAGAAATTTAGTTCCAGCTAATAATAGCAAATATGATGGAGAATGGATTTGTAAGGCATGTGGAACAGGTAAAACATATGATAGTGGAAACTGGCATTGTGCATCAGAATCTGCAATAGCATATATGATTGACCCAAGAAATTCCACAAATTATTCAGATGTATTTCAATTTATGCAATTATCATATAGTGACTGTAATGTTCAAACAATAAGAAAAATGGTTAATGGTACATTTTTGAATAATGAATCATATATAAATACAATTATGGAATCTGCAAAAAAATACGATGTTAATGCATATTATATAGTTGCAAGAATTTTACAAGAACAAGGAAAAAACGGTTCAACATTATCAGAGGGAAAAGGATATAATGGGCAATATGTAGGTTACTATAATGTGTTCAATATAGGTGCAAGTGGAAGTGGAAAAGAAAATGTTATTTTAAATGGGTTAAAAAGAGCACAATCATATGGGTGGACTTCATTAGAAAGCTCAATTACAGGTGGAACTGAAATAATTGTTCAAAGTTATATTTCTAGAGGACAAGATACATTATATTTTCAAAAATTTGATGTTGAAAATTCAGATGGGAATTTGTATTGGCATCAATATATGCAAAATATTTTAGCTGCACAAAATGAGGGGCAAACTTTAAGGAAAACTTTTGAAAGTGTTGGTTCTGTTGACGCAGAATATACTTTTATAATACCTTTATATAAAAATATGCCAACATCAGTAGCAGGAAGACCTTCAACATCTTCATCTAATCTACCAACAACTACTGATTTGGTAAAGGTTAATGTAACAAATTCGTTATACTTAAGAAGTGAACCTAAAAAATCAGCAAATAAAATAGCAAGTGTTTATAAAGATGAAATTGTTACAAGATTAGTTAAGGCAACAGACAAAGTTGATGGAACTTATTGGGATTATGTTATGAAAGCTGATGGAACTAAAGGATATGCTGCTAGACAGACTTATGATTCAGAAGCAACATATAAATTATATTTAGTTCCTGTAAATGAAGAAACACCAAGCCAGCCAGATAATAATACAAATACAGCAAATGGTGATATTACTGGAGATGGAAAAGTAGATTCAATGGATATGTATTATATAATACAATATATACTAGGAAATATTCAGTTAGATGAAAATCAAAAGAAAAGTATAGATTTAAATACAGATGGAAAAATAGATTCAATGGATATGTATTTGATGATACAAATAATATTAAAGGAATAGGAGAGTTAATGTGAACAAATTAAAAAAGTTATGTATAAGTATAATATTCTTTATAGGAATAATATTAATAAGTGATAAGGCAAGTGCAACAAGCATAACAATATCACCTAGTGAACCTAAAGTAGGAGATGAAGTAAAAATAACTGTAACAGTTCCGAATGTTCATACATCGTCTGTTACTGCGGATGTTACAGGAGTAGTGTCAGGAAAAATTAAAGTTGTTGATGGGAGCTTAGCAGGTCAAGTTAATACTTATTCGAATTCAGCAACATTTAAATGTGAAAAAGAGGGAACTATTAATGTTCAAGTTACATCTGATTCATCAGCAGTTTTAAATGGACAATATGTTGATGTATCTGCTCAAAAATCAGTAACGGTTAAAGCAAAAGATACAACAGCTTCTGATTCAAACAATTCAGGTAATGGTACAACAGGTGGCAACACAACAGCATCAAAATCAACAGAAGCAAGATTAAAAAATTTAGGAATAAAGCCAAATGATTTTAGTGGATTTAAAAGAGACAAAACAGACTATAGTGTAGAAATACCTAATAATGTTTCAAAAGTAAATGTATATGCAAGTCCGTTAGATTCGAAAGCAAAAGTTACTGGAACAGGAGATGTATCATTAAATGAGGGAGAAAGTAAAAAAGTAACATTAACAGTAACTGCAGAAGCAGGAAACACAAAAACATATACATTAACAATAAAAAGAAAAACAGCTGAAGAAACACAAACAGAAGATACATCAGGAGATGCAAGTTTAAAAAGTTTGGGAATAAAACCAGAAAAATATGATTTTTCAGGTTTTCAAAAAGATAAAACAAATTATAGTGTACAGGTTCCAAAAGATGTAAAAGAAATAGAAATATATGCAGAAGCAACAGATACAAAAGCACAAATAGCAGGAATAGGAAAAAAATCATTAAAAGAGGGAAAAAATAATATAAATATTGAAGTAACAGCAGAAAATGGAACAAAAAAGACATATACAATAGAAGTAACAAGAGGAGATGGGACTACATCTGTAGCAAACGATTCAGATGGTGAATTTGGATTGTCATCATTAGAAATAAGTGGTGTAACATTAAATCCAAGTTTTGAAACTGGAACATATGAATATAAAGTAGATTTAACCGAAGATTTAAGTACACTAGATATAAGAACAATCGCAACAGATGATGATACAACAGTCGAAATATATGGAAATGAAGAATTAGCATTAGGTGAAAATACAATAACAATCTTAGTAAGAAATGAAAAAGAAGATAAGACAGCAACATACCAAATAATTGTTAACAAAAGCTTAGCAGAAGAAGAAAAAATGAGTTGGCTTAAACCATCAACATGGGGAAGAGAAGAAATAATAAAAGTAATATTAATAGTTGTTTTAATTATATTTATAATAATAGCAATAATATTAAAAATAAAAATAGCAAAAGAAAAAAAGAATGAAGAGAATATAGACCTACCAGGAGGAGATGAATTAGATAAAGCGCTTGCTGAACATCAAGAACTTGGGGAAGTTACAGAAATAGAAGAAGAAAAAGAAGACAATAAAGAGAATGAAGATGAAAAAAACAATAAAGTGAAAAGAAAAGGTAAACATTTTTAAAATAGTAAGGTAAATTTTATAACCAAAAAGCTACCTATTAATGGTAGCTTTTTGGTTTGTAAGACAACAAATTATCTCAAATATTTTAAAAATGTTTTACATGCAAATGTAGGTGAAACAGATTTATTGGTTGCTAAATATATATTTATATTTGGTATTACTTTATTTATATTTAGTTCATTTATAGTTTTAAAATTCCTTTTTGCTAAATCTATAATTACAAAACCAATCCCTAAACCAATATTTACGAATTCTGTAATTAATTCTTGACTAACAACTTCCATTTTAGGAATTAGTTTAACATTATTTTGAAGTGCAATGTAATCTAGTAATTTTCTACTATTTGATTCTTCTTTTTGTAAAATAAGTGGATAATTGTTTAAGTCTTCAAAATTTACAACACGGTCATCATAAAACTTTGGATTGTAAATAAATCCTTGTTTTAATTCTTTTAATTTTTCTAGATTTAAATTTGTTTCTTTAATATTACTTTCATTAAAAATAACAAAATCTAGTTTACCTAATTTTAAATCAGTTATTAGGTTGCTAGTTAAATCATTTATTATATTAATATTTATATTTGGATAATCACTATGAAAATGTTTTAAAGAATTTATCAAAATTAATTTAGTTAAAGTTGTTGAACATCCGATTTTTATTTCTCCTTTTGATAAATCTTTAAACAATGTAAATTTATTTTCTGCATTGTTAATAAGTTCAAGGGCTCCTTTAACATATTCATAAAACATTTTGCCCTCTTCAGTAAGTTCCATACCTTTATTACTCCTTAAAAACAATGTGCCATCTAATTGCATTTCTAATTTTTTTATTGACTGAGATATTGCAGGTTGAGATATGTGCAATTCTTCACTGGCTTTTGTCATATGCTTATTTTTAGCAACTACATAAAAAACTCTATATAATTCTAAATCTACATTCATTATAAGCCCTCCTTATGAACATTATAGCATAAATATATTTTACTTATCAATATGCTTGAGATAAAATGTAACTGAAAGGGAGGAATAAATATGTTTGAAAATTTAAATATCGTTATAGGAGTAACTGGAGGAATTGCAGTTTATAAAACTTGTGGAATTATTAGTTACCTAAAACAGCAAGGTGCCAATGTAGATATAATTATGACTAAGAATGCTTGTAAATTTATTACACCTTTAACATTGGAAACTTTATCTGGTAATAAAGTAATTACAGATATGTTTGAAAGACCAGATTATATTGATGTAAAACACATTAGTCTAGCCAAAAAAGCAGATATATTTTTAGTAGTTCCAGCAACTGCTAATATAATTGGAAAAGTAGCTAATGGAATAGCGGATGATATGCTTTCTACAACTATTATGGCAACAAAATCAACAGTTATATTTGCACCAGCAATGAATAATGGAATGTATGAAAATCCAATAGTACAAAACAATTTAGAAAAATTAAAATTATATGGATACAAAATTATTGAACCAACTGTAGGACATCTTGCTTGTGGAGATGAAGCTAAAGGAAAACTTCCACAAAATAAAGAAATAATTGATTATATTAAAAAGTTGATAAAGGAGGAAAGATAAAATGAAAAAAGTAATTATAACAGCAGGAGGAACCAGTGAAAAAATAGATAATGTAAGAAAAATAACAAATAGTAGTTCTGGAAAATTAGGATGTACAATAGCAAATAAATTAATACAATCAAATGAAGAACAAATAGAAAAAATTTATTATATTTGCTCAAAAAGTTCATTCAAACCAATACATCCTAAAATTCAAATTATTGAAATTACAGATACTAAAGATTTAGAGATATCAGTAAAAGGATTATTAACAAGTAATAAAATAGATTATTTTATACATTCTATGGCTGTATCAGATTATTCTGTTGATTATGTTACAACTGCAGAAAATCTGGCTTTAAATATAAGCAGTAATCCTAATAAAAGTGTTATTGATTTAATTTGCTCTAATAAAGAAAATTTGAATGATAATAAAATTTCATCTAATAAAGAGAATTTAATTATTAAATTAAAGAAAACACCTAAAATAATATCTATGATAAAAGATATCAGTCCAAGTACATATTTAGTGGGATTTAAATTACTTGATAATGTTAGTGAAAAGGAATTAATTGATACTGCAATTAATTTGAAAAATAAAAATAATTGTAATTTGGTAGTTGCTAATGATTTAGAAAATATCAGAAAAGGTAGCCATAAAGCGTTTATTGTTAAAGGATTTAATGATTATACTATTGCTTCTGGTAAAGAAGATATTGCAGAGAAAATTATAGAAGAAATATTTTAAAAAAAGGCAATATAGAAAATAATATTCTATATTGTCTTTTAAGTTAATTGAGTATCGCATATTTAAGAAGTATAACATCTCTAACTAGAATAGAGATATGTGTTTTATCTTCTTTTCTTGATACTTCGAGAGTAACAAAGTTTCCAATTACAGTAAGATGATTGTCAGTAAGATTTACATTGTCACTTTGTACAGGTTCTAAAATAAATTCTTCTGTGAACAATAAAATAGCCATAAGCAAGTCAATACGGCTAGTTTCTATAAACCGATTCCAAGAGTGCATATTCAATTCTTCATATTTTTGTGATTGTTCTTTAGTTGTTATAGTATATTGAAGTTCATTGTACTGCGGAATTAAATTTGCAATAGCTTCATAAATGTATTCAGCTTGCTCAAAAACTAAAAGTTTAGATTTGTAGAAATTGGGTTTTCTTAACTTGTGATACATTTTTTGAATTGCTTCTGTAGCATTAGGAAAATCTTTTTTGATGTTGTCGTATATGGACATTATATCAATTCCCCACCATTTATGAGTGGAGTTGATATATTTTGTAATTGTCCACACATAGAAATCTTTGTTTTTTTCACTCATTCAAATACCTCCTTAAATATTTATTGTTGATTACTTGTTATATATGTTAACTCCATAAGGAGATTATTAAATTAATCCTAATGATTTATTAGGAACATTGAAAATTATAGCATAATTGACATAACAAGTCAATATAGAAAACCCCCCAATGATGCATTTACATCAATAGGGGGGGAGACGGCAAAAGCAGTGTTATGTATTAAAATACATAATGAGATCCACTCTTGGTTATGCCGTGGTGTTTTCCTGTTCCATCAGTCCAAAATTTCACAAAACGGCTTGTTACAACCTTTTGACGGTCAATATAGCCGATGAGTCTATAGGACTGTTTACTGCCTTCAGAAATTGCTCTGCTGACGATGTCGTAATCCTCTGGGAAAACTACATCGTAGCTGTTACCCCAAACAGACTCTCTGAAATTGGTTACAGGTATTGCATATACCATTTCACGAGGTTTTTTTGGTTCTGCTTCGAGTTCTAAAGCGGTACCATCAGTACATTTGAGGCTCCACTTTCCAGCCTCTGTCAGAACCGCTGATGTTACCATAAGTGGTTCTGATGTAACGAGGTCGGTGATAATCGCTACGAACTCGCCCTGGCAATCTGATGGGCTGACCAGTTTGTCATAATCTACTTCCTGTGCAAACCCTTTCACGAAAACATTTGCTGTTGCTTTTCCTTTGATGTCGAACATAAGCATTCTCCTTTTTTGAATATTTTTTGTGACTGCATATATATTATATCACAATTAACATAAAATGTAAAGTTTATATTTTATGTTTTTGTTGATAATATTAATCAAAACTATTGTCTTGTATCCTACACGTTTGCAGAATAGTGAGAAAACAGTTGAAGTTATTGAAAAAATATAATATAATATGCAAGAAAAGTTTTAAGTTTTAAATGAGTTAAAAAATGAAACCTTAAAAAGACCAATGTATAATCCGGAAAAGATATTTAAGGTTTGAATTTATTTAGAAAAAAATTATATAGAGTTTGTGAAAAAAATTACGAGTAATTAAGTTTGTAAGTTGATATAATAATTGGTAGAAGCATTATAATTAGGATATACTCGAAAAAAACTTTAGGCTATGGACAAGATTACTATGATTTTCACTTTTATAAAAAGTAGTTAATTATATAGTGGGACAAATTTTTAATTACAATTAAGAAGGAGGAAAATATGTTTAAATTACACTCAGAATACAAGCCAACAGGCGACCAACCTAAGGCAATAGATTATTTAGTAAAAGGAATAGAAAAAGGCGAAAAATATCAGACACTTCTAGGAGTAACAGGTTCTGGAAAAACATTTACAATGGCAAACATAATAGAAAAAACACAGAAGCCAACATTAGTATTAGCACATAATAAAACACTAGCAGGACAACTATATTCCGAATTCAAAGAATTTTTTCCAGAAAACCATGTTGAATATTTTGTTTCATATTATGATTATTATCAACCAGAAAGTTATATTGCACAATCAGATACATATATTGAAAAAGATGCATCAATAAATGATGAAATAGATAAATTAAGACACTCTGCGACAGCTTCATTATTTGAAACAAGAGATGTAATAATAGTAGCATCAGTATCATGTATATATGGGCTAGGAGATCCAATTGACTATGAAAATATGATTGTATCATTACGTCCAGGGATGCAAGTTGAAAGAGACAAAATGTTAAAAAAATTAGTAAATATACAATATACAAGAAATGAGATTGACTTTAAAAGAGGGACATTTAGAGCAAAGGGAGATATTGTAGAAATTTATCCATCAGATAAAGGAGAATCAGCAATAAGGGTAGAATTTTGGGGAGACGAAATAGAAAAAATAAGTGAAATAAATCCATTAACAGGAAAAACAATAGGAACAAGGCAACATGTAATGATAGTTCCAAATTCGCATTATGTAACGTCAAAAGAAAAAATGGAAAGAGCGATAAAGACTATTGAACAAGAAATGGAAGAAAGAGTACAATATTTTAAAAGTCAAAATAAATTAATAGAAGCACAACGTATACAAGAAAGAACAAATTTTGATATAGAAATGATGAAAGAAACAGGATTTTGTCAAGGAATAGAAAATTATTCAAGACACATGAGTGGAAGAGAAGCAGGGAGTCCACCATTTACACTATTTGATTATTTTCCAAAAGATTTCTTATTATTAATAGATGAATCACATGCAACAATTCCACAAGTTAAAGCAATGTATAATGGGGATAGAGCACGTAAAGAATCACTTGTAAAATATGGATTTAGGCTTCCATCAGCATTTGATAATAGACCACTTATGTTTAACGAATTTGAAGAGATAATAAATCAAGTTGTATTTGTAAGTGCAACACCAGCGGATTATGAAAAAGAACATGCAGGAAATAATGTGGTTGAACAAATTATTAGGCCTACAGGTCTACTTGACCCTAAAATAGAAGTTAAGCCAGTTGCAAATCAGATAGATGATTTGTTAGAACAAATTAGAATAAGAGTAGAAAAAAAAGAAAGAATACTTGTAACTACTTTAACCAAAAAAATGGCAGAAGACTTAACTGAATATCTAAAGAGTTTAGATATAAAAGTAAATTATATACATTCAGATACTAAAGCATTAGAAAGAATGGAAATAATTCGTAAATTACGTTTGGGGGAATTTGACGTATTGGTTGGAATTAATTTATTAAGAGAAGGACTGGATATACCAGAAGTTTCATTAGTAGCAATACTTGATGCTGATAAAGAGGGATTTTTGCGTTCAGAACGTTCATTAATTCAGACAATAGGACGTGCTGCAAGAAATACTGATGGAACAGTTATTATGTATGCAGATGAACTTACAGACTCAATGGAAAAAGCTATAAAAGAAACAAATAGAAGAAGAGGAATACAAGAAGCATATAATAAAGAACATAATATAATTCCAAAAACAATTAAGAAAACAATTAGAGATTCGATTAGAGCAATTCAAACTGAAAATATTGGTGTGGAATATAGATTAGAAAAAGAAGAAGATATAAAAGAAACTATAAACAAATTAACAGATGAAATGTTAGAATATGCTAGTAAAATGGAATTTGAACAAGCTGCCCAAGTTAGAGATAAAATAAAAGAATTAGAAAAATTGATATAGTTTGAAAAAAATCTTGACATAAATGAAAAAAAGAAATACAATTTAAATGAAAAATAAAAGGGGGAGGAAAAAATATGACAAGAGTCGAACTAAAATCTGCAGCTAAAGAGCAAATAAAAGGAAAGATTGGTATTTTATTTGTTATGATGTTAATAATTGGAGCACTTGGAGTAGCATGTTCGTCTGTACCAGTAATAGGAACAGTTGGTGCATTAATTATAACACCAGTATTTGAAGTTTCTATATGTATGGTATATTTAAAACTTACTAAAAATGAAGAAATTAAAGTAGAAGACATTTTTAATGGTTTTAAAATAACTGGAAAAATTGTATGGACATATATTGCAAGATATATACTTGTTTTTGTATGGTCATTACTATTAGTTATTCCTGGAATTATAAAAGCATTTTCTTATGCAATGATACCATATATAATAACTGAGAATCCTGAATTGACTACAGATGAAGTATTAAATAAAAGTAAAGAAATAATGGATGGACATAAATTTGATTTATTTGTATTACAATTATCTTTCTTTTGGTGGTATATGTTAGTTGGAATTACTTTTGGAATTGCTTCAATATATGTAATACCATATATAAGTGCAACAACAGCTAATTTTTACAATTCAATAAAAGAATAAAAGCAAGGCGAAAGCCTTGTTTTTGTATGAAGTTTATTTGATTAAAATTTTTTCATACACATTCGTCATTTCATTCAAAGATTATATTTAAATAATTTATTGATATTAATTTAAAAGAAAATAATATTCAAACAGTGAGTGAAAAAAATTGTTGAAAAACTTGACAAGTATTGGCAAATATGTTAAAATAAGTAACTGTAATCCGCTTAGTCAAGGTAAATAAATGTTAGAAATATGAGATATAAACATATAAATAACTACCTTTTTTAAGGATTAGCGAGTATACAAATAAGGGAGGTGCATTTTTAATGTACGCAGTAATTGAAAGTTGTGGAAAACAATACAAAGTAGCAGAAGGAGATGTAGTATTTTTCGAAAAATTAGATGCAGAAGAAGGAAAAAAAGTAGCATTTGATAAAGTAGTATTAGTATCAGATGATGGAAAAGTACAAGTTGGAAATCCTTATGTTAAAGGTGTAAAAGTTGAGGGAAAAGTTGTTTCTCATGGAAAAGCTAAAAAAATCATAGTATTTAAGATGAAAGCTAAGAAAAATGAAAGAAAGAAACAAGGACACAGACAACCATACACAAAAGTTGAAATTACAGGAATAAAAACAGCTACAACAAAAAAAGCAGAAGCTAGTGAAAAGGCAGAAAAAACTGTAAAAACAACAAAAACTGAAAAGACAAAAAAAACAGAAACAAAATAATTTAAGAAAATAATTTAAAGAGAAATAAAAAACTAGAATAATGCCGAAAGGAGTGAGAATAATGGCACATAAAAAGGGTCAAGGTAGTATCAAGAACGGTAGAGACAGTGAATCTAAGAGACTTGGTGTCAAAAGGGCAGATGGACAATTTGTTTTAGCTGGAAATATTTTAGTTAGACAAAGAGGAACAAAAATGCATCCAGGTGTTAATGTTGGAAAAGGTAGTGATGATACACTATATGCATTAATAGATGGAAAAGTTAAGTTTGAAAGAAAAGGTAGAGATAAAAAACAAGTAAGTGTTTATCCTGTGGAAGAAGCCTAGTTGATATGTAAAAGCACGTTATTAGATTAGCGTGTTTTTTTTGATAAAAAAATTGAAATTTAACTTTACAATATAAAGTTTGAGTGATATAATAAGTAACAATAAAAACAGTAACAAGGACAACACAAATAATATAATAGCTTAAGAGAGAATCAAACATTTGGTGTGAGTTTGAAAGTAAAAATTATTTGTTATCACCTATGTTAGTTGCAAAACTGAACAAACAAAAAGTAAGTTTTGACGTAAATCTGCGTTAAAGATAAAAGAGAGAATATTAAATGTTTAATATTAAAATAGGTGGTACCGCGGAATTAATATTATAAGATAAATTTCGTCCTAATATGCAAAACAAAATGCATATTAGGATTTTTTGTTTTGCTAGTTAAAAATAATAAAGGAGGGATATTATGCAAGAACTAAAAATCAATGGAATTTACAAACATTTCAAAGGAGATTATTACTTAGTTGAAGAAATTGCAAAAGATTCTGAAACTCAAGAAGAAATGGTTATATACAGAAAATTGTATGAAGATTGTAGTTTATGGATACGTCCAAAGAAAATGTTTTTATCAGAAGTAGACCATAACAAATATCCAAATGTAAAGCAAAAATATAGATTTGAATTACAAGATATTAAAAGTGTAAAATCAAATTTTAATAAATAAAAAAGAGGAGGAAGTTGTATGTACAAAAAAGTAGAATTAAAAAATGGTTTTGTAGGAATGGAAAATGAAGTAGCAGAAATGTGGAAACAAAAAAATATCATAAAGAAAAATTTTGATATGAATAAAGGAAAAAGATATTTCACATTTTATGATGGACCACCAACAGCCAATGGAAAGCCACATGTTGGACACATTGAAACAAGAGTTATGAAAGATATTGTCCCAAGATATAAAGTAATGAAAGGATATCATGTTGATAGAAAAGCTGGATGGGATACACATGGACTTCCAGTTGAACTTGAAATTGAGAAAAAACTTGGAATATCAGGAAAAGAACAAATTGAAGAATATGGCGTAGAAAAATTCGTAAAAGAATGTAAAGAAAGTGTATTTACATATGTACATATGTGGGAAGAGATGACAAACAAAGTTGGATACTGGGTTGATATGGAAAATCCATATGTAACATATCACAATGATTATATTGAATCAGTATGGTGGGCTTTAAAAGAAATGTGGAAAAAAGGATTATTATATGAAGGACATAAAGTAATGCCATATTGCCCAAGATGTGGAACAGCACTTTCATCACATGAAGTTGCACAAGGATATAAAGATGTAAAAGATTTAACATGTATTGCAAAATTCAAAGTAGTTGGTGAAGATAAATACATATTAGCATGGACAACAACACCATGGACATTACCATCAAACTTAGCATTATGTGTTAACAAAGCATATACATATGTTGAAGTAAAAGCAAATATTGGAACAGATGATGAACCAAAATATGAAAATTATATATTAGCAAAAGACTTACTTACAAATGTATTAAAGGAAACACCATATGAAATAGTAAAAGAATTCAAAGGAACAGAATTATTAGGAACAAAATATGAACAATTAATGCCATTTGCAAAAGTAGATGGAAAAGCATTTGAAGTAATACATGGAGATTATGTAACAATAGAAGATGGTACAGGAATTGTACACATAGCACCAGCTTATGGTGAAGATGATAGCTTAGTTGCAAAACAAAATGGAATAACATTTGTGAATTTGGTAGATAAATCTGGAAAATTTGTACCAGAAGTTGAACCATGGGCAGGAAAATTTGTTAGAGATTGCAATGAAGACATTTGTAAATGGCTTGCAGAACATGGAAAACTATTTGCAAAAGAAAAACATTTACACTCATATCCACATTGTTGGAGATGTGACACACCACTTTTATACTATCCAAAAGAAAGTTGGTTTGTTGCAATGACAAAATTAAGAGACGAATTAGTTGCAAATAACAACAAAATAAATTGGTATCCAGATACAATTAGAACAGGAAGATTTGGAAAATTCCTTGAAAATGTAATAGATTGGGGAATTTCAAGAGATAGGTATTGGGGAACACCATTACCAGTATGGAAATGTGAATGTGGTCATGAAGAATGTATAGGTTCAATAGCTGAATTAAAAGAAAAAGCAATCGATTGTCCTGAAGAAATTGAATTACACAAACCATATATAGACAATGTACACTTAAAATGCCCAGAATGTGGAAAAGAGATGACAAGATTCAAAGAAGTAATAGATTGTTGGTTTGACTCAGGTTCAATGCCATTTGCACAATTACATTATCCATTTGAAAATAAAGAAGAATTTGAAAAACACTTCCCAGCACAATTCATTTCAGAAGCAATAGATCAAACAAGAGGATGGTTTTATACATTACTTGCAGTATCAACATGTTTATTTGATAAACCATCATATGAAAATTGTATAGTATTAGGTCATGTATTAGATGAAAAAGGACAAAAGATGTCTAAATCAAAGAAGAACGGTGTAGACCCAATGGTATTACTAGATTCAGTTGGGGCAGATGCAACAAGATGGCATTTCTACACATGCTCAGCACCATGGCTTCCTACAAGATTAGGATTAAACAATGTACAAGAAACACAAAGAGGATTTTTAAGTACATTGTGGAATGTATACTCATTTTATGTTCTATATGCAGAAATAGATAAATTCAATCCAAATAAATATGCTGATTTCAAATCAGAAAATATAATGGATAAATGGATATTATCAAAATTAAATACTTTAATAAAAGAAGTTGCAGAAAAATTAGACAAATATGATATAACAAGTGCAGCTTTACAAATAGAAGACTTTACAGATGAACTTTCAAACTGGTATGTTCGTACAAACAGAGAGAGATTCTGGGGAGAAGAATTAACAGATGATAAGATAGGAGCATATACAACATTATATAAAGTATTAGTAAACTTAATAAAAATATCAGCACCATTTGTACCATTTATGACAGATGAAATTTATCAGAACCTTGTTGTAGGATTAGATGAAAAAGCACCAGAAAGTGTTCATTTATGCTTATGGCCAGAAGTTGATGAAAAAACTATAGATAAAAAACTTGAAAATGAGATGGATTTAGCTTATTCATTAGTAAAATTAGGAAGAAGTGCAAGAAATTCAGCAAATATTAAGAATAGACAACCACTTTCCCAAATATTAATATCTGTAGATACTTTACCTGAATACTATGGAAATATAGTAAAAGAAGAATTAAATGTAAAAGAAGTAGATTTAGGTGCAAACATGAATGAATATGTTCATTTTGAAATAAAACCAAATTTACCGGTATTAGGAAAAGAATATGGAAAATTAATACCAAAAATAAGAGAAGAAATTTCAAAATTAAATCAAATGGATTTAGCTAACAAAGTAAAAAATGGTGGAGTAGAATATATAGATATTGATGGAACGCAAATAGAATTAACTTCTGAAAATTTACTTGTTACAATGCAAGGAAAAGAAGGATTTGCATTTGCCGGTGAAGGAGAAATAGGTGTAGTCCTAGATACAACAATAACTCCAGAATTAAAAGAAGAAGGATATGTAAGAGAGATTTTATCAAAAGTTCAAAATATGAGAAAAGATAAAGAATTTGAAGTTTTAGATAAAATAAATCTATATGTATCTGAAAATGAAATGTTAGAAGAACTTGTAAAGAAGTTTGAAACAGAAATAAAAAAAGAAACATTAACAGAAAATGTAGTGTATAATGCCCAAAGAGAAACTTATACAGAAGTTAGTATCAATGGAGAAAAATTAATGCTTGATGTTGAAGTAGTTAAATAAAATGAATGTCGGATTTGTGACAAAAAGTTCTTGACAATAGCAAAATGAGAATATATAATAGAGGCATATTATTAATATATGCTTCTATTTTTGTATAGCATATATTCTAAGGTGTACTTTTTATTATTTCAAAAGAGAATTTAATTCATACATAGAAAACAATTTAAATCTTTTAGATTATTAAATCAATAAAAATTCAAGGAGGTTAATTATATGGTAGATACTAATGAAATGTTAATACAAATATTGCAAACATTAAATAATTTTCAAGTGCAAACTGTAGCAGAATTTAATGAGTTAAGGGCAGAAATAAAAAAGAGTAGAGAAATTGAAAATGAGCATTGGCAAGAAAATTTAAGGCGTTGGGATGAAAATAAGAAAAAATGGGAAGAAAATGATAAACGTTGGGAGCAAAATGAAAAACGTTGGGAAGAAAATGAAAAACGTTGGGAAGAAAATGAAAAACGTTGGGAAGAGAATGAAAGACGTTGGGAAGAAAATGACAAACGTTGGGAAAGAAACGAAAAAAGATGGATTCAATATGAAATTAATAGAAAAAATGACCATCAAGAAATTATGGATGTATTTATAAAATATGATATAGCAATATCAGAAAAAATAGGAGACACAAATGTAGAAAATATGAAAAAAATATTAAAAATGTAATGTGAAAAAATAAAGTACACTAAAAAGTAATATTTGGTTCAAATAAGAACTAGATATTATTTTTTTTATTTGTTCTATAAAACTTGAAATATTAGAGAAAAAATAGTACAATATATAAGTAAAAATGAAGAAGGGAGAATACTAGCTTTTCAAATAAAATAGGGCTAGTAAGTAAAAAAGTGAAAGTATCAGAATTTAGTTATGAATTACCAGAAGAACTAATAGCACAAACACCATTAGAAAAAAGAGATGAATCAAGATTAATGGTATTAGATAGAAAAAAACAAACAATAGAACATAAAATATTTAAAGATATAATTGACTATTTAGAACCAGGAGATTGTTTAGTAAGAAACAACACAAAAGTATTACCAGCAAGACTATATGGAAAAAAAGAGACAGGAGCACAAGTTGAATTTCTATTATTAAACAGAATAGAAGGAGATATTTGGGAGAGTATTGTAAGACCTGGAAATAAATTACACATTGGAACAAAAGTAATATTTGGAGATGGTTTGTTAGAAGCGGAAATACTAGATACAATGCCAGGAGGAACAAGAAAAGTTCAATTTAAGTATCAAGGAATATTTAATGAAATATTAGATCAAATTGGATTAATGCCATTGCCACCATATATACATGAGGAATTAAAAGAAAATGATAGATATCAAACTGTATATGCAAAATATGAAGGTTCTGCAGCAGCACCAACAGCAGGATTGCACTTTACAGAAGAGTTATTAAAAAAGTTAGAAGAAAAAGGTGTAAAAATAGCAAATGTTACACTTCATGTTGGAATTGGAACATTCAGACCAGTAAAAGTAGTAAATATAGAAGAACATGATATGCACTCAGAGCACTTTTATATAAAACAAGAAGACGTAGATAAAATAAATGAAACAAAAAGACAAGGGAAAAAAATAATTGCAGTTGGAACAACATCATGCAGAGTATTAGAAACAATTGCATCAGAAAAGAATGGTATGGTAGAACCAATAGAAGGAGATACAAAGATATTTATATATCCAGGATATAAATTCAAATGTATAGATGGATTAATAACAAATTTTCATTTACCAGAATCAACATTATTAATGTTAGTATCAGCATTAGCAGGGAAAGAATATATAATGAAAGCATATAATGAAGCTGTAAAAGAAAAATATAAATTTTTCAGCTTTGGAGATGCAATGTTTATAAATTAAATGAATAGGAGAAGATAAAATGAAACCAGCAATAACATATGAACTATTACATGAATGCAAACAAACTGGAGCAAGAAGAGGAATAGTGCACACACCACATGGAGATATACAAACACCAGTGTTTATGCCCGTTGGAACACAAGCAACAGTAAAATCAATGACACCAGAAGAATTAAAAGAAGAAGTAAAAGCAGAAATTATTTTATCAAATACATATCACTTATATTTAAGACCAGGAAATAAAATAGTAAAAGAAGCAGGGGGATTACACAACTTTATGAAGTGGAATAGACCAATATTGACAGATAGTGGTGGATTTCAAGTATTTAGTTTAGGAGCATTAAGAACTATATCAGAGGAAGGTGTAGAATTCAAATCACATCTTGATGGAAGTAAACATTTCTTTTCTCCTGAATCAGTAATGGAAATAGAAGAAGATTTAGGAGCAGACATTATAATGTCATTTGATGAATGTTGTCCATATCCATCAACATATGAATACACAAAAAATTCTATGGAAAGAACAACAAGATGGGCAGAAAGATGTAAGAAAGCACATAAACAAGAAGACAAACAAGGGTTATTTGGAATAATTCAAGGAGGATTTTTCAAGGATTTAAGAAGTCAAAGTGCAAAAGACTTGATAGAATTAGATTTACCAGGTTATGCAATCGGAGGAATAAGTGTAGGAGAACCTAAAGAAGAATTTTTAGATATATTAAGATATACAACACCACTTATGCCGAAAAATAAGCCAAGATATTTGATGGGAGTTGGAACGCCAGATTATTTGATAGAAGCTGCAATAGCAGGAATAGATATGTGTGACTGTGTATTACCAACAAGAATAGCGAGAAATGGAACTGCAATGACATCACATGGAAAAGTTGTAGTAAGAAATGCAACATATGAGAGGGACTGGACACCATTAGATCCAGAATGTGATTGTTATACTTGCAAAAACTATACAAGAGCTTATATAAGACATTTAATAAAAGCAAATGAAATATTAGGTGTAAGATTGCTTTCAATTCATAATTTAAGGTTCTTGACTAAATTGATGGAAAGAGTTAGAATAGAAATAGAAAATGATAACTTAATGACATTTAAAGAAGAATTTTATAAAAAATATGGATATGAAAAATAGGAGGAAAATACATGGAATTGTATGAAGAGGTTGAAAAGAGAAAAAAATCAAAGTTAACTATTATTATAGGGATTTGTATAGCAGTGCTAGTAGTTATAACTATAGCAATAATTGTTGGAATAATGTACTTAAAAAATTCAATGATGAAAATAACAATAGATGGACAAAAGAATAATGAGATAGAAAAAATAATATATATAAAAGAAGACAATGAGAAGAAATTATATATTCCAATAAGAAAAATAGCAAAGTATTTAAACTATGAGGATTATAATGGAGATTATAAAATGAAATCTGAAGATACTACTAAATGTTATGTAAAAAATGAATATGAGGTCGCAATGTTTTCAAAAGATTCAGATGTTTTGGTAAAGACTAGAGAAGATACAGAGTATGAATATATAAATCTTAAAGAAAAGGTATTTGAGGAAAATGGAACATTATATACAACTCCAGAGGGAGCAGAAAAAGCATTTAATATATTATTAAATTATGATTTAGAAAAAAACAGAATAAATATATATACAATGGATTATTTAAATAACTATTATGCAACACAATTAAAAATTGATGGAGAAACAAAAAAATTATCAGAAGTATTTGCTGATAGGCAGGCCATATTTGACGATATGATGATAATAAATACAAATGATCAATATGGAGTAGTTAATGTAAATACTGGAGAAGATCTATTAGAAAGTAAATATGAAGATATAAAATATTTACCATCAACATCAGACTTTTTAGTTAAAAGCAATGGTAAATATGGAGTTTTAGGAAAAGACTCAACAGTAAAATTAAGAATTGTATATGAACAAATAAAGATTATAGATAATAAAAATGGATTATATTTAGTAAAACAAAATAATTTATATGGTATTTTGAATACTAAAGGAAAGGTAATAATAGAACCTAGCTATAAACAAATAGGAGTAGATAAAGGAAAATATGAACAAAATGGAGTAGATAATCAATATATATTATTAGATGATATAATCCCAGTAAAAAATGATCAAGACTTATGGGGGATATTTAATATAAAAGGAGAGAAAATAAAAGATTTTGAATATACAAATATAGGTTGTTCTACAGCAAAAGAAACAAACTCATATCCAGCAGTTGTAATACCAAGTTATAAAGTTATTATAGTTGAAAAAGATAAGTTTTATAATTTAATTACATCAAATGGAGAAGAATTAATACCAAGCTATATATTAGATTCTGTATACATGCAATCAAATACAGCAACAGGAGAAAATAAATTTTATATGACAGTCAATAGTAAGACTATGAATATAGAAGAATGGTTAGCAATGAAACTAGCTAAATAAAATATAAAAATGGAGGAATAGTAAGATGGCTACAAGAGATAAAAGTACATGGATAGTAATATTGTTTATATTTGCAGGGTTAGTAATAGGAGGATTATTAGGAGAAGTAGCATCACAAGTGGATTGGCTTAGTTGGTTATCATATGGTCAATCCTTTGGAATAGATAATCCTTTTGTACTAAATATGAATGTTTTAAGCTTAACATTTGCATTTTCAATTCATATTAATATAGCAAGTATACTAGGATTAGCAATAGCAATATTTTTGTACAAAAAAATATATTAAAATTAATATACAAGTATAAAAAGGAGAGTAAGTATATTGAGCAATGATGGTCAAGTTAATAAGAAAAGAAAGATAACTTTAAATTGGATATTAATAGGATATATAATATGCATAATAGTTATAATAGGAGCTACTTTTTCAATAATTTATAAGAAAAGTAAAAAAATGCCAAATGCTATAGATTTTACAATAGATAATGAGCTTGATAATAAGGATGGAAGTTATGCATATTTAGAGGTACAAGGCTTAACAAAAGAAATTTCAACAGTACATGAAAATTCAGAAAGTATAAAGAAATTCAATAATGATAAGTATTATATAGCATTTAATAAAGGGTATTGGTATGTTGTTAATTTGGATTCTGATACAATAGATATGTTAAAAGATTTACAAGATTATACATATTCAACAGATGAAAATGCAACAATACCAGAAACTGTAAAAATTTATGGGATGACTGAAAAAATACCAGAGGATTTAAAACAAATACTGATAAATTTTTATAATGATGGTGTAGAAGAAGAAAATCAAATAGATTTAGAAAATTTTGATTTATATTTTGGAAATGTATTATTAAATGTTAAAAAGAAACCTATAAATATAAATCTAGAAAAAATGATTATAATAATTTCGATTGTAGTAATATTCATAATGACTATATCTGTTGAATGGAAAAAAATAAGAACAAAAAAACCTTAGATATAATGTTTCTAAGGTTTTTACTTGTCCACTACAGTGAGAACTCTTACCATAAAATTTATTCTAAAAACCATTAAGAAATAAAAAACTCGGAAGTTTTGTAACTTCTGAGTTTTTTTGTATAAAAAATATATTATCTTTTTGAGAATTGTGGTGCTTTTCTAGCTTTTTTAAGACCATATTTCTTTCTTTCTTTCATACGTGGATCTCTAGTTAAGAATCCGTTTGATTTTAAAGCTGGTCTATATTCTGAATTAGCTTCATTTAAAGCTCTAGCAATACCATGTCTAATAGCTCCGGCTTGACCAGAAACACCTCCGCCACGAACTGAACAAATTACATCATATTTTGCTAATGTATTTGTAACTGTTAATGGTTGTCTAACAATAACTTTTAAAGTTTCTAAATCGAAAAATTCTTCAACATCTTTTCCGTTTACTGTTATTTTTCCTGTTCCTTCAACTAATCTTACTCTAGCTATTGAACTTTTTCTTCTACCTGTACCCATATATACGATTTTATTTGACTTAGCCATTATAATAGTTCCTCCTTATTAATAATTCCAAATTTCTGGTTTTTGTGCTTGTAAATTATGTTCGCTACCAGCGAATACTCTTAATTTTGTTGCCATTTTTCTTCCTAAAGAATTGTGTGGTAACATTCCTTTAACAGCTAATGTCATAGCTTTTTCTGGATTTTTTGTAAGCATTACTGATGCAGGAGTTTCTTTCATTCCTCCAATATAACCTGAGTGATGTCTGTAAATTTTAGAATTCATTTTATTTCCTGTTAATACAACATCTTTGCAATTGATAATTATAACATTATCACCTGTATCAATATTTGGTGTGAAAGTTGGTTTATGTTTTCCTCTTAATAATCTTGCAGCTTCTGTTGCAACTCTACCTAATGGTTTGTTAGCTGCATCAATTATATACCATTTTCTTTCAACTGTTTCTTTTTTTGCACTATATGTAACGTTATTCATGGTAATATTTACCCTCCTAAATTAATTTTTTTCTAAGTCTTAATAAATTGCTGTCTAAGTTACAATTTATTATCCTTATTTTTTATATGAAATTTAAATTAATAAAACTACCGGGGAGAAGTTTTATATTTAAATCATATTTTAACATAATACCTAACAATTTTAATACAAAAACAAGAATTTGTCAATAAATTTGGAAAAAGTTCTTGATAATTTTAACATTTATATATATAATTACATTGATTTTGTGATATACATATATATTAAAAACATTCTAGAATTTTGGATAAGCTAAGTTTTCCGTTGAAATTCTAATTAATAAAATGAGCCTCTTTCAAACATAAATGTTTGAACATCCCTCATTTTATTAAATAAGATTTTCTAACGTTAAACTTAGATACACAAAATCCTTTCATTTATTTTAATATATATGTATATCACAATAATAAGTAATTAATCGAAAGAAAAAACATAGAATTATTATAGGAGGAGCACATGGCAGAACAAAAAAGAACAATAAAAAAAGAAACTTTTATGCAAGGAGTAGTAACAGTAATGTTCTCGCAAATATTAATAAAAGTTTTAGGATTGATATATACTTTATATTTAACAAATAGAGAGGGATTTGGAGATGCAGGAAATGCGATATATGCAAGTGGTTATCAGATATATGCATTATTACTTACAGTATCATCAATAGGAGTACCTAACGCAATATCAAAATTAGTATCAGAAAGATTAGCTGTTCGGAGATAATAAAGGTGCAAATAGAATTTTTAAAGTTGCACTTGCAACATTTGGAACAATCGGAGCAATAGGTTCAATGTTATTATTCTTTGGAGCACATGTTATTGCATATAATTGGACACAAATACCAGAATCAGAGCTAACACTTGTAGCTTTGGCACCAGCAATATTTTTTGTATCAATTTCATCAGTATTTAGAGGATATTTTAATGGAAGAAGAACACTAAAAATTACAGCAAGAGCACAAACACTAGAACAGATATTTAAAACAATTTTAACAATCGTAATCGTAGAAGTAGTAGCAGTGCTTACTTCAACATCAACAGAAATGATGGCTGCTGGTGCAAATGTAGCAACAACACTTGCAACATTTTCAAGTTTCATTTATTTATTTATTTATTATAGAATGAGAAGAAAAGAGATTGGAAATGAAATACAAAGCTCAACAAATTACAAATACGAAAATGTAAAAACAATAGTAAAGAAAATATTAATGGTATCTATTCCATTAACATTAAGCTCAATAATGACATCATTTAATAAAAATATAGATTCATTTACTGTAAAAAGAATTTTAAGTACATATTTATCATCAGATGTTGCTACAAAATTATATGGACAATTAAGTGGAAAGGTTGATACATTAACAAATTTACCACTTGCAATAAATATAGCATTTGCAACAGCATTAGTACCTGCAATATCAGCTGCGAAAGCAAAAAATGACAAAGAAACAGCAACTAAAAGAACATCATTTTCATTATTAACTTCAATGTTAATAGGACTTCCATGTGTAGTTGGAATGATAATTTTTGCACAACCTATACTAAACTTATTATACCCAAATGCAAATCAAGGTGCATTGTTACTTCAATTAATAGCAGTATCAGTAATATTTTCAATTTTGGATCAAACTATAAATGGGGCATTACAAGGATTTGGAAAAGTGATGGTTCCAGCAGTTGCATTAGGAATAGGATGTATAGTTAAATTAATATTAAATTTAATCTTATTACCAATACCATCATTAAATGTTTATGGAGCTGCAATAGGTTCTATAGCTTGTCATGCAGTTGCATTTACGATTGTATTTAATGTATTAAAAAAATATGTAAAACTAGACCTACCATTCAAAAAGTTTGTTTTAAAACCTGCATTAGCAACAGCAATAATGGGAATATGTTCATATACAATTTATTTGGTATTAAAAGGAATAAGACCTGGAAATATGGTAACAATAATATCAATATTATGTGCTGTAATAATTTATATAGCATCAGTAGTAGCATTAAAAATTTACAATAAAGAAGATATATATATGCTACCAAAAGGAGATAAAATATATAAAATACTAGAAAAATTAAAAATATATTAAAATTTTCAAAAAAAAGAGGGGATTTTAATATAATTTGGAGAATAAGATAAATGAGTACGGAATATTACTGTTTTCAGTGGTATAGAGTACATAGACAAAATTTTATAGGAGGTAATGTATAATGAACAAAGCTGAATTAGTAGCAGCTGTCGCTGCAAAAACAGGAGAATCAAAAAAAGCAACAGAAGCAGCAGTTAATGCATTAACAGAAGTTATAGCTGAAGCATTAAAGGGAGGAGACAAAGTTCAATTAGTTGGATTTGGTTCTTTCGAAGTTAGAAAAAGAGCTGCTAGAAAAGGTAGAAATCCTCAAACAAAAGAAGAAATAAAAATACCTGCATCTAAAGCTCCAGTATTCAAAGCTGGTAAAGCATTAAAAGATTTAGTAAACGGATAATAATAAAAATATATAAATATATGATAAGGAAATTTGAGCTTGAGTCTTGAGTTTCCTTTTTAATATTAAATAAAAAGAATGAAGGAAAAATAATGAAGAATAAAAATATAATAATTATTACAGGAGAATTGGCAAGTGGAAAAACTAGCTATGGTAGAAAGATTTCACAGGAGTTAAAATTACCATTTTTTAGCAAAGATGAAATTAAAGAGATTTTATTTGATTCAATTAACAATATAAATTCAGATTATTATGCAAAACAAAAAGTAGGAGCACATAGTTATGCAATACTTTATTATATAATGGAAATGCAAATGAAAGTTGGGATGTCTCTAATAGTAGAAAGTAATTTTACAAAAGAATCAGCTGATATTATAAAAAAATTGATAAATAAATATAATTATAATAGTATTACATTAAGATTTGAGGGAGATTTACAAATATTACATAAGAGATTTTTAAAAAGAGAAAATTCAAGTGAAAGACATAAAGGATTAGTTTCAAATGGAATGTTTGATGACTTTGAAAATTTTAAGAAAACTGCAATAAAATCAAAAGAATTTAAAATAAATGACAATGAAATATTAATAGATACAACAAATTTTTCTGATATTAATTTTAATGACATTATAAAAAATATCCAAGATAACATAAAAAATTATTAAGGCAATAATGTATATATTCACATAAATCAAACTTAGGAATATAATATAATAAAAATCTTGGAGGAAATCATAATGAAAATCTTAAAAAAGACATTTGGAGTATGTTTAATAGGGTTGGGAATAGGCATATTACTAGTATTATTTTTACCAACATTAGGATGGTTATTTCTAATAGGAGTAATGGTAATATTGGTAGGAATATTATGGTTACTCTGTTAAAAGGAGGTTTACATATGACTATTGTTGTAAAAAAAGTTCCAAAATGTTTAAGAGGAATTGTAAAATTATTATTTGGAATAAAAGATTAAATTATATTAATTAATGAATAAAAAGAAAAAAAAAGCACATACCTTAATAGAGAGGTAGGTGTTTTTTTATGAGTAAAAAACAGAAACAAACGCATCCAGAAGTTGGAGAAGATGCAACACAATATGGTGAATTTGTATCATCGTATTTTGCTTGGGTACCATTACCAACACAAAAAGAAAAAGCAAAGGAAATGTCAGATATGACAAAAAAGAAAAGTGTTCCAAAGGAGGAAAAATGATATACAAATTTACAAATAAAGCTAAAAAAGTAATAGAAATCTCTAATGATATATCAATAGAATTAGGACACAATTATATAGGAACAGAGCACATTTTATATGGGTTAGTAAAAGAGGGAGATGGAATAGCCGCAAAAGTGCTAAATAATAAAGGGATAACAGAAGAGAAAGTTAAAGTAAAAATAGAGGAATTATTAGGAATAGGAAGAAAAATAAAACAGACATTAGGTTTTACACCAAGAACAAAAAGAATATTAGAAAATGCGTTTTTAGAAGCAAAAAGAATAGGATATAATTATATAGGAACAGAACATTTATTATTAGCAATAATGAAAGAAGAGGATTGTGTTGCTGTAAGAATAATTACAGAATTGAATGTAGAAATTTCTAAAATTTATAATGAAATAGCAAAAGTGATTAATGAGGAAGAAATTGACAAAGAAAATAAAAATGATATATCAAATGGAAGGGGAAGTTTTACTGTTACGACAACATTAAATCAGTTTGGAGAAGATATAACTCTTCAGGCAGAAGAAGGAAAGTTTGATAATATTATTGGTAGAGAAAAAGAAATAGAAAGAATAATACAAATATTATCAAGAAGAACCAAAAATAATCCATGTTTAATAGGAGAGCCAGGTGTAGGAAAAACAGCAATAGTAGAGGGGTTAGCAGAAAAAATAGTAAGTGGAGAAATTCCAGAAAGCTTAAGAGAAAAAAGAATTGTAAGTATGGATATATCAGGAATGGTGGCAGGAGCAAAATATAGAGGAGATTTTGAAGAAAGAATAAAGAAAGCATTGAATGAGGTAAAAAAAGTTGGAGATGTTATATTATTTATAGATGAAATACATACAATAGTAGGGGCAGGCGCAGCAGAAGGGGCAATAGATGCAGCAAATATTTTAAAACCATTATTAGCAAGAGGAGAAATTCAATTAATTGGTGCAACAACTATAGAAGAATATAGAAAATATATAGAAAAAGATTCTGCATTAGAAAGAAGATTTAGTCCTGTTGACGTTGGAGAGCCAACAGAAAATGAAACAATAGAAATTATAAAAGGAATAAGAGATAAGTATGAAGCACATCATAATGTAAAAATAACTGATGAAGCAATAAAATCAGCTGTAACATTATCTGTTAGATATATAACAGATAGATTTTTGCCAGATAAAGCAATAGATTTAATAGATGAATCTGCATCACAAGTTAGAATGAAAATTTTTGCTGAACCTGATGAGATAAAAGTTTTAGAAGAAAAGTTGGATATAGTATCAAAAGAAAAGGGAGAGGCAATATATAATCAAGAATTTGAAAAAGCAGCTAAATTAAGAGATAATGAGAAACAGATAAGAGATAAACTAGAAAAGGAAACAGATAAATGGAGAAAAACGAAAAATAGAGATATAACAGAAATAGATGAGGAAAATATAGCAGAAATAATATCAAAATGGACAGGAATACCTGTACAGAAATTGACAGAAGATGAAAATGAAAAATTAAAACATTTGGAAGAAAAATTACATGAAAGAGTAATTGGACAAAATGAAGCAGTAGAAGCAGTTGCTAAAGCTATTAGAAGAGGAAGAGTTGGGTTAAAAGACCCGAAAAGACCAGTAGGTTCATTTTTGTTTTTGGGACCTACAGGAGTTGGAAAAACAGAACTTTCAAAAGCTCTAGCAGAAATATTGTTTGAGAATGAAAATACAATGATTAGGTTAGACATGTCAGAATATATGGAACCACATTCTGTTTCAAAATTAATAGGTTCACCACCTGGATATATAGGTTTTGATGGTGGAGGACAATTAACTGAAAAAATTAGGAGAAAACCATATTCTGTTGTGTTGTTTGATGAAATTGAAAAAGCACATCCAGATGTAATGAATATATTGCTACAAATACTTGAGGATGGTCATCTGACAGATTCACAAGGAAGAGAAGTTAATTTTAAGAATACAGTTATTATTATGACTTCTAATTTAGGGGCTAGACATATTACAGAAAGAAAGTCACTTGGTTTTAATGTAAAAGAAAATTCAGGGGAAGATATAAAAGAATATAATGAAATAAAAAAAGAAGTAATAAAAGAACTAAAACATGAATTAAGACCTGAATTTATAAATAGAATAGATGAAATAATAGTGTTTCATAAATTGAATGAAGATGATATAAGAAAAATAACACAGATTATGTTAAAACAAGTTGAAGAAAGGTTAAAAAGTCAAAAATATATTGTTGAGATAGATACTGGAGTTGTAGAAAGAATTTTAGAAAATGGATTTGATAATACTTTTGGTGCAAGACCTTTAAGAAGAACAATTCAAAGTCTTGTAGAAGATAGAATTTCAGAAGAGATTTTGGCGGGAAATTTAAAGAAAAATCAAAAGTGGATTTTAAAGATTTAAAATATAAATTTAAAAATACTTTTTTGCATTTTATATAATATTTTTTGCAAAGAAGTATTTTTGTTCTTGTAAAATAAAAATGGAGCTCTTTAATCAGAATAAGAGATCCATCTATCAACTTTTATTTCATTGTATTTTTTTAGAACTTCATCATATTTTTTAAATTCATCTTCCCATATAATATCTGGAATTTTATCAAAAGCTGTGAAAACTTTTTCTGCTTCCATCAAATATACTACTTGTTGTTGAGGAGAAAGAGTTTTGTATTTTTTTGAGAATTCGTACAATTTATCTAAAATTTGGTTTGCTTCAATAAAGCTCCAAAAATCTTTTACATTAATTCCAGCTAATTTAAGTTGCATTACTGCATATGCTACTAATGCGAATATTATAAAAATTAAAACATATATTATTACTAATAGTGTCATTTATTTTACACCTCTTTTTTTATTTTCTAATATATAATTTATTATAGCATAAATTTCAATTAAATGCAATTATTTCCAATAAAGACTTGAAAAAAAGTAAAAAAGAAAATATAATGACTATTACTGATAAGAAAAATTCTTTTGGAAGGAAGTAAAATGGAAGAAAGATTTAAAGTTACAAAAAAAGTTGGAATGTATGGGATGATAGGAAATATATTCTTGTTAGCATTAAAAGCAATAGTTGGTTTTACAAGTAAAAGTCAAGCAATGATAGCAGATTGTATAAATAGTGCAGGTGATATATTTGCATCACTTATGACTGCAATAGGAAATAAAATAGCAAGTGAACCTAGAGATGAAGATCATAATTTTGGGCATGGAAAAGCAGAATATATATTTTCTTTATTTATAGCAATTTCAATGGTAGTTGTTTCTATAAAAACTATAATAGACTCAGTAATTGCAATATTTAAAGGAAATGAAATAATTTTTTCTTGGTGGTTGGTAGTAGTATGTATAATTACAATAATAACAAAATTATTCTTATTTTTATATACAAGATTAATGTATAAAAAATACAATAATATTTTATTAGAAGCTAGTATGGAGGACCATAGAAATGATTGTGTAATAACAACATTTTCTTTAATTTCGATATTATTATCTCTTAAGGGAATAAATTGGTTTGATAGTATTGTGGGTATTGGCATATCTGCGTGGATTTGCAAAACAGGCATTGGAATTTTTATAGAAAGTTATAATATTTTAATGGATAGGTCAGTTGATGAAAATACAAAAGATATTATTTTTAATTTAGTTCATACATATAAAGAAGTAAAAAGTATAAATGGTATTTCATCTGCTCCTGTTGGATACCAATACGTGATTTTTTTAACAATCGCTGTTGATGGAAATATGACAACTTATGAGAGTCATAAATTAGCAGATAGATTAGAATTAGACATATCTAAATTAGATAGGATTTATAGAGCGATTGTGCATGTTGAACCTTTTGAGGAAAAAAATAAATTTTTATAAATATAAAAAAACCGACACTGTCGGTTTTTTGTTTATTTATTGTCTTTTAAGATTTCTTTTGCAGCACCTAAACTACTTAAAGCACTAGTAGCTTCAAATGGTATAAATACTTTATTTGCATCTCCTTTTGCAATTTCTTCAAGAGCTTCAAGAGATTTTATTTGAACAAGTTTATCATCTGGTTCAGAAGATTTTATTGCGTCATAAACCATAGAAATTTCTTTTGCTTTAGCTTCTGCAACAGATTTTATAGCTTGAGCTTCACCGGCAGCTCTACGAATTCTTGATTCTCTATCAGCTTCAGCTTCAAGAATAGCTGCTTGTTTTTTACCTTCTGCGATTGTAACTGCAGATTGTTTTTGAGCTTCAGCTTCAAGAATTAAAGCTCTTTTATTTCTTTCTGCATTCATTTGTTTTTCCATTGCATCTCTAATGTCTGCTGGTGGAGTTATATCTTTAATTTCAACTCTATCTATTTTACAACCCCATCTGTCTGTTGCGTCATCAAGTATAACTCTTAATTTTGAGTTTATTCCATCTCTAGAACTGAAAGTTTCATCTAAGTCCATTTTACCAACAATATCACGAATTGTTGTAATTGCAAGATATTCAATACCTTTCTTTAAACTTTGAATTTCATAAACTGCTTTTGCAGGATCTGTTATTTGATAAAATACAACAGTATCGATTGTAATTGTAACATTATCTTTAGTGATTACACCTTGTGGTGGAATATCCATAGTTTGTTGTTTTAAACTTACAACACTTCTGACATGGTCAAAAAATGGAATTATAATTGTAAGTCCAGCATCAGCAACTTTATGAAATCTACCTAACCTTTCTATAATATACACCTCAGATTGTCTAACTACTTTGATTGATTTTAATGCTATAATTATTATAATAATAAGTAATGCAATTAAAAAATACATAAATTCCTCCTTCTAGCAAGATTAACTTGCTTAATAAATATTTATTTTATATTAATAACTATATATAAGAAATTGTTTTAAGAGGTTTTACAAAAACCTTAACACCCTCAATACTTTCAATTTCGACTTCTGTTCCTTTAGGAATGTTTATTTTTTCTTTTGTTTTGGCTGACCAAACTTCACCATCATATTTTATTTGACCTTTACCAGTTGCCCAGTCAATATCTTCAATAACCATTGCTTTTTTTCCAATAATAGAATATACATTTGTTGGTATAGTATCATTTTTAACAATCTTATCAGCTAAAGCCCTTGTTGCAAAAATAAGTAAGCCTGATGAAACAACAAAAACTGTAGTTTGAATAATTATATTATCTGTTAGAAAACTTATAAGCATTGCCAATAATGCTCCAATTCCTAGCCAAAATATTAAGAAACCTACAGTAAAAATTTCTATTACGAAAAATATACCTGACGCAATTAACCATATTTGCCACATGATAATTCCTCCATTCATATTATATCTATATAAAGTATATCAATTAAAAAGCAATACAATAATATTATACTATAAATTTTATAAAAATTAAAGAGATTTATTAAAAATTATTGTAAAATTAGGAAAAAAATGATAAGATTGGAATAATCATAATGCTTTAAGGAGGAAGAAAATTATATGGACATAATAGAGATTGAGAATTTGATTCCAAAAGAAAATATTTATAAAAATGAACTAATGAGTAAATATACATCATTTAAAATAGGTGGACCAGCAGAATGTTTAATCAAAATAAAAACAATAGAACAATTAAAATTAATTTTGAAATATGCTAAAGAAAAAAACATACATGTTACAGTTATAGGAAATGGAAGCAATATTCTTGTTTCTGATGATGGAATAAAAGGTATTGTATTAAAAATAGATATAGAAAATTTAGAAATAAATATTGAAAAAGAAAAAGTTTTATTAAAAATTGGAAGTGGAGTAAAACTTAGTTGGATAGCACAAAAATGTTTAAAAGAGGAAATTACAGGGTTGGAATTTGCATCAGGAATACCGGGAACAATAGGTGGAGCAATAAGAATGAATGCAGGAGCACATGGGTCAGAAATGAAAGACGTAGTAAAAACAATAACATATATAGATAGAGATGGAGAAATACACAAAATAAATAACCAACAAGCAGAATTTGAATATAGAAAAAGTTTATTTACAAACAAAGACTATATAATAATAGAAGTTGAAATTCAATTAGAAAAAGGTGACATTAATAAAATAAAAGAAAAAATGACAGAATATGCAAACTACAGAAAAGAAAAACAACCTATTGAATATCCAAGTGCAGGAAGTACTTTTAAAAGAGGGTCAGATTTTATTACAGCAAAATTAATAGATGAATGTGGATTAAAAGGGTATCAAATAGGTGGTGCACAGATTTCAGAAAAACATGCGGGATTTATAATAAATAAAAAAGACGCAACAGCAAAAGATGTAATCGAATTAATGAAGTATACCAAAGAACAAGTATATAATAAATTTGGAAAAGTTATAGAAGCAGAGATTGAAATAATAAAATAAAATTATAAAAAAGGAATGATTAAAAATATGAAAGGAATATGGCATTGGCTAAAATCTAGCTCAAAAATGAAAAGATGGATATTTTTGGTACTAATAGGAATAGTGTTAACATGTTATGGAATTGCAAAAATATTAGTACAAAAAGAAATGGAATTTATAGATGCAGGAAAAGTAATAATAATATTTGTTGTTGGATTTACATGTGTAATACTTGGATTAGTTTTTTTAAACAAAAGAAACATGGAGTTATTTATAGAAGCAACAGATGATAGAATGAAAAACAAGAAGAATGTAAATGTAAAATCATTAATATTTGATAGAAAAATATATGACAAAGGACCTAAAATAGTTGCGATTGGTGGAGGAGCAGGTCTAAATACAGTATTATCAGGAATGAAAAAATACACTAATAATATAACAGCAATAGTTGCAGTATCTGAATATGGAAAAACCCCAAATAATTCAAGAATAGCACTAGGAACAGCACTACCATTTGAAGAAGTAAAAGACAGTATAGTAGCACTTTCAGCAGATAGTGAAAATGAATTATCAAACATATTAAATCACGAAATGACAAATGAAAGGTTAAGAGGATTAAAATTTTCAGATATATATTTTACAGCAATGAAAGAGATATATAGAAATGATACTATATCAATAGAAAAAAGTAATTCAATATTTAATATAACAGGAAATGTTATACCTGTAACATCAGAAGAAATGAAAATATGTGCAGAATTAGAAAATGGATATGTTGTTGAGGAGAAAGACAAAATACCAGAAGTAGTAAATGACAAAATGACAAAAATAAATAGAGTATATTTAAAACCATCAAATTGTAAGCCAGCACCAGGAGTATTAGAAACTATAAGAGAAGCAGATAGTATAATAATAGGACCAGGAAGTTTATATACAAATATAATTCCAAATTTATTAGTAAATGGAGTTGCAAAAGCAATAAAAGAAAGTAAGGCAATAAAAATATATATAAATAATATTATGACAGAACCAGGGCAAACAGATGATTACTCAGTAGAAGACCATATAAAAGCAATAATTGAACATTGTGGAGAAGGAATAATTGATTATTGTATATATGATACAGGAGAAGTAATTCCAGAATACATAAAAAAATATAATAGAGAAGGTGCAGATTTAGTAGAACAAAAAATAAATAATCCAATGATAAAAGGAATAAAATTTATCAAGAAAAATATATCAACAATTATTGATGGAAAAATAAGACATGATCCACATATGATTGCTGAATCAGCAATAACATTAATTTGTAATGATATGAAATATCAAGATAAAGAGAATGACCCAGAATATTTAATGTTAAACGCAAAATTACAATCTGATAAAAGGATTAATAAATTAAGAAAAGAGAAAAAGAAACTTGATAAAAAGGCAGAGAAAAGAGGAAAAAGACCAAATAAAAAAGTTGAAAATAAAAAACAAAGTAAATTTAGTAGCAAATATAGTGATAGAATTAAGTCAATTAGAGAGTCTGGAGAAGAATATCCACGAGAGATAAAAAAATAATTAGAAAGGGAAAATGAAAATATGAAATATGCAAAAGAAAATCTAAATTTAGAAAATGCGTTAGAAAAAGAATGGATAATTACAAATGGAATAGGAGGATTTGCTTCATCAACAATAATTGGAGCAAATACAAGAAAATATCATGGATTATTAGTAGCTCCAATAATTCCACCAGCAAGAAGAAGATTAATTTTATCTAAATTAGATGAGAGCATTGAAGTAAATGATAAAAAATATGAGTTATTTACAAACGTTGGAAAAAATTATATTTCACAAGGATATAGATATCAAGAAAGCTTTACAAAAGACATTTTACCAATATTTGAATTTAAAGTACAAGATATAGAAATAAAAAAGACAATCTGTATGGAACATTTTAAAAACACTGTAGGAGTTTATTATAAAATAAAAAATGGAAGTCATAATTCTAAGTTAATACTAGCACCAATAATGAATTTTAGAAATGCACATGGTATAAATAAAGATCATATATTTGATGTTAAACAAAAGACCACTGTACATAAATTAGAAGTAGAAATAGATGGAGGAAATCCAATTTATATGACTATTTCTGATGGTAAATATATAGAACATCATAATGATACATTTTATAATATGTTTTATATAGAAGAAGAAAAACGTGGATTTGAAGCAGAAGAAAATCATGTTGTTCCAGGAAGATATGAGATTGAAATAGAACCAAATGAGGAAAAAGAAATTTCTTTTATATGTTCAGTAGAAGAAAATATAGAAGAATTAGATGCAAGAGCATTAATAATGAAAGAAACGATTAGATTAAGCAAAACATTTAATGATTCTGGTTTAATAGAGACAACAAAAGAATATGAAACTATAGAAGAAAAACAAAGATATGAATTAATAAAGAGTTTTTTAATAGCATGTGATAATTTTATTATAAAAAGACCATTATTTAATACATATTCAGCAATAGCTGGATATCCATGGTTTTTAGATTGGATGAGAGATACTTTAATTTCATTTGAGGGATTATTCCTAGTTACAAAAAAATTTGATAAGGCTAAAAAAGTTTTACAACATTGTATTAGAGATATTAAATATGGATTGATACCAAATACATATAGTGAGGATGATTATAGACCATTGTATAATAGTGTAGATGCATCATTATTATTTTTTGAACAGGTAAAAAAATATTTAGAATATACAAATGACAATGATTTTGTAATGGAAGACATTTATCCTAAAATGGAAAATATAATCGAAAATTATGCAAAGGGTGTAGATTTAGATAATAATAATATTTATATGGATACAGATGGATTGATTGTATCAGGAACGGAAAATACGCAAAATACATGGATGGACGCTAAATATGCGGGAATAGCAGTAACACCACGTAATGGAAAACCAGTTGAAATAAATGCAATGTGGTATAATGCATTAAAGATTATGAATGAATTAGCTTTAAAAAATAAAGAAGAAGATAAAGCAAAAAAATATGAAAAGATGGCAATAAAATGTAAAAAATCATTTGAAAGCAAATTTTATAATAAACGTAGAAAATGTTTGTATGATGTTCTTGGAGATAGTAAAATAAGACCAAATCAATTATTTGCTTTAAGCTTAACATATCCTGTTTTAGACCCTAAATCAGAAGAAGCAAAAAATATGTTTGAAACAGTAACAAAAAAATTATTAAATAATTATGGATTAAAAAGTCTTGCAAAAGGTGAAGAGAATTATGTTGAAATATATGAGGGAGATGGAGCTAGAAGAGATTTTAGTTATCATCAAGGAATTACCTGGACATGGCTATTAGGACCATATTATAATGCATTAAAACAGTTGGCTTCATGTAGCAGAACTAAAGAGGATAGAGAAATGTATAAAAATAGATTAAAAGAATTCGTTGAAAATGTAACAAAAACTTTTTCAAAAGAAATTAATGAAAGAGGCTGTATAGGAAGTATTGCAGAAATATATGATTCAAAAAGACCTTATTCTCCTAAAGGTGCTTTTGCTCAAGCTTGGAGCATAGCAGAAGTATTTAGGATAATTGTACAGGCTTAATCTATTTGGAACCGGGTCTTAAATGTCCTAATTTGAAATTGACATTTAAAGAGCCGGTTTATTTTGGAAAAGTGAAAGGAGGAAAGATTATGCTAAAAGTAGAAGAGCTTGAACAACAATTAAAGCAAGGAAATTGTAAAGGTGTATATTTATTATATGGAGAAGACGCATTTTTGCTAGAACAACAACTAAATAAAATTAAAAAAAATTTTGGAGAGACTATAAAGGGAATAAATTATATACCAATAGATGAAAATAATATTCAAGAATTAATTGCAGATATTGAAACTCCTGCATTTGGGTATCCAAATAAACTTATAATTGCAAGAAATACAGGTATATTTAAAAGAGAATCAAAGAATAGAAGTAGTGGAGTAAGTAAAGAATTAAAAGACAAAATAAATGATTATTTAAAAGAAAATATCGAAATGATAAATGAGTCAGTAGTACTTATATTTGTAGAGAATGAAGCGGAAAAGAATTCAATATATAATACGATTGAGAAAATAGGAATAGTTTGTAACTTTGAAGAACAAAAACCATTTCAAATTATAAAAAGACTGAAAGCAATTTGTAATAGTTATAAAGTAAATGTTGACGAAAATACACTTCAATATTTAATTGAAAGTTGTGGTACAAATATGCAAGATTTAATAAATGAAATTAGAAAACTTATTGAATATGCAGGTGAAAATGGTATAATAAAAAAACAGGATATAGATAAACTATGTATAAAAAAAATAGAAAGTATTATATTTGATTTGACAGATAATCTTGGACAAAAAAAGGTTAAAGAAGCAATGGAAGTTTTATATAATTTAATAGCTTCAAAAGAACCTATTCAGAAGATTTTAATTACACTTTACAATCACTTTAAAAAATTATATTTTGTTAAATTAGCGATTGCATATAATAAGGATATTGCTCAAAGTTTACAATTAAAGCCTAACCAAATGTTTTTGGTAAATAAATATAAATTACAGGCTAAGGGATTTAAAACATCAGAACTTAGAAAGATAATTCAAGAATTAGAAAACTTAGACTATAAATATAAAATAGGTTTGATTGATTTAAATGTTGGACTAGAGGCAATACTTTGTGCATATTGTTCATGAGATTCTTAAAAAGGAAAGTGATAATATATTGAAAAAGGAAAAAAAGAAAAAACAAAAAAAAGAAGATGAAAACTATATTCCAAAAGCCTTTAAAAAGGACAAGGAGAAAAATAGTAAAAATGATAAAAAGGTACAAAAGAAGAAAAAAGAAGATAAAAAGAAATTAAGAAGAATTATACTTATTATTTGTATGATAACAATAATTGTTATAGGAGTAATATTAGGAATTTCATCATATAAATGGAAGAAAATTGCTAAAGAGATGATTAGAAATGAAAATTCGATTGTTTTAGATATTAGTGGAAATAAAATTGCTCAAATTGGTTGTGGGCGAAAGCACACACAAATAGAATTATCAAGTATGCCAGATAATTTAAAAAATGCATATATTTCAATAGAAGATGAACGTTTTTATTCACATGGTGGAGTTGATATAAAAAGAACTGGAGGAGCAATTATAACATACATTACTCATTTGGGAAAATCCTCATTTGGAGGAAGTACTATGACACAACAATTAGTAAAGAATTTAACAGGAGATACATCAGATACAGCAATACGAAAAGTAAAAGAATGGTGTAAAGCGTGGCAGTTGGAAAGCGAATTGTCAAAAGATGAAATATTAGAAGCTTATTTAAATATTATATATGTTGGACCTAGTATGTATGGTGTAGAAACAGGTAGTCAATACTATTTTAATAAATCATGTACAGAATTGTCATTAGAGGAATGTGCATTTTTAGCGGGAATAAATAATGCACCAAATACATATAACCCATTTGGAGAAAAAGATAATACAGAAAAGATAAATAAAAGAACAAAAACAGTATTGAAAAAGATGTTGGATTTAAATTACATTGATGAAAATAGTTATAATACAGCAATAAATAATGTGGATAAAGGTTTAAAATTAAAAAAAGGAAAAATAGAATCAGAAAATGCAGTTTACTCTTATCATACAGATGCATTAATTACGGAAATAACAGAAGATATTTCGAAAAAATATAATATTTCTGAAACATTTGCAACTAACTATATTTATATGGCTGGATTAACAATTTATAGTACACAGGACTCTAAAATACAAGATAAAGTAGAAACAGAATTTAAAAAATCAAAATACAGTATAGTTTCAAAAAATAGTGGAAATTCATCACAAGCTGCTATGGTTATTATTGATCATAAAACTGGAAATGTACTTGGATGTGTAGGTGGTTTAGGAGAAAAAAAAGAAATAAGACCACTTAATAGAGCAACTCAAAGTGTTAGACAGACTGGGTCTGCTATAAAACCTTTGTCTGTTCTAATACCTGCGATTGATAAAAAAATAATTACATCATCATCTATGTATGATGATACAGAAAATGATTTTGAACAAGGATATCATCCAACAGATTACAATAAACCTTTAGGAAAAATAACTGTTAGAAGAGCAGTAGAATCATCTCAAAATATTCCATTTGTAGAAATAATGCAGGAACTGAAACCTAAAATATCGATAAAGTATTTAAAAAAGATGGGAATAAGTACATTAACAAAAGATGATGAAACTTTAGTTTTAGCATTAGGCGGTCTTCAAAAAGGAATAAGTCCTTTAGAAATGGCTACAGCTTATGCAATGATTGCAAATAATGGCATATATATAGAACCGACTTTTTATACTAATATTAATGATAAATCAGGAAATATAATTATAAAAACATCACAAACTAAAAGAAGAGTGGTGTCAGAAGAGGTTGCATATATTGTAAAAGAATTGTTAACTCAACCAGTAAATGGAAGTAAAGGAACAGCAACATATTGTAAAATCTCAGGAGTTGATGTATCTGCGAAAACAGGAACTACTGATGAAAATTATGACAGATGGCTTTGTGGTTTTACACCATATTATACAGCAGCTACATGGTATGGATTTGATGAAAATGAAACAATAGAATATAACAAAAAAAATCCAGCAGGTTTGTTATGGGCAAATGTAATGGCAAAGATTCATACAGGATTAAAGAGTGCAACTTTCGAAAAACCAGAAAATATTGAAAGTTTTACTGTATGCTCAGATACAGGAAAAATAGCGACAGTGGGTTGTACAAATACATATATAGATTATTTTTTACAATCCACAAGACCAGAATTATGTGATAAACATGCAGGTGGACAAGTAAAAGAAAATAATACAAATAATACAGAAAGAAATAAACATGAAATAATTCAAGAAATAACTCAAGATATTGATGCAAATGACCCTCAGCAAGAAGAATAAAATCGTGTTGCAAGATAATGGGGATTAGAAATTAAAACATAGAAATACTTTAGATATAAGCTTTTTATTGCATTCCTCGGCTTATTACAAAATTTAAGAAATTCTAATTTGCTTTATGGGTCCTTTCCACTATCGTGAACTCTTACCATAAAACTACATAGAATTTCTAAAATTTTTTCATAAGTATTCGTCACTTCATTCAAAGCTTATATTTAAAGTATTTCTAAAAAAATTAATTAAAACCATTATTTTGTAACAAAATTATTAATAAACTGAAAACAATATATTGACAAAAAAGTAAAATTAGTAGATAATAATGGTGATTAACAAAAAGAAAAAAATGTCTAAATTAAAGACAGAAGAAAAAACATAGGAGGAAAAGATATGTACGTATTCAATAGAATAACAGTAAACCCACAATTACCAAAAAGGATAGGTAGGATAACAGAAATAGCAAACAACTTATGGTGGTCTTGGAATACAGAATTTTTGAGACTATTTAAGATGATAGATATAGATTTATGGGAAAGATGTAATAAAAATCCTGTAAAATTTTTAAAATTAGTAGAGCAAGAAAAATTAGAAAATGCTTCAAGAGATGTAGCATTTGTAAAAGAATATGATAAAATAGTAAACAATTTTGATGGATATATGAATAGCAAAAATACATGGTTTAGTCAAAAATATCCAAATAATAAAAACGACTTAATAGCATATTTTTCAGCAGAATATGGTTTAGACCAAACAATAGCAATATATTCAGGTGGTTTAGGAATATTATCAGGAGACCACTTAAAATCTGCAAGTGATCTTGGAATTCCATTAGTAGCAGTTGGACTTTTATATAAAAACGGATATTTCAACCAAATAATAGATAGATATGGAATGCAAAGACCAGAATATAGAGATTTAGATTTATATGACTTACCAATAAATCCAGTAAAAGATTTAGATGGTAATGACTTAATATTATTTATCAAATTTCCAAAAAGAAGAATATATTTAAAAGTCTGGGAAATAAATGTAGGAAGAGTAAAACTATATTTAATGGATTCAGACATAGATATAAATAATGAAGAAGACAGAGATACAACATCACGTTTATATGGAGGAGACCAAGAAACAAGAATAAGACAAGAAATTATATTAGGAATGGGAGGAGTAAGCCTATTAAGAAGATTAGGATTAAATCCAACTGTATACCATATGAATGAGGGACACTCAGCATTTTTAAATTTAGAAATTATAAAAAATACTATAAAAGAAAAACAAGTATCTTTCAATGTTGCAAGAGATATAGCATCATCAAAAACAGTATTTACAACGCATACACCAGTTCCAGCAGGAAATGATATATTTCCAATAGGATTAGTAGAAAAATATTTTAAAGATTTTTGGCCACGATTAGGATTAACAAGAGAAGAATTTTTAAAACTTGGAATGAAACCATGTGAGGGATTAGAATCTGGATTTAATATGGGAATATTAGCTTTAAAGATAGCAGGAAAGAAAAATGGAGTAAGCAAATTACATGGAGAAGTATCAAGAGAATTATTTGCAGAAGTATGGCCACATATAGCACCAAGTGAATCTCCAATAACATATGTAACAAATGGAGTTCATACATGTACATGGTTAGCACCAAAATTAAAAGATTTATATAATAAATATCTAATGCCATATTGGCAAGATAACATACATGAAGATGATGTATGGGAAAAAATAAAAACAATTCCAGATGATAAATTATGGAAAGTTCATATGGATAGAAAGATAAAATTATTAGCACTAGTAAAAGAAAATATGACAAAAAGATTAAGACGAGAGGGAGTTAGCTATGATGAAATAAATGATATTACATCAAAGTTGAATCCAGAAGCTTTAACAATAGGATTTGCAAGAAGATTTGCAACATATAAAAGAGCAACATTAATATTTAAAGATTTAGAAAGAATTACACAAATATTAAATAATCCTGAAAGACCTGTTCAATTAATATTTGCAGGAAAAGCTCATCCAGCAGATAGAGAAGGAGCAGAATTAATAAAATATATACACGAAATATCATTAAAACCACAATTTAGAGGAAAGATATTTATATTAGAGAATTATAATATAGAAATATCAAGATATATGGTAAGTGGTGTTGATGTTTGGCTAAATAATCCAAGAAGACCTATGGAAGCATCTGGAACAAGTGGACAAAAAGCATCTGTAAATGGAGTGGTAAACTTCAGTGTATTAGACGGATGGTGGGCAGAAGGATACAATCAAAAAAATGGATGGTCAATTGGAACAAACAAAGAATATTCATCATATGAAGAACAAGATAGAGCAGACAGTGAAAGTATATATTATACATTAGAGAATAAAATAATTCCTACTTACTATGATAAAGATAAAAATGAAATCTCTAAAACATGGGTAGAACTTATGAAAAATTCTATTATGTCAACAGGAGGAAAATACAGTACAGCAAGAATGCTTGTAGATTATACAAATCAATTATATATACCATTATGTAATTTAACAAAAAAATATTATAATGATTTAAACAGAGTTACAGAATTTAACTCTTGGAAACAAAGTTTGTATTCAAATTGGAAAGATATACAAATAGAACAAGTTGAAAACAATGCTGATGATATAACTGTTGATGCAGGAGCAGAAATTGAAGTAAGATGTTCAGTGATACTTCCAAATATTGATTCAAATTATATTAGAGCAGAAGTTTATTATGGAAAATTTTTAGAAGATGGAACAGTTCAAGATGTAAAAGTAATACCTATGAAGCTTGAGGGTGTTGAACAAGAGAATAAAAAGTATTATTATGTAGCAAAAATTAATTTAACTTCTGGTGGAAATTATGGATATTCATTTAGAGTAATGCCACAACATGAAATGATTTTAGATAGTGAAAATCTTGATTTAGTAAAATGGATAGAAAAATAAGAAAAAAACCAATATAAATTTTATTTATATTGGTTTTTTTATATTTTTTAATTTTTCTTATTTATTCTTACAAGGAAAATATACCCAAAAATAGAAAAAAATGTAAAAAGTATTTACAAATAATGTAATTTATATTATAATCCAAACGTAAAATATAATATATTTTAAGGGGGAAGATTATATGTTGAAAAATTTCAAAATTAAACTATTAAGTTTGTTTATTTTTACTGTAATATGGACTATAATACAGTCACCACAGGTAAATGCTATAAACAATAATATGTCTGTAGTAAAGACTCAAGAAAATGAGTATATGGTGTATATTAAAGATTATACAGACCAAAATTACAAATACGCATTTACAAATAATGCTAATCCAAAAGAAATGGATTTATATTATATTAATTCAATCCAAGATTTGGGAGGAAATCGAGGAGCGTTTTTAAATGCAGAAACATATGAAAAACTAAAAAATCAACCAATTTATATATGGGCAAAAGACGAAGAAGAAAATTTAATTCTAAAAGGAGTTCAAGTAGCTTTAGAAAACTCATTAACCAAAGAAAATATAAATGAAATAGAAAACACAACAAAAAGAATAGCAGTAGAAATCTCTACATCTAAAAATAGTACAGATTCAACAACACCAGTTAGAGATGAAGATATTGAGGGTGTAAAAGAAATAGCAAAAGCAGGATATGTAAAAATTATAGATAGTAAAGATGCTACATATTATTATCAACTAGTAAAAACAACAGACTCAGAAGATTATGCAAAATTAATGGAATTAGCAGAAGACATCAATAGTAAATATGAAGATATGAATATATATGAAAAAATTCAAGAAAATGAAAAATTCTATAATATCTATTCAAAAACAATAGATGAAGCAAATTGGCAAAAAGTTGAAAATATGGAAGTAAAACAACCAGAATCAACAGAACAAAGTAATGGTATGGGAGATAAATATATAGTATTTTTGAAAAAAGTAGCAAAAGATGGAAGTACAACAACAGATGCACAATTTTTACAAGAATATTATGACTATGAACCAAATGCTATAAAAGAAAAAATAGAAACACAAGAAACCACAAAGTTACCAATAACATATGATAGTATTACATTAATAGTTATATTAGCTATAGTAATAATAGCACTATTTATAGTATTTATCAGAATAAAGAAATTAAATCAAAAAAAAGATGAAAGAAAATAGATTAAAACTAAAAATTTATAAATCAATTTTTAATATATTATTAATAGTAGCAGTTGTGGTAATTGGAATAATAGCTTATAAATATATATGTGAATATAAAAATGAGAGAGAGAGTCAAGAAACTGTAGAAGCTTTTAGTAAAATAGATTTTTCAAAAACTACAGAAGAATCAAAAGAACAATTAGAATATAAAGGCTATAAAATAATAGGAATTGTAAAAATACCAAAGATAAATATTGAATATCCAATATTAGAAATTGGAAATATAGATCCAGAAAATGCAAAAGAGCCTATGAAAAATTCTATAATAAAATATTGGGGTGAAAATGTAAACGATTATGGAAATTTATCAATAGCAGGTCATAATAATAAAAGTGGAACAATGTTTGGAAAAACAAAAAATCTTAATAAAGGAGATATTATAGAATTAACAGATTTAGAGGGGAAAACAATACAATATTCAATTTATGATATATTTAAAACAACACCAAATGATGTAAGTATTTTATTACCCAAAGAAGAACATGTAAGAGAAGTAACACTGATAACATGTACAAATGGTAATAAACAAAGACTAATAATAAAAGCACAAGAAATATAGTTATTTTAGGGGGGAAATAAAAATGGCGGATAAATCAAAATTCGTAAGCAAAAAGACTATTATATCAATAGTACTTGTAATAGTCTTATTGTTTATAGCTGGTTTATCAGTAGGAATATTCTTAGCTGATAAAGGTAGTACAGAAGCTGTTGACGGTAATCAATCATCAAGTGAAACACAACAAACAACAGAAGAAAACAATTCAGAACAAGAGAATAATGATAATAATAATGTTGAAAACAATACTACAGATGAAAATAATACAGAAAACAATACAAATGATAATAGTGATAATAATAATGCAAGTAACACAAATACAGAAAACACTAATGAAACAGTGAATAATGGAGTAGTAAATAATGAAACTGTAAATAATGAAACAGTAAGTAATCAAACAGTAAATAATCAAACAACAGAAAATAATAATATAAAAAATGGAAATACGAATAATACAGAAATTACAACAGATACAAATGTTAATGAAATAGGAGAAACAACTGTAGTAAGAGTTGAAGAAAAAGATAAACTTATATCAAGAGACTTTTGGGATTGGTGGACACCATCAACTGTTGTTGCCACAGATTCTGCAGTAGCATACCAGATAACACCAAATATACCTGATTTCACAGTTGAAAAAAAGGCAGAAACGGGAATAGGAGAAAATAAATTAGTATATGCTGGTCAACAAATTACATATACAATAAAAGTCACAAATAATGGAGATAAAGATTTAAAAAATATAGAAATAACTGACAAAATACCAGAACAAACTACTTTTGTTTCTAGTGATAATGCTCAAAATGGTGTAACTATAGAAGATAATACAGTTATAGGAATAAAATGGATTATAACTATACCAGCAAAGGAATCACTAGAAGTAAAATTCACAGTAAAAGTAAATGAAAATGCAACAGGAATAATATTAAATACTGCTGTTGTTAATGGAAAAGAAAGTAATGAAGAAAAGACAGCAATAATAAATACTAAAAAAACGAGCCAAATAGTAGAAAGAAATGATGTAAAAGTAACTGATGGAACTGAAATAGTAAAATTAGGAGACAAAATAAAATATACAATAACAATTACAAATACTGGAGATATATCTGGAAAAACAACAATAAAAGATATTGTACCAGATGGAACAGAATTAATAGAAGATTCTGTAAAAGAAGATGGAATAATATCAAGCACAGAAAATAATAAAAAACAAGTTACATGGAATGTAGAAGTTGAAGCTAACAGTACAACAGAAAGAACATTTATTGTAAAAGTAAATAATATAAATGGAAAGATAAAAAATGTAGCTACTGTTGAAGATGTTCCTACAAATCCAGAGGAAAGAGATACTGCAGATATAAAGGTAGAGAAAAATGTAGTAGATATAAAGAGAGACAAAGAAAGTATTGGAAAAGAAGCAAAAGTTAAAGCAGGAGATGTAATAGAATATCTAATAAAAGTAACAAACACAGGTAGTGCAGATTTAACAAATGTGGTATTAGATGAAAAACTAGATGGAATTGAAGTTAATGTTAAAGATTTACAAATAGGAGATTTAAAAGCAGGAGAAAGTAAAGAAATTTTAGCTACATATACTGTAAAATATGAAAAAGACATTCAAGGAAATGTAGAAAAATTAATTCATAATGAAGTTGTAGTAACAGGAGAAACAATAATAACAGAACCAGATAAAACTCCAGAAAAAGTTACTGACAAAGATGAAAAAGATGTGCCTGTAGATGAAGTAAAAGCATTAACAATTAATAAAACAGCAACAAAAATAAAAATTAAAGATAGTACAGAATTTGTGGATGCTCAAAATATCAAAGTAAGACCTGGAGATATTGTAGAATACGTAATTACTGTAACAAATACAGGAAATACAACATTAGAAAATATTACAGTAACAGACTCTTTAAAAGTAACAGTTGATGGAGAAGAAAAAGATGTAGATTCTAATACAGGAGTTTCAACAATAGCAGTAATTCAAAGCTTATCAGCTGTAAAAGGAGAAAATACTACAACAATAACAACATATTATACGGTTCAACCTGAAGACACAATTAGCTCAGAATCAATTAAAAATGTTGCAATAGCAACAGTACCAGAAGGACCAACAGAAGAAAGTCATGAAGAGGTTCCTGTAAATCCTGATACTTCAATAAGTGTAACAAAAATTTGGGATGATAAAAACAATCAAGATGGAATAAGACCAGAAAAAATAACAATAAATTTATTTGCAAATGGAGAAAAAATCAATACAGTTACTATATCAGAAACAGAATATACATTCGAAAAATTACCAACATATAAAGTAGATGGAAGTAAAATAGTATATACAATTTCAGAAGAAGCGGTACCAGATTATATAATATCATCAATAACAGGAACTGCAGAAACTGGATATACAATAAAAAACACACATATTACTGAAAAAACAAATGTTACAGTAGTAAAAGAATGGAATGATGCAAATAATCAAGACGGAATAAGACCAAAATCAATAGAAGTAAAATTAATGAAGGATAAAAAAGAAATTGCAAAACAAACATTATCAGAAGAAAATAACTGGACATATACTTTCGAAAACTTAGAAAAGAAAGAAAATGGAAAAAATATAAATTATACAGTTGAAGAAGTAAGGGTTTTAGGATATACATCAGTTATTTCTGGAAATGTAGTAAATGGATATACAATAACAAATACACATACACCAGAAAAAACAAGTGTAAAAGTAAATAAAGTTTGGAATGATGCAAATAATCAAGATGGAATAAGACCAAAGAAAATTGATGTAATATTAAAAGCAAATGGAGAAATTGTAACAGGTCAAAAAATCACTTTAAATGAAACTAATCAGTGGTCAGCGGAATTTACAGAACTTGATAAAAACAAAAATGGCCAAGAAATTAAATATACAGTTGAAGAAGTATCTATTATAGGATATCAATCAAATATTTCTGGTGATGCTGAAAAAGGATATACAATAACAAATACACATACACCAGAAAAAACAAGTGTAAAAGTAAATAAAGTTTGGAATGATGCAGACAATCAAGATGGAATAAGAACAAAAACTATAACTGTAAGATTAAAAGCAAATGGAACATTAATGGAAAATAAGACATTAATGCTAAATGAAGAAAATAACTGGACAGCAATTTTTACAGATTTAGATAAAAAAATAAATGGCCAAAATATAAATTATACAGTTGAAGAAGACAAAATAGATGGGTATAATGTAGAAATTACAGGTGATGCAAAATCTGGATATGCAATAGTAAATAGTCATCAAGTAGAAAAAACAAGTATAGAAGTAAATAAAGTTTGGGATGACAATAATAATCAAGATGGTGTAAGACCAGACAATGTAGTTATTAATTTAAAAGCAAATGATGTAGTGTTAGATAATAAATCAGTAACACTAAATAAAGATAATAATTGGACAGCAAAATTCGACAATTTAGACAAAAAAGCAAATGGTAAAGATATTGTGTATACAGTTGTAGAAAATAATGTTCCAGATGGTTATGAAGCAAATATAACTGTTGATACTCAAAATAAAAATAAATTTATAGTAACTAATAAACATACAGTTGATACAACATCAATAACTGTAACAAAATCATGGGATGACAAGAACAATCAAGATGGAATAAGACCAACATCAATAAATGTAAAGTTGTATGCTGATGGAGTTGAAATAAAAACAATAGAACTAAATGATGAAAATCAATGGCAATGTCAGATTACAAATTTACCAGTAAATTCTAATGGAAAATCTATTAAATATACAGTTGACGAAGTTGGAGAAATTATAGGGTATTCTAAAAAAGTAGAAGGATATACAATTCAAAATACTCATATACCAGAAACCATTGATATTCCAATAAATAAAGAGTGGATAGACAATGAGAATCAAGATGGACTAAGAGCAAGTGAAATTGAAGTATTATTAAAAGCTGATGGAGAAATTGTAGATGGATTGAAATTAAATTCAGAAAATAGTTGGAAAGGTATATTTACTAATAAACCAAAAAAGAAAGCTGGAAAAGACATTAATTATACAGTTGAAGAGATAAGTATTAAAGGATATACATCAGAAATTTCTGGAAATACATCAACAGGATTTAAAATAACCAATACACATCAAATAGAAAAAACAAGTGTAAAAGTTAATAAAGAATGGAATGATGCAGATAATCAAGATGGAATAAGACCAAAAACTATAACTGTAAGATTAAAAGCAAATGAAACATTAATGGAAAATAAGACATTAATATTAAATGAAGAAAACCAATGGACTGGAATATTTAACGATTTAGATAAAAAAGCAAATGGTCAAGATATCAAGTATACAGTAGAAGAAGATACTGTAAATGAATATACGTCAACAGTAACTGGAAATGCTAAAATGGGATATTTAATAACAAATACTCATACACCAGAAACAACAAGTGTAAAAGTTAATAAAGTTTGGGATGATGCAGACAATCAAGACGGAAAAAGACCAACAGAAGTAACTGTAACATTAAAAGGAAATAATGAATTTGTAGACACAATAAAATTAAACAATCAAAATAATTGGACACATATATTTGACAACTTACCAAAAAAAGCAGACGGAAAAGACATAAATTATATAGTTGAAGAAGATAATGTTAAGAATGGATATAAAGCTAATATAACTAAAAAAACAGAAATGCCAAATGGTTATGAATATGAAATAAAAAATAGTTATGTACCTGAAAAATTATCAATAAATATTATTAAAAAATGGGAAGATAACGACAATCAAGATGGAATAAGACCAGAAGATGTAGTTATAAACTTATATGCAGATAATCAAATTGTAGAAGGAAAAACAATAACACTAAACAAGGATAACCAATGGAAAGGAACTATTTCAGAATTACCAAAATATAAAAATGGAAAAGAAATACAATATACATTTAAAGAAGAAAAAGTAAATGGATATAATTATTCAATAACAGGTTCAATAGAACAAGGAGTTGTAATAACAAATATTCATACACCAGAAACAATAGATATACCTGTAACAAAAGTATGGCAAAATATTGATAATGATGCTGCAAGAAATGAATATTTAATAAGTAATATAATATTACAAGTAAAAAATGGAACTAAAATAGTTGCAGAAAAAACAGTTGCAGAGAAAGCTGATATATCTAAAGATATAGCAGGAAATTGGAAATATACATTTACAGGATTACCTAAATATGAAAATGGAAAATTGATTAATTATACAGTAGCAGAGACTGCTGTAAATGCAGAAGAACAAGAAAAACTTAATAAATATTATACAGCAGAAATAAATCAAGAATCTAAAGTAATAACAAATAAATTTAATCCAAGTAACTTACCAGACCAAAAAGATGTTGTCTTAATAAAAATTTGGGATGATAGTAGCAACAAGTATGGAATAAGACCATCAAGTGTAGAATTTACTGTAGATGGAAAGAAATATACATTAACAGCTAAAAATGATGAAAACATCAAAGAAAACTCAGCTGATATTTGGACAATAACAGCTAAATTACAAAAATATGACTCAACTGGTAAAGAAATTAACTATAAAGCAACAGAAAATACAGTACCACAAGGATATATAAAAGTATCAGAAGAAGGAACGACAGTAATAAATAGAGCAAAAGAGATAGTTGAGAAAAAAGCATACAAAGCTGATAGTGATGGAAATATTGCGAATGAAGTAAATAATAAATCAGATAAATTTAAGGCAAATGAAATAGTATATTATAAATTAATAATTAAAAATCCAGGTAATGTTGCAGTTGATACAAAAACATTAACAGATACATTGCCATTGAGATTAAGATTATTATCAGTAGCAGGAACAAATATTTCAGAATATCCACAAAATGGAACAGATAATAATAGTTCTTGGTCAGTAAAAAGAGAAGCAGATTCAAGAGTAAAACTTGAGTGGACAGTATCAAATCTAACAGCTGGTGAAACAAGAGAATTATTAATAAAAGCACAAGTTATTCCTGAATCAGAATACAAAGATATATGTAAAGAAACAGGAAATGAAAGTACAGAATTAGAGTCTGTAAAAAATGAAGTATTTATGGATAATGAGAAAAAAGATGAAGTAAGTATAGATTTAGAAGAAATAAAGATAACAGGAACTATAACTATAAAAGGAGTAATCTCATCAACTGAAAAAGTTGATACACCAATGGATGTCGTTTTTGTATTAGATACTTCAGGAAGTATGCAAGGTGATAATGCAAAGAATATGATTAATGCAGTAAATAGTTCTATAAAGACTATAATGAGCAAGAATTCTGATAGTAGAGTTGGTGTTGTTGGATTTAGTGGAAAATACGATAATAGTATTACAAATGCTTCAACTATTATTTCATTAAATAAATATGGAACAAATACAGATTATTTAAAATTAGAAAATAATACGATAAAATCTATAGTAACAAATAATTCAAGAAAAATAGATGGAGGAACAAACACACAAGCTGGTTTAAAAGCTGGTGCAGAGATGCTTATAAATGCAACAGATAAGCAATATAAAACAACGATAAATGGTAAAGAAATAGAAGTTACACGTACACCACTATTAATTTTAGTAACAGATGGAGAGCCAACATATTATTACAATAATGAAACTGCGACAGGAGATAGAATAGGAAATGGTCAAGATTCAAATACTAATGAAAATTACTATTACTGGACAATAAGAACAGCTAAATATTATAAAAACCAAATAACAGAAGAATATTATAATGGAACAGATAATAGTTCAAAAGTATTTACAATAGGAATTGGAATGAGTGGATATGAAGCAACAACAATGCTAAATCCAAATGAATCTAATGTAAAATCATGTGATATAAATGGATATAATCGTTGGGGCAATAGAACTCAAGCAGGAAGACTATATGATTTATTAAATAAAAATGGTACACCATATACATATGATTATGCTGATGGAACTAAAACAGGTTCATTAACAGAAAAAGACATAAAGGATTTCTTAATAACATCTATAGAACAAAGCCAAGTGACAAATAAAGTTGAAAGTATAACAGCAGAACAATCAAAAAATAGAATAATTGAATTAAATGATTTAGATACAACAAAAGAGTTTGAAGTAACTGTTGGAGAAGTAACTTATAGTTCAATAGAAAGTGCAAAAGAAGCAGGTTATTTAAAAGGAGATTCAACAAATGGATATTATCTTGATTTTACAAGAGTTGATGTAAGTACAGCTGTTAGTATAACATATTATCAAAAGAAATAACAATAAAAAGAGAATTTCGAAAGAGATTCTCTTTTTTATAAAGTTATTAATTTATGAGTGTAATCTAAATTACCTTTTGAATCATGTTTATATCCTAAAGTATAAACATTTGTAGCTAAAATATCTTTACTCATCATTAATTTTAAATTATTATTAGTACAGTTATCCATAAATTTTTTTACAGAAGTAATAATTTCTAAATTATTAGTATGTTTAGAAATTTTACTGATAATTTCACGACCTTTGTCATTAAAACCTAAAACTCTTAGATATGGATTAGTATTTATTGAAATTTGCATATCATTTTTGGTAATATCAAGAATAGAGTATAAAAGAATACGTTGTAATCTTGTTTTAGTATATCTTTTGGTATTTATAATAGATAATAGTTCATTGACACTATTGCATTGATTTACTGCCGATTTTATTGCGAATTCAAGGCCTTCTGAAACATCTGGAAGATTGGCAATTTCAGCTATTGACATTTTCCTTAAAGTATATATTATTAATTTATCAAAAGAAGAAATGTTATTAACAAAATTTCCTTTTTTGATATTAGTTTCTAGAATATTGTAAGAATTTTCAGGCATAACTTTTTGCAAAGAGGTTATGTCAGTAGATTGACATATATTACGTATAGCAGAAGCACTTGCAATTCTTGAACCCAATGGTATAACATTATCATTATAGCTAGAGCCTTTTCTTTTTATAGAGATTGGATGAATATTACTTTTTTGTTTTTTTAGAGCTTTTAGATATTCAATTCCTAAAATATTGTTAGGAGTAGAAAGAACATTAGCAAATTTATGAATATCATTTAAATACATCATTAAAGCATGTTCTCGTGCTTTAGGAAAAGATATTCCTTTAGAAAGCTCGTGAGCAAGTAAAGTTTTATATTCGCGAGGTTCAGCTGATAAAACATCTGCAATTTCATTTAAAATTGGAATATCATTACACTCACTTCCAAAAGAGACAAAATTTACAATTCCTAATGAATCTAAAATTTTTATTGCACCTGAAGCAAAGTTTTCAGCACTTGAAATAGCATAAAGAGTAGGTAATTCAATAACTAAGTCAATTCCATTTTCTATAGCCATTTGTGTTTTAGACCATTTATCTACAATAGAAAATTCACCTCTTTGAGTAAAATTTCCACTCATTATTGCTACAGTATAGTCTGAATTTGTGATTTTTTTTGATTCTATTAGATGTTGTAAATGCCCATTATGAAATGGATTATATTCAGCAATGATTCCTAAAACATTACTCATGAAAACCTCCTAAATATATTGAAAATTTCTAAAATTATTGATATAATCTTATCACAATTTATATAAAAAAACAAATATATAAGTAAAAAATAAAGAAATTCGTTATAGGATAATGGTTGTAATTTAAGATAAACTATATTCTGTAACAAAATTTCGTATGGAGGAAGTAATGGAAGAAAAAGTCATAATTTATACAGATGGTGCATGCTCAGGGAATCCTGGACCAGGAGGATGGGGAGCTATATTGATGTATAAAGGAGTAAAAAAAGAGATTTCAGGTGGGATGAAGAGTACTACTAATAATATAATGGAAGTGACAGCGGTTATAGAAGCATTAAAGTGTTTAAAAGTAGAAAGTGATGTTCAGGTTTATAGTGATAGTGCATATACAGTAAATGCTTTTAAACAAGGATGGATATATAATTGGATGAAAAATGGCTGGAGAACTGCAGGAAAAGAACCGGTAAAAAATAAAGAACTTTGGCAGGAGTTATATGCTTTAACCAAAAAACATAAGGTAGAATTTATAAAAGTTAAAGGGCATGCTGATAATGAATTTAATAATAGATGTGATGAAATGGCAAGAGAGGCAATATCTAAATTATAATTAATTTGTATAAAAAAACCAAATTTGTATAAAATAATATAAATTTTTTATGCAAAGGGTGATAAAATGAAAAAGAAAATAATAGGATTTATAGCAATAATATTGTTAGTAATTACTTTTATAACAGTATTAGCAATAAAAAATAACGAAGTACTAGCATTATCAAAATATGGTTCAAGGGGAAGTGAAGTAAGAACAATACAAGATAAATTAAAAAGATGGGGATATTACACAGGAAATGTAGATGGAATATATGGAAGTTTAACAGTATCAGCGGTGAAAAAATTTCAACAAAAAAATGGATTGACAGTAGATGGAATTGCAGGAACAAAAACATTAACTGCAATGGGAATAACAAGTAGTTCATCTTCAAGTGGATCATCAAGTAATAATTCTTCTAATGTAAATTTATTAGCAAGGGCGATATATGGAGAAGCAAGAGGAGAACCATATACAGGACAAGTTGCAGTAGGAGCAGTAATTTTAAATAGAGTAAAAAGTAGTAAATTTCCAAATACAATATCAGGAGTAATTTATCAAAGTGGGGCATTTGATGCAGTTTCAGATGGACAGATAAATTTAAATCCAGATAGTACAGCTAAAAAAGCAGCTCAAGATGCCTTAAATGGTTGGGACCCATCTTATGGGGCAATATACTATTTTAATCCAAGTACAGCAACAAATAAGTGGATTTGGTCAAGACCACTTACAGTTACGATTGGAAAACATAGATTTTGTAAATAAATATAACTATAAACTATAAAAGCCTAGGTGACATTCCTAGGCTTTTATAGTTATATAAAATCTATCTTTTTAATCTAATCAAGATTGCAATACCTAATAAAATAAGTAAAACACCAACAACAATTAAGGCAATACATAAAATATTAGTTAATTCTAAATCAAAATCAGAAGTAGTAACTGTTGAAGACAATGTAGAAGAATTATTAGAAGTATTAGATGTATTAGAAGAAGTATTATTATTGGTAGTATTAGAAGTATTGTTTTGAATATTCATATTAACGGCAGCGAAAACGTGAGAACAATTAAAAGTTATATTAAAAACTACTACTAATAATATAATAATAAATTTCAAAGATTTTGACATTTGTATATACCTCCTATATAACGTACAATTTTTACAAATAAATTTCTTAAACTATAATATCAAAATAAGAAAAAAAAGTCAATAAAAAAATAAAATATGCATTACTTTAATCTTTTTTAGTTTTATCTTCAGTAATTGTTAAACATTCTTGTTTAGGCTCCTTAAAATTAAGATACCAATTCATACCATTATTATTTTGACTAATATAATTTAAACGTTCTTGTAATTGAGGATAAGTTCTTGGAGATGGCATGATTACAGGTTGACCAGGTATCCAATTTGCAGGAGTAGAACTTTTAGAACAATCAGCCATTTGTAAAGCCTGAATAATTCTTAAGATTTCAGGTATAAATCTACCAATATTTAAAGGATATACAAGTATGACTCTGACAATTCCTTTATCATCAATAATAAAGACATTTCTAACAGTTTCAGTAGTACTAATATCATTAGAAATCATACCATATTTTCGTGCTATTGAACCATTTCTATCAGCAACTATAGGGAATGGTAAAACAATTCCTGTCATACAATAAATATCATGCATCCATGCTAAATGTGAGGCATTGCTTTTGTTACCAATTTTAAATTATATAACTTTATAAACTATCTGGTATATTGCTAATTATTTCATAAACTATGCACTTTATATAAAATTCATATTCTCTAATTGTTCTTTAATAATGTTTAATTCTGAAAAATTAAAATATATGTATATGTTTTTGAATTCATCTAGTTCTATTTTATCTACTAATTCAAATAATACTTTTTTACTTGGATTTTCGAACTTCAAAAAATCTTCAATGACTTTGTCAGCTTTTTCTTTATCTTGATTTAATTGAATCTTATTTTGTAATACTTTTATTTTGTCTTGTATATTGTTCTTGTTCTTTATAAACTTTTCTTTCTGTTCTATAAAATCCCTCGAATATCTGAAGTAATCGTTATCTGTTATAATACCATTTAAGTTGTCCATATACATTTTATCTAATTTTTTTGATACATCTTCTATTTTATTTTTTATGTTTAATAATTTTTCTTCTTCTGCTTTAATAAGTGTAGAATAGTTATCTTTATTTTTTTCATATATTAGTTTTAAAGCATTTTTATCGCAGAATGTATTAACTATATTCTTTATGTTATTAAGTACTTTATTTTCAAATTTATTATAATTATAGTTGCAAGTTTTACATTTTTTATCTTTTCCTCTAGCTAAACTACAATCTATGTAACCAATCTTTTTAACTTTTCCTCGATAACAAATTCGAAGTTGTCTACCACAATTATGACAGAAGATTAGTCCTTTTAGTAATTCATTATGTTTTGGTGTTGAAAGACTTTTTTTACTTTTTAGAATTGCTTGTGCTTTTATAAATATATCTTTTTTAATGATAGCTTGATGTGTATGTTCTACTCTTATATATTCACTTTCATTTTTTAGTTTTCGTTTTTTTACTTTATATGAGACCGAAACACATTTGTTTTGCACAGTATTTCCAATATATACTTCATTTACAAGTATTGCTCTTATAGATTTAGGATTCCATGTTATTCTTTGATGCTTTAAATTAAGGTATTTACTTGGAGGGTCAATTCCTTCTTTATCTAAAATATTTGATATTTTCTGTAATCCATTTCCTTGTAGATATAATTCAAATATTTTTTCTACTACATAAGATACATTTTTATCTATCTCTAACTTATTTTTGTGTATTACACTTTTTTTGTATCCATATGGAGCGATACTTCCTAAATATTCTCCTTTTAATTCTTTTTCTCGTAAAACTCCTTTTATTTTTTTTGAAATATCTTTTGCATACATATCGTTTATGATTGCTTTAAAAGGTGTTACATCATTATTTGTACTATCTAAAAAAGTATCTATTCCATCTAATATCGAAACATATCTTACATTTTTTTCTGGAAAATAGTTTTCTATATAGTAACCTGTCTTTATATAATCTCTTCCAAGTCTTGATAAATCTTTAGTAATGACCATATTTATTTTTTTGTTTTCTATATCTTTTATCATTCTATTAAAATCTGGTCTATCAAAAGTTGTTCCAGATATTCCATCATCTTTATATTCATCTATAAAAACAAGTCTATTTTCTTTTATATATCTTTGTAAAATATCTCTCTGGTTTGAAATGCTATCACTTTCTAACTTATCTCCATCTTCACGAGATAAACGTATATATATTCCTACTTTAAATACTTTATTAATTATAATTTGATTGCTAAAACTCATTTGCACCTCCATTATTCTAGCAATCATCTGCTAGAAAGATTATATAGCTATTTATACAAACCTTCAATCTTTTTCATGAATTTTGATTGTATCTTTTAAATATTCAATAAAACTATTTTCTATTTTTATTTTTATATCTTCAGTTTTATTATTAAATATACAAAAAACTTCTCCTTTTTTATTTATATCATTTTCACTCATTGTTTACTCACCTTCGTAAATTTTATTAAAACTAATTTTGAAAAATGACTAATCCTTTCCTAAATTTACAAATAAATTAATATATAATTTTTATAGTTGATTAATATATGTATAAATAAAGAAAAAAGTGTACAAAAAAAGAACGAATATTGTGGCATTTTTTAATACCCAATATTCGCCAGCTTGCTGTTTTGATACCTTTTTCACTGTTTAGGGAAATTTCTAAAACCTGTTTTTACTCTCTAGAGAGGTGATTTTTAGTATAAATTTTTGAAAAAAATATATAATTTTTACTAAATTTTTTATTCAAATTTTAACAACTTTTTATAATTTTTAGGGAATCCCATTTTATACATTACCTTATCTATTGATATTGTAAATAATTCTTTTTTTAACAGTTCAATATTCTTTATCAATAAATTATAAAATTCATCAAATTGTTCTTTTTCTAACATTATTTTTAATATTAACACTACTGAAAATAAATCTCTTGTTGCATATATAGTTTTATTATCTTTTCTTATTAAGTTTAATTTTCTATGATAATCATTAATACTAATTCTCTTTTTTAATATAACATCGTATAATTTCTCATCATGTGCACATATATTTCTTACATTACCTAAATTAATTAGATATACTTTTAATACTTCACTTTTGATATTAAACTTTCTGCTTATATTATTTTGTTCTTTTTGTTTCATAAGACTATAAAACCTTGAAACTTTTCCAAAAGATAATATTCTAATTAATACCCATAAAGGTATATATTTATAAGTGTCTAAATAATGCATAACCATTTTATTTGAATTTTTGTATTGGTGGGATATTTCAAGATGAATATCATTTATAAATTTAGAAATTAGTTCTTTGTTTTTGCTGATATTATTAAAATTTTCAGGAATTAAATAATTTTTATGACCATAATTTTTTGAAAACTCATAAGCTATATAAGTATCAATTTTTCTTTCGATTAACAAAATATACTCTAAAAATATATTTCTTATTTTTCTGTCAAATTCATATAAACTATAAATTTCATCTAATGTTGTTCCTTTACGAAATGTTTCTGTTTTAATTTTTTTATTTAGAAATAAATCTTTATAACCATTGATTAAATAATAATAGTTATTGCTTAACAATATTTCTTTAGCAGTTTCATAATCCCTTATTTGTAAATTTCTACTTTGTAATAATTCTATTTGTTCATCTACTGTTTTAAATGTTTTTTCCAATATTTGCCTCCTATATAGTAAGAAAAGACCTCGGACCATTAGGTTACCCGAGGTACAATTCATTCCGAGTTCAGTCCCGTAGGTTTCTGAACTACTGATCTACTATAGATAGTATAACATTTAAATCTTGAATTTGTCAATACAAAATGTTAATTTTATCTATTAGTATAGTATACTTTTATTTACAAAATTTATACTACGATATTAATAAAAACTTGTCTTTTTATGTAGACTGTGGTATACTTTTATTATGTAAAGAGTTATTCTCTTCGAAAAAAATAAACTTTCGGAGGGAAACCTCCGATATAACTAAAAGGAGGTAAACTATGTCAAATTACAAATGGGTTAAAATGAGTGAGTTTATTCAACTTCGGAAGGAGAATTTTTCTCGGCTTCCAAATTTTCATGTAAATGATATTGACCCTATATTAATGAAAAAGCTGGAAGTAAAAGGTATTGAGTCTTCATTAGAAGGAGATGGCTTCTTAGAAATGCTTTCCTATTGTTTAAGTGCAGTCAATCAAAAAGTTATCAAGATTACAGCTCCTTTGTATGAGTTTAATCCTGATACTGATAGCTTCGTACTTATAGCTGAATCATATACAGCTGAGTCTATTGACCCTGCTGAATATGAATGGGTAAAAGCTACATATTTTCATTGTATAGAAGATGTAGCTAGTGAACAGGCAGAGGTTTTTGAAAAACTGTTTATGGAGAAAACTCTTGATGGAATTTCATCCTTTGTAACAATTTCTTCAAATCCTTATGAAGAGCCAAACTACTTTTATGAACAATACATTCCTAAAGGCTATATTAAGGTATGTGAGAGGAATTGTCCATTTACTCGTGTTAAGCATGATGTGGTATTTATCAAAGAAATGGATGCCAAAGGACAAGTGGTTACTATTAAAATTCCCGATTTATATAAGGGGCTTGTTATAGGAAAAAGTGGCGAAAATATTAAAAAAATTGCCAATCAGATTAATGCCAAAAGAATTAATGTAATTTGATAAGAATTTAGGAGCCTGTATGGGCTCCTAAATTCTTATGTGTAAATGCTATTTTTTATAGTATTAATTATTATTTTTAGCAGATGATTGCTTTTATTTATTTTTGTTGGTAACTTTTACTATGCAAGATGAGATGCATTACTATCTATACTTAATCCCAATAAACATGTATTTAATTTCTCAAAGTATTGATAAGCATTGGCAAACGCAATCATTTCAGTTGTACAGACGGGGGTGAAATCACGTAATGTGGGGAGAGCTATATCAGATTTTCAATATCTACTTTTAAATCAAATTTAACAGATTTATCACTGTAAATCCATATTTTATCTATTAAATTTTCTAAAATATATCTACTTGGAATATTTGCTAATATAATTTCATCAAAATACTCTATTGCATTTTTTATTTTTTCTTCTGAAATTTCTTGTTCTTCTTTTTCCAATATATGTTGGAAATTTTCTATTTTATTTATTTTATCTTGTTCTAATTCTTTATATGTATTTTCTATAATTTCTTTTTGGAAATTACTAGCATTTATTGCTAAATCACTGATTTTCTGATTTAATAGTACTCTATATTCTGCCTTTAGAGTTTCAAGTTCATAATTGATTTTTTCTTTATTATTTTGTATATTAGTCGTTTTAGTTTCTATTTCTATTTTATTTATTTGGTCAATATATTGTTGTTTTGTAAATTTCAAGAATTGTTTTAAATGGATAATTATATCAGTTTCTTTTATTTCATGACATTTACATCTTGCTTTTCCATAAGTTCTGTATTGTGAACATTCATATCCTTTTTGTTTTTGCTTTCTATTCATTGTTATTCCACTTACTCCAAATCCACAATCACCACATTTGACTAATCCTGAAAAGGCGTAATCTCTTTTTCTTGTTCCGACAAGTACTTTTGGAATTTGCTTTTCTTTTTCGAATATTTTGTGCCAATTCAAAAGTTTCTTTTGGAATGATTGCCTCATGATGTTTTTCAAATACAAAATGTTCTTCTTCTGGAAGTTTAATTGCTTTACCTCTTATGGAAAGTGTTTTTTTCTTGTGAGTTCGTAATGTACCTATATATATATCATTATTTAAAATATTACTTATCATATATGTAGACCATAATTTTTGTACAGGATGCTTATATATTCTACCTCTTTCTAAATGTTTTTTTTGATAATAAACAGATGGGGTAGGGTAATCATATTTGTTATTAAGAATATCACAAATTTTCTTTCTACCAAATCCATTTTCAATATATAATTTGTATATTAATTCTATAACAGGACGAATTTCTTCATCTACATGTAATTTTGTAACATCATCTTTGTCTTTTACATATCCATAATAATTTCCCATTATTAATCGTCCAGTTTTTTGCTTAGAATACATATGGTCTCTTGTTTTTCTTGAACAATCTTTTACATATCTTTCATTAAACCAAGTTGTAATACCTATGCAATCATCTCTATCATTTAAAACATCATAAGTTCCTCCCATTTCTGAAACTAGAATTAGATTTTTTTGCATATTTTTAAATTCATCTATAAGAACTAAAACTTTTCCATTATTTCTTCCAACTCTTGATAAATCTTTTGATATTACTACATCAATTTTTCCACCTTTTACATTTTCAATCATTTTTGAAAATTCAGGTCTGTTAAAGGTATATCCCGAAACATTGTCATCTATGTAGAATTCTGAGACAATCCAATTACGACTACTTGCATAATCAATTATAATTCTTTTTTGTTCCTCAATACTTGAATAATTTTCTTTATCTTCATCTCTAGATAATCTACAATATCCAGCAACAAATGGCATATTATTCTCCCAATGTTGCCTGATTATTATCTAAATCCACTTGTTTAGCAACTATTTTTTTTAGAATCTCGGGATAATTCTCTTTTCCAGTTATGAATATAGCTATACTATATTTCTCTTTCTTGTATTTAGTTATAAGCTCTTTAGTTTCTTGTTTTTCTAACTCTTCTTCAGTTAAATAAATTTGAATATATTTTGTATTAGTAACTTTGCAAGAAGTGATTTGCATTTATAAAAACCTCCATAATATTTCTCCATAAATATTATGCTAAAAGAGGACATTATATTAAATAAAACTAAGTGTTAATAATCCACTTAGTTCCTAGTACTTATATGACATCATAGACTGATAAAATCAATTATTGATTTATCATATATTAAACTTCCTGTATATGAATATTCTTCCACATATACATTACTATTTATATTATCAAGCTTAATAATTGGCTCAAATTCAATCTTGTCAATTCTTGTATTCTTTTCTTTTATATAACAGCTATAATTTACATCAAATTTCTTTAAAGTAATATCATTATTAGAAAAACAAGATATGTTTAATTCCTGTAATGATGGTAAGTTATTTTCTTTTAATGCTAGATTTAAAACTGTTGAAGAATTTTGAAATCTAGTATTTACTTCCATTAAATATATTTCATCATTATAAATTATACTATCTATACCACATATTCCTAAATAACCTTTTTGTCTTAATTTTTCTGCAACTTTATAAGCATATTGTTCAATTTTTTCTATAAGTTTATTGTTTATATTATTATATGCAATATAGTCACAACCTTTATATGCTAGTTTATTATTTATATTTTGAATTATTTGTAAAGATCCGGGTAATATCAAAATTTTATTTTTTGATATTAAAACATGAATATTTATTGGTATATTATTTTCACAATATCTTGTAACCATATAATTTTGATTTTTTGATGTATCAAGATTTAGCTCATTTTTATTATTTAAAACTAATGTTCCTGAGCCTCCTGAACCAGTAGAGCTTTGAATTACAAATGCTCCATCTGAGGTATTAAATATTTTACTTAAATAATCATAGTTACAATATTCTCCACTTAATATTTTATAATCTAATATAGGTACTATATTTTTAAATAGTTTTTTTAATTCAAATTTGTTGCTTATATAATTTATCAAATCTTGGTTATTAAGACATATTACATTATCTAAAAGTCCAATCTCTTTAACACTATCATAACTATTAATTTGACTATAATACATAAATCTAGTATCTGGATTTTCTTTAACAAGTTTTTTCATTTCTTCATTAAAAAAATCATCAATTAATTCAAAATTTTTGACATTATTATGATCAATAACTTTATTTAATTTTTGTTGCATAGAAATGTTAGTATTACCAAATATAGTTATTGAATTTGTAAAAAATTCTTTACAAAATTCTATTTCTGATTCTCTGATACCAACCCAATATAAATTTTCCATTAAGTATTTCCTTTCTCAACAATGTGCTTGTCTATAAAATCATAGTATTCTTTTATAATATTTTCAAAAGATTTATCATTCTTTATTTTTAACTCATTAATAAAATTTTTTCTGCAGTCACATTGTTTTGATATTATATTTATTTCATCTAATAATTTAATTTTATTATTATTTTTTGCACTATTAAAATCTTCTAAAAATTTATTTAGATGTTTTCTACACTTATCACAATTTATAGGAAAAATTGTTGTATTATTTGAATAAATCATATCTCTATTTCCAAACCATGCAAATGTTATTTTGTCCAAATATTCTTTTTCAACGTTATTTAATATTTCAATTATCATCCAAGAAGATATTGGTTTATACAAATTGTTTTTATACAATTCATATAAAAGAGTATATTTTTTTATATTAATAGGGAATAAAGTTACTTCATCTATCTTATTTTTAAATGCTATATTTATTGATTCAATAACATCATTTAACTGTTGATAGGTATCTAAAAAAGGAATCCCAATTAATATATTGGCAGATACAAAACAATTATTTTCTTTGATTAAGTTTATGGTATTAAATAATTCATTATTATTAATATCTTTATTTAAGCAGTATTTTCTATATTTTTCATTAAAACTTTCTATTCCAATTTCAAAAAATATATTTTTATTATTAATATATTTTTTTATTAAATCTAACTTTTCTTGTGTAATTGTTTTATAATGTGTTTCCAAAATAATACTTTTAAAATTCAATTTATTAATTTCTATTAATAGTGCAATTAAATTTTCTTTTGAGAATTCAAATTCATCTAAAATACTGCCATATGTATTTATTAATAAAGTTCTTGGATTTCCTTTAATATTACTAATAGCGAAATTTAATGCATGTAACATTTCTTCTTTTGTGATATTTCTTCCTCTACCATAATCACAAATAATACATTTGCCATTATAAGAATTTTTACACCCAATACTCTCAAAATTAATTTGAAATAGATTATCACTTTCAAATGTGCAACAATAATTTGTTATATCATTTGTAAATGGATATTTATTTTTTATTTTTAAATTTGCTTTATCTAATATATTCATTTTTTCACCACCATTATTTAATTCAATATAATAACATAAAAATAATTAATATTCAATTATTTCCCCAAATTCTAAGAGTAGACGGGGGTAAAATCACCTGGATGTGAAAAAAATACTAACCATTTACCTTTATAATCATCAAGTTTAACAGATCCATATGTAGTTTCTGCATTAAAATCTGGAGCATGTTGCCCTATTTTAACAGTTCCATTCATCATTAATTCATAGTCCATATAAAAACTCCTTTCATTTTTTATATAATATTATAAAATACCGAAAATGGTGAGAATATATTTTATATTAGTAATTATTTTTGTACAAATGAAGTAAATACTGGATAATGGTTTCGATTGATTTTTTCTATATATTAATTTTTATAAACCATTATCCAGTAACAAAAGGTAAACACTGATAAATAGATACTTGCCAATAGAAGAAAAATATTGTATAATATAGAAAAAACAGGAAAAGTGGAGGATTTTATGGATAGAATAAAAACATTTGCAAAATATGCAATATGGTTAATATTATTTTGGTTATTATCAGATGCTTTAATATATTATGGTATAAATTCAACATATAAAGATATAAAAATAAAAAGTGAAATGCCAAATCAAATTAGTATAGAAAATGCAGAAGCTACAAAAGTAAATGGAAGAATAAAAGGAAATGTTTATAATAGTGAGGAAAATGACTTAAGTGGCAAATATTTAAAAATAGATTTGTATGCTGAAAGTGGAAATTTATTAGGAACAAATTATTTAGATATAGGAAATTTAAGGGCAAATGAAAATAAAAGTTTTGAAACTTATTTTAAAGTTCAGGATGTAAAATCATTTGACATAAGTGTTGCTGATGAGAAAGTAGAAGAAACTACAGAGGGTATTTTTATGAAAGAAGATATGACAGAAATAGGAATAATATCTCTATTAACATACATGATATTTTTTTAGAAGAAAAGGTGCTAATCTTAATAAGATTAGTGCTTTTTTTACACTTTTTGTGGTTACAAAACAATGAAGTTACTTGACTTTTTACCAGAGACTTAGGAAAATTCTTGACAATTTTTACATAATTTGTTATAATTCATAACAGGTTGCCAAGAGGGCAAAAAAGAGATTTTATTTTAATGTATTAAAGAGAGAAAAAAAGCGAATAATTAAAACAGAGGAAATAAATAGAAAAAGGTTTATAAGCATGAAAGAGCGGTTGTTCATGTAATATAAGCTTTATTTGCTAATTATTTATAATGTACGTAAAATGAAATTGAACAAAAAAGGAGAGGAGAAAATAAAAGTTATGACAGATGAAAATAATGCTCTAAAAGAGACAAATGGAGCAAATCTAGAAAAAAAGGAAAAAACAGAAAAAAAACAGACAACAAGAACAAGAAAAACAAAAAGTTCAGAAAGTAAAAACAATAAAGGAAAAACAGTAAAATCAGTAAAAGTTGAAAGTACAAAAAATACAAGAAACACAGGAAGAACAAGAAAAAGTTCAAGCAAAAACATATTTAAAAAATCAAAATTAAAAATAATTCCATTAGGTGGATTACATGAAATTGGTAAAAACATAACAGTATTCGAATATGAAGATGAAATAATAATAGTAGATTGTGGTATTTCATTCCCAGAAGATGACATGCTAGGAGTAGACTTAGTAATACCAGATGTTACTTATTTAGTAAAAAATCAAGAAAAAATAAAAGGAATGGTTATAACTCATGGACACGAAGATCATATAGGAGGAATACCATATTTTTTAAAACAAATAAACGTACCAATATATGCAACAAGATTAACAGTAGGATTAATTAATAATAAATTAGAAGAACATAAATTATTAAGAAGTACAGAAATGCATACAGTAAATCAAGGAGATACAATAAAATTAGGTCAAAATTTTAAAATTGAATTCATTAGAAGTTCACATAGTATTCCAGATTCTGTAATGTTAGCTATAACAACACCAGCAGGAACTGTATTACACACAGGAGATTTCAAAGTAGATTATACACCAATAGATGGGCAAATTATGGACTTTGGAAGAATTGCAGAATTAGGACAACAAGGAATACTTGCATTAATGGCAGACAGTACAAATGCCGAAAGAAAAGGATTTACAATGTCAGAAAGTTCTGTAGGAGATGTATTTGAAAAACTATTTTTAAATTGTACAAAAAGAATAGTAGTAGCAACATTTGCATCAAATGTGCATAGAATTCAGCAAATAGTGAATTCAGCAGTAAAATATGGAAGAAAAATTGCAGTATGTGGTAGAAGCATGATAAATATGATATCAACTGCAGTAGAATTGGGATATATTCAATGTCCAGACAACATATTTATAGACATAGATATGATAGGAAGTTATACAGATGACCAACTTGTAATAATTACAACAGGAAGTCAAGGTGAACCAATGTCAGCGTTAACAAGAATGGCGGCAGGAGACCACAGAAAAGTAAAAATAACACCAAATGATTTAATAATAATTTCTGCAACACCAATACCTGGTAATGAAAAATATGTTTCTAAAGTAATTGATGATTTAATGCAATTAGGAGCAGAAGTTGTATATAGTGCTTTAGCTGATGTACATGTTTCAGGACATGCTTGTCAAGAAGAACAAAAATTAATATTAGCTTTAGCAAAGCCTAAATATTTTATACCAGTACATGGTGAATATAGGCAATTAAGAGCACATCAAGAAACTGCAGAGTTAATGGGAATAGATAAAGATAATATATTCATGTTAACAAATGGTAGAGTTCTAGAGATGAATGAAGAAGAAGCTAAATTTAATGGTTCAGTACCAAGTGGAAAAGTATTAGTAGACGGACTTGGTGTTGGAGACGTTGGAAATATAGTGTTAAGAGATAGACAACATCTTGCTCAAGATGGACTTATCGTAATTGTTTTAACAATGGATTCACAAACAGGAGAAGTTGTAGCAGGTCCAGATGTAATTTCTAGAGGATTTGTGTATGTTAGAGAATCAGAAAACTTAATGGATGATGTAAAGAGTGTTGTAAGACACGAAGTTGCTAAATGTGAAGAAAGAGGAGTTCGTGATTGGTCAACTATTAAATCAACTGTTAAAGAAAATTTACGTGATTACTTGTTTATTAAAACAAAAAGAAATCCAATGATAATACCAATTATCATGGAAGTTTAAGATATTAATTGGTTTTCAAAACAAGAATCACATAAGGAGGAAAAAATGGATTACAAAGATTTAGCAAATTTAATCTTTCCAGATGTGAAAGAAATATCATATTATGAAGAAAAATACCCAGAAAGAGATTTACCAGAGGGAGCAATAGTCACAAGATTTGCTCCTAGTCCAACTGGTTTTGTACATATAGGAGGTTTATATCAAGCCTTAGTAGCAAGAACTGTTGCAGAAAAAACAGGAGGAGTATTCTTTTTAAGAGTTGAAGACACAGACCAAAAAAGAGAAGTAGAAAATGGAGTAACAGGAATAGTAAAATCTTTAAAAGACTTTGATATGGCACCAGATGAGGGGATGGTTTCTGATACAGAAGAAATTGGAAAATATGGACCATATAAACAAAGCTTAAGAAAAGAAATATATCAAGCATATGCTAAATACCTGTTAGAACAAGGAAAAGCGTATCCATGTTTTTGTACGCCAGAAGATTTAGATGAAATAAGAACTAAACAAGAAAATGCAAAATTAAGAACAGGATATTATGGTGCTTGGGCAAAATGCAGAAATTTATCTGTTGAAGAAATGGCTGAAAAGATTAAGGCAGGAGTTCCTTATATTATAAGATTTAAATCACCGGGAAGAGAAGATAGAAAAATCAAACATAAAGACGTTATAAAAGGAAATGTTGATTTTCCAGAAAATGACCAAGATATAATTATAATTAAATCAGATGGTCTTCCAACATATCACTTTGCACATGCTGTTGATGACCATTTAATGCATACAACACATGTAATAAGAAGTGATGAATGGTTATCTTCAGTTCCATTACATTTACAATTATTCCATGAATTAGGATTTAAAGCACCAAAATATGCACATATTTCACCAATTATGAAAAATGATAATGGAGGAAAACGTAAATTAAGTAAAAGAAAAGACCCAGAAGCTGCTGTTTCATACTATAAAGAGCAAGGAGTTCCAACAGATGCAGTAAAAGAATATTTATTAAATATTGCAAATTCTACTTTTGAAAATTGGAGAAGAGCAAACCCAGATAAAAAGATGGAAGAGTTTGATTTTCAATTAAACAAAATGAGTGTAAGTGGAGCATTATTTGATATGGTGAAATTATTAGATATTGGTAAAACAGTAATATCTAAAATGACAGCAGAAAATGTATATGAAAAAGCTTTAGAATGGGCAAAAGAGTATGGTAGTGAACTTGAAACTTTGTTACAAGATAAAGAATATGCTTTAAAAGTTTTCGGAATTGAAAGAGGAAACAAAAAACCAAGAAAAGATATTGCAAAATGGTCAGATGTAAAAGAAAATATTGACTATATGTATGATAGTGAATTTTATGGTAAAACTCAAGAATATCCATATCAACAAGCAATTTCAGATAAAGAAGACATTTCTAAAATATTAGATTTATATATTAACAAATATTATGATGAAAATGATGATAAACAAACATGGTTTAACAAAATAAAAGAAGTTGCAGGAGAGATGGGATATGCTAAAGAAGTAAAAGAATTTAAAGCAAATCCAGAAATGTATAAAGCTCATGTCGGAGACGTTAGTACTGTTTTAAGAGTTGCATTAACTTCTAGAACAAATACACCTGATATGTATGAAATTATGCAGGTTTTTGGAAAAGATAGAATTACTAAACGTTTTGATGTAGCTAAGGAGAATTTAAAATAGTATTTATGTATTAATAGATGATTAAGTTGCTAGAAAATAATTGCTTAGATATGAGAGGGGGAACTAAATATGGATTACAATATTGGAGATATAGTTAAAACTAAAAAACCACACCCATGTGGGAGTAAATTATGGGAAATAACTAGAGTTGGGGTTGATTTTAAACTAAAGTGCCAAGGTTGTGGGCATATTGTAGTCCTTGAAAGACCTAAAGCATTAAAAGCAATAACAAAGAAAATTACATAAACAAAAAGCCACACTTTTATGTGTGGTTTTTTGTTGGCAAATTATATGGTATTAAATAAGACAAAAGACATGAAAAAAATTTTTTCTCATGCCTTTTTGTCTTTGAAATCTTATAATTACAATGGGAGTGTATCTTCTACACGAAGATATCCGATTTCTTCACCGTTCTTCTTGATAACCCAGTCATCTCCGCAAGAACTGGTCTCCTTTCCACACCATTCCATATAAATATGGTGTTTTTTAGCGATTCCATAGACAATACGAAACTGCTTGTCTCTTTTTGCCTCCCACTCCTTTCGAGAAAGTTCCATTTTTTTCTTTTCTTCAGGATGCTCTTTTAACCACATTTTAATAAAAGGTGGATATGGTCTGTTTTCTGGAATGTAACATCCCTTGTATTTATAAAGCCAGCAGTACATAATTTTCTGACAGGCTTTATACAACCGTTCTGTGTCCTTTCCAAAAAGTTTTGAGAGTGGAATGCCTCCACTAATTAAGATTTCTCTTTTCATTTTTTCCTCCTTGCATTTTGCAATATTAACAAGTAAGTATTTTCATGATGAATATGGAGTAAAAATAATTCATCGATATAATAATTATATCAAAATTTACATAAAAATACAAGTCTTCCATAAAATTGATTAATAATGATTTTAGATATATTGTTCTATTATATTCCAAACATTCTCACTATAAATTTTTCTTTCAGAAGAAAAAGGAAGAGTTATAATGTCTCCAATAGGATTAAGTTGTTTTTGGATATTTTTAGTAGTAGCATCAACTTTAGTTTTTGCAATTTTATCAGCCTTATTAGTTAAAATAATACAAGGAAGACCACTTCTTATAACATAATCATACATTAAAAAATCATTAGAAGTAGGGTCATGTCTAATATCAACTAAAAATATAATAAGGCAAATTTCTTGACGATGTTTTAGATAATGTTCAATAAACTCACCAACTTTAATCTGTTCTTGTTTAGACATTTTACTATATCCATAACCAGGTAAATCCACAAAGTAAAACTCATCATCAATATTATAAAAATTTAATTGACGGGTTTTTCCTGGTTCACTACTAGTACGAGCTAATTTTTTTCTATTAATCATTGTATTTATAAAACTTGATTTTCCAACATTAGACTTTCCAACTAGAACTACTTCTGGTAGTCCATTTTTTGGATATTGATTTTCTCTTACCGCTGAAATTTCAAATTTGGGATTTTTTACTAACATAATTTATATTTCCTTTTTCATATTTTTATTATTTGATAGGTGTTAATTTTGATTTTCCACCCATATATGGTCTTAGAACAATAGGAACAGTGATACTACCGTCTTCATTATAATTATTTTCTAGAACTGCAATTAGTCCTCTAGGAGAAGCAACAACAGTATTGTTTAAAGTATGAACAAAATAGTTACCTTTTTCACATTTGGCACGAATTCCTAAACGTCTTGCTTGAGCATCACCTAATGTAGAACAGCTACAAACCTCAAAATATTTTTGTTGACGAGGGCTCCAAGCTTCAATATCACATGATTTTACTTTTAGGTCAGCTAAATCACCTGAACAGCAATCAAGCTGTCTAACAGGAACATTGAAATTTCTAAATAAATCTACACTTAATTTCCACATTTTGTTATACCAATTCATAGAATCTTCTGGTTCGCAAAGAACTATCATTTCTTGTTTTTCAAATTGATGAACACGATATAAACCTCTTTCTTCAATTCCATGAGAACCAATTTCTTTTCTAAAACATGGTGAATATGATGTCATTGTTATTGGCAAATTTTCTTTTTTTATAATTTGATTTTTAAATCTACCTATCATAGAGTGTTCAGATGTACCAATTAAGAATAAATCTTCACCATCAATTTTATACATCATTGCATCCATTTCTTCAAAGCTCATTACACCAGTAACAACATCTGAACGAATCATAAATGGAGGAATGCAATATGTAAAACCGTTATCTATCATATAATCTCTTGCATATGCAAGCATTGCTTCATGCAATCTTGCAATATCTCCAACTAAATAATAAAAGCCCATACCACTTGTTCTTCCGGCACTTTCCTTATCTAAACCATTAAATTTTTCTATAATATCAGCATGATGAGGAATTTCATAATTAGGAACAACAGGGTCTCCGAATTTTTGAACTTCTACATTTTCACTGTCATCTTTTCCAATAGGAACAGTTGAATCCATAATATTTGGAATTTTCATCATTCTTGTTTTTATTTCTTCAGAGTATTTTTCTTCAAGTGCTTCATTTTCTTCAAGTGCAGAATTTATTTTTTGAACTTCTATTTTTGTTTTTTCTGCTTCTTCTTTTTGACCTGATTTCATAAGTTGACCAACTTGTTCACTTAATTTTTTTCTATCAGCTCTTAAGTTGTCACCATTTAATTTGGCTTCTCTATTTTTTTTGTCTAGTTCTAAAACTTCATCAACTAAAACCAATTTTTGGTCTTGAAATTTTTTTCTAATATTTTCTTTTACTAATTCAGGGTTTTCTCTAATTAACTTTATATCTATCATTTTTTACAATCCTTTCTGTGAGTATTTATTTTATATTTAATAATGAAGTAATTATATAATAAAAATCAAGAAATATCAATAAAAATCACATAATTTGTAAATAATACAATTATGAAAGATAAAGAGAAAGGAAAATATTAGAATGGAATTATTGTGGGAAATTGTTCAATTTATATTTTTATCAGGATTAATAGTTATAATTTCAAAAAATATATTAGTAAAAACACTTAGAAACCTAGCAGAAAATTTAAACTTAAAGCCTAAAACAGTAGGAGATATAGCGGGAGTTGCAACATCTGTTCCGGAACTGCTTACTATTAGTGCCTCTAGTTTTAATGGATTATTAAGTGCTAGTATTTACAATGTATTAAGTTCAAATGTAATAAATTTAATTCAATATAGTTCTGCCATAATATTAAATAAAAATCAAAAAGCATTAAAAAATAAGGCAATTAGGGTTGATATTATATTAGTAATAATAACAATAATATTACCAATATTTTTTATAATGTTAAAAAGTGAACTTAAGCTTGCTATGGTTCCTATTTTTATTATATTATATTTTGGTTTTAAAAAGATAAATGATAATGCACACAAATTATATTTAAAAAAAGAAGATAAAGAAATAGAAGAAAAAATTCAAAGAGAAGATAAATGGGAAAGAGGAAATAAAAGAAAAGTTGCAAAAAATGTAATTATTTTAATAATAACAGGAATACTGTTATTTGTTGTAGGAAATTTATTAGGAGACACACTTGATACATTATGTAGTAGATTTAATGTGCCAGAATTAATAGTTGGAATTGTTTTAGGATTTGTAACAAGTATACCTGAATTAATTACATTTTTTGAGTCTCAAAAACATCATAAAAATGAGCAAAATGATATGCTTGGTGTAATAGAAGCAACCAATAATTTACTTATGTCAAATATTATGAATTTGTTTTTTATACAGTCTATTGGTATTGTTATTTTTTCAATAATCTGGATGTAAATTTAAATTAACATATGGATAATAAAGGAAAATATTGCATATAATATTATCAAAAGTCATTGTTTTTAGAGATATAAACAGTTTCCAAAGGAGGGTATAATATGCAGGAAGAATATATGATAGAAAAAATGTTAAAAGGCAAGACTGATAAAGAATTGGAAAGAGAACTTATGCAGACAATAATTGAAACAAAAGAAAAGTTGAAAGTTGCAAGATGTAATTTTGAATATGCAGAAGATGACTTAATAGATTATTATACGTATCAAATAAAAGCACATCAATCTAAATTAGATTATTTAATAAAAATAGCCAAAAAAAGAGGAGTTGTAATCAATAGAATTGATGAACTAAAAGCAAGAATGTTTAGAAAAAAGAATATAGCAGGATAGAGAATAATTGTCCCAAATACAACATAAAAATAGTATTAATAAATATTCCTATTTTTATGTTAGAGGTGATGTTATGAATATAAATATACTTATTGTTATATCTTGTATATGCATGTTATTTGTGATAGGGAAAATTTTTATACTTCCAATAAAAAAGATTTTAAAATTGGTTTTTAATTCTGTATTTGGAGGAATACTTATATGGATAATTAATTTTATTGGAGGAATTTGGGGATTTCATATTGGACTTAATATATATACTTCTATTTTAGTTCGGAATTTTAGGTATACCAGGAGCTGTTTTTCTTGTTTTTATAAAATTAATATTAGGAGGATAAATTTTGCCCCTTTGGGACCGGGTATTTTCGGGGAAGTTTTTCATACTTCCCCGAAAATACCCGGTCCCAAAGGGGCAAAATGTTCCAAAAACAAAAAAGTAAATCTTTGAAATAAAATATTGATAAAATTATAAGAATAGTGTAAAATATAATATGATAAATAGCTAAAGACAAAATAATATTTAAAGATAACAAAAGAAGGGAAAAAATAGAATATGAACATATTGAGAAAGCACAGAAAATCAAACAAAAAAAATAAGTATAAAAAATATATATTATTTATTTTCACCCTTATAATGACAACATTTGCATGGTTTGCATATTCAAAAATATTAAATACGCACTTAAATATGCATGTAGCAGCATGGGATATGGAATATTACATAGGAGATGAAAAAAAGGAAAATCCAATAGGAATTGAATTTCCAGAATTATATCCACAAATGCCAGAGCAAACAGTAACAGTTGATATATTAAATAATGGTGAAGCATTAGTAGATTTAGACTATCATATACAATCAATATCAATAGTTGGAGTAACATATGAATTGGTACAAGAGGGAAAACAGAATACAACAGAAAACTATATAAAAATACAAGAACCAACACTTGAAACAAATGAAGAAACAGGAGAACTGGTGGCAAGAGGAAAAATAATAAATGATACAACAAAATTTCCATTTACATTAGAAATTGAGCATTCTTTGCAAGTAGTTTCGAAAGATAAGGCATATTTGAAAGTAAAAGCAAATTGGATAGGAGACAATGATGATTTAGATACACAATGGGGATATACAGTAGGGAAATATTTTACAGATAATCCAGGAGTAACTTCAGCAATGTCCATAACACTAAGTATAGATTCATATCAAGCTGATACAGAGATACAAGGAGGGGTAGGAAATCTACCAAATGGTCCAGGAACAAGACCATATTTACCAAGTTCAGATTTTACCCAGGTTGAGGGAACAGATTTAGATAATGGATTAGTAATAAAAGATTCTAATGGAAATGAATATGTGTGGATAGAAGTTCCAAAACTAGCAACTGTTTATCCAACAGCAGGAATAAGCATAAAAGAATTTACAGATGAAGAATATGCAAAAATTGAAAATGATTTACACTCTTATACATCAGTATATAGAAATGGAACTTCAGCAAAAGATGAATATTATTCAGATGAGGCAACAGGACTAACAAATAGTGAATATACTACTCTGAAAAAGAAAATGCTAAAAAGTGTATATCAAAATGGAGGATTTTATATAGGAAGATATGAAGCTGGAATTGATACAAATAGGACAAATCATGCTTCAATTACAGGAATATCACCAAAATCTCAACAAGATAAATATCCATTAAACTGGGTAACATGTAGTGAAGCACAAACATTAGCAAATAAAGCAAGTACAAATGGACACACAGGTAGTTTAATGTTTGGAGTGCAATGGGATTTAGTACAAAAATATATAGAAGCAAAATCAGTATCACAAGGAAATTCTATAGGAGCAATACAATCACAATTAAAAACAAATAGTACATCATGGGGAAATTATAGTTCTAGTATGTATGATATAGCAAATGAAAATGCTAAGTATTCAACAAATAATGGAGGAACATGGTTACCAACCCCGTATAATAAAACATCAGCAGGACATATTTTATTAACAACAAGAGCGTCAGACTCTTTTGTAAGACAAAACATATTTGATTTAGCAGGAAATGTATGGGAATGGACACTTGAATACTCAGCTAATACAGATAATCCTTGTACAATCAGAGGTGGAGCATATGAAAGTACATCATCAGAAAATAATGTTAATTATAGAAATAATGGTTATGGAACATTTTCATATTACAGTATAGGATTTAGAGTAACAATTTATTAATAATATATTTACCCCTAGCATAAAGTTAGGGGTAAAATTTTACTCTAAAGATAGAGATATGTACCATTGCCAAATAAGCAAAACTATTGTATAATATGAAAGTGAAGCAGGGGGGAAAAATAGATGAATGACAAAATAATAATAAAAGGAGCAAAAGAACACAATTTAAAAAATATAAATTTAGAAATTCCAAGAGATAAATTGGTAGTAATAACAGGTCTTTCTGGTTCAGGAAAATCATCACTAGCTTTTGATACATTATATGCAGAGGGACAAAGAAGATATGTAGAAAGTTTATCTTCATATGCACGTCAATTTTTAGGATTAATGGAAAAGCCTAATGTTGAGTCAATAGAGGGACTTTCTCCTGCAATATCAATAGACCAAAAAACAACATCAAAAAATCCACGTTCAACAGTTGGAACAGTAACTGAAATATATGATTATATACGTTTATTATATGCAAGAGTTGGAACACCATATTGTCCGCATTGTGGAAAAAAAATAGAAAAGCAATCAATAGACCAGATTGTTGACAATGTAATGAAATTAGAACAAGGAACAAGGATTCAAATATTAGCACCTGTTGTACGAGGAAGAAAAGGTGAACATATAAAATTATTACAAGATTTACAAAAAGAGGGATTTGCAAGAGTAAGAATCGATGGAGAAAATTATGAACTTACAGATGAAATAAAATTAGATAAAAATAAAAAACACGAAATTGAAATAGTCGTAGATAGATTAGTTATAAAAGATGAAATTATAGGAAGACTTACAGAATCAATAGAAGTAGCATTAAAACATGCAGAAAATTTAGTTTTAATAGATATTGTAGGGGATAAAACAGTTTTATATAGTTGTAACTATGCATGTCCAGATTGTGGTTTCAGTTTCCCTGAGTTAACACCAAGAATGTTTTCATTTAACAATCCATATGGAGCATGCCCAAAATGTTCTGGAATAGGATATTTGATGAAAATGGATGAAGACTTAATAATTCCAGACAAAGAAAAAACATTATATGATGGAGTAAAAGCTTTTGGTTCAAGTACTATGAAAAAAGGCGATACAATGGCAAGAATGTATTTTGAAAGTATTGCAAGGCATTATGGTATTGAAATAAAAAACAAAAAAATAAAAAATTTACCAAGAGAATTTTTAGATAAAATATTATATGGAACAGGTGAAGAAGAAATTGACTTTGAGTATTCATCTTATGCAGGAACAAGAAAGTTTACAACTCCATTTGAGGGAGTAATTCCAACACTTGAAAGACGTCATAATGAAACAAAATCACAAGGAATGAGAGACTTTTACGAATTATATATGAGTGAACTTCCATGTGATGAATGTCATGGTGCAAGACTAAAAAAAGAAATATTATGTATTAAGATTGATGGAAAAAACATAAATGAAGTTACAGATATGTCAATTAGACAGTTACAAGAATTCCTTAGAAATATTGAATTAACAACATCTCAAAAAATTATTGCAGACATGATATTAAAAGAAATAGATTCAAGATTGCAATTCTTAATAGATGTAGGATTAGAATATTTAACACTTTCTAGAAGTGCGGGAACACTATCAGGGGGAGAAGCACAACGTATAAGATTAGCAACGCAAATAGGTTCAGGTCTTACAGGAGTATTGTATATATTAGATGAACCAAGTATAGGACTACATCAAAGAGATAATGACAAACTAATTGCAACATTAAAAAAATTAAGAGATTTAGGAAATACACTTTTAGTAGTTGAACATGATGAAGACACAATGTATTCTGCAGACCAAATAATTGATATTGGACCAGGTGCAGGTGTTCATGGAGGACAAGTTATGGCACAAGGAACAGCTGAAGAAATAAAAAAAGTCGAGGGGTCAATTACTGGAGAATATTTAAGTGGAAGAAGACAAATACATGTTCCTACAAACAGAAGAAAGGGAAACAAAAAAAATATAGAAGTAGTTGAAGCGGTTGAAAACAATCTAAAAAATATTAGTGTGAAATTTCCACTTGGAGTATTTACTTGTGTTACAGGTGTTTCTGGTTCCGGAAAAAGTACATTAGTAAATGAAGTATTATATAAAAACATTGCACAACAATTAAATGGAGCAAGTGATAAACCTGGCAAATGTAAAAAAATAAAAGGATTGGACAATATTGATAAAATAATAAACATTGACCAATCTCCGATAGGACGTTCACCACGCTCAAATCCAGCAACATATACAGGAACATTTGATTTAATTAGAGATATTTTTGCAGGAACAAATGAAGCTAAAATTCGTGGATATGCAAAAGGTAGATTTAGTTTTAATGTAGCAGGAGGAAGATGTGAAAGTTGTTCTGGAGATGGTGTTCATAAAATAGAAATGCACTTTTTACCAGATGTATATGTACCTTGTGAAGTTTGTAAAGGAAAAAGATATAATAGAGAAACATTAGAAGTAAAATATAAAGGAAAAAATATTGCAGATGTTTTAGATATGACAGTTGAGGAAGCACTAGAATTTTTTGAAAATATTCCTAAAATAAGACAAAAAGTTCAAACATTGTATGATGTTGGACTAGGATATATTAAATTAGGACAACCATCAACAACATTATCAGGAGGAGAAGCGCAACGTGTAAAACTTGCAACAGAATTATCAAAAAGAGCCACTGGAAAAACACTTTATATTTTAGACGAACCAACTACAGGATTACATATAGCTGATGTTCATAGATTAATTGATATATTACAAAGACTTGTTGATACAGGAAATACCATAGTTGTAATTGAACATAATTTAGACTTAATAAAAACATGTGATTATATTATTGATTTAGGTCCTGAAGGAGGAGAAGCAGGAGGAGAAGTCGTGGCTGTTGGTACACCAGAACAAATTTGTAAAAATGAAAGAAGTCATACAGGAAAATTCCTAAAAAAATATTTGAATGTATAGAATCGACAAATTAAAGTCGGTTCTTTTCTTCTATTGAATATAAAAAATAAGATTTAAGGGACCTAGTTAGGCCCCTTTTTGTTATCTAATTATTTCAAAAAAGTCTTCCTGAAATTCAGTTAATGCATTTATTTGTGCATTACTGTAATTTTTTCCGTAGGGTGCAACAACAAGTGTATCATTGTTGTTATATGAATGATGAATGATTGCAATACAAGTGCCTTCAAAAACTTCGATTGGTTCGAAAATTCCCAGGACATAAGCATATACATTTTTTCCTAATCCACTTATTGTTGCCGGTATGTAACCAAAGTTTGTTAAATATGTGATGTTTTGGTAGGGATGTTTACTGCCTAATGGCTGTTTTATCTTAATCACAACTGATTTTCCTATAAAGTTTCGTACATCCATGCTAATACCTCCTATAGTAATGATAACTTTTGTTTTTTGATACAATACAAATTTTACTACAAATTGGAAATAAAGTCAATATATGGAAATTAAAAATAACGAAAAAATATGTGATTACTAAAATAAAAGGTAATATGTTGACATTCCTGTGATGCGAATGATATACTACTAGTGTAGCTTAAAGATATGTAAATAAATAGGAGGCCTATTATGTCAATTAAAGAAGAACTAGAAAAATTACGGAAAGAACAAAAGCAACTAGAAAATGAAATAGAAAAGGAGAATGATAAAAAAGAGAGTGAAATGAGAAGTCTGCAACAAATAGAGCAGAGGTTAATTCAGTCTGAGGGTAGAAAGTCAGAAGTTGCAAAGAAAATCTATAAGGAATTGTATCAAGAGAGTAAGGAATCTAAATATAACATTAAAAGAATTGAGGAGAAGATAGAAAAATGCAAAAAAGAATATTTACCAATCAAAAGTAGAATTGATGAACTTTGTTATGATACATCATTATATATCAAAGAACAAGTTAATTATTTGATTTTAGAATTCATGAGTTATGTTGAAAAAAATGAAATAAGATTAGGCAAAAATATAATAAATGAGTTTAGAATTTGGCCTTGTAAGTATTGTGTAGGAAGAGTGCCTTATCATTACATGGAACCTGATGGGCGTTTTTTAATAAAACAAAATAATGAAAGAGTTGCTATAACAAAGGACTATTATTTTAATAATAGAATTATTGTAGGACACACTGATTGGAACTGTGTATTATCTGACTGGTACAAAAAGTACGAAAATGATTTCATAAAATCTTTTTTTGAGAGTTTAAGAAAGGACTTTTATTCTGAGAATTTTGAAGTAGTTGATGTTGATGAAAGGCTAAGAAAATTTACAATTGAGTTAATTTAAATAAGTTATTTTATTGTAATAAGAACAAATATAAAGAGGTCGCAATTTGCGACCTTTTTATATTTGTATATACAACAAAAAAAGAAAAGCAACGACAAAAAACCTTATTAAAATAAGGTCGAATAGTAAAATATGTAAATAAAATTAATTGCCATCGTATTTATATTCAATACTAGTATATCAGATGAAATATACAGGTTTCATTAAGCTACCATACTTTTCACAATCAAACATAGGAGTATAAGGGAGCTCCAGGCTCGGTATTAAAAATATCTTTAATTATAAAATATTACATTAATGTTACGAAATTATTAAGTTTACATTACATAAATGAGAATTATAGATAAAAAAATATTAGTTTGATATAATAAAAAAGTTAATAATGTGAGGTGGAGAGATATGATAAATGATATATCAAAATTGAGAAAAGCTACAAATAATTACAGATTAAATAATAGCTATGAAATTACAGAAAATCTTTTAAAATACATACAAGAAAGAATAATAGCAAATAAAAGTGAAATAGAAGAATTGATAAAATTAAAAAAAGAGAAGTATAAATATGAAGAAATAAAAAATGCAGTAGATAAAGAAATAAAGAAAAAAATAAAATATAAAGATTATAGAAGAATGTATATAAATAAAGATAAATTTATATCAACAATGTTACTTATGCCTATTGGAGTAATTGCAGTGGAAGCATTTGATACAATAGAAGTAATTAAATATTTTATAAAAGCCATTAAATCAAGAAATAGTATAGCAATTTCAGATGTAGAGTATGACGAACAAAGTGTTAAATTTTTAATTTTAGAAATTTTTAAAGAAGCATTAAAAAAATTTGGAATAGATCAGAATTTAATAATGATTTTGCCATATGAAGAATGTTTTTATAAATATTTTGATAAAGTAATTTATACATATGATGAGACAGGAAAAACATTAATTGAGAATAGATATGATAATAAAGAGGAAAGCGAACAAAAATATATTTATATAGAAGATAATGAATTAGAGGAAAATGCTAAAAGAGATAATACTGATGGAGAAATAGTATATGGAAATATAGAAGAAGTAATCGAAAAAATAAATACAACATATAGCCAAGGGGCAGTAATATATACAAAAAATTCACAAATGGCATATAAATTTATTAATTTAGTACATAGTAAAAATGTAATGGTAAATACAAGCTTGCAAAATGTAGAAGATATTAAAAAAACAGCAAATGAAATGTATGAATATAAAAAAATAATACTTCCAATTCCAAGAGAATTAATGGAAGAAATAAAAAAAGAAGTTGAAAAACAATCGACAGAAGAAACAAGTGAGTTGTCACTTGTTAAAGTTAATGAAGGAATATTTGAAAAAATAAAGCGATTTTTTAGAAGAATTTTTAAAAAATAATTATAAATAATTATTAAATGGAGAGAAATAAAAATGATAATTGATGATTCGGGAATATTAATAGAAGTGGAAGAAACAGATATAGTAAATGGAACAGTTAAAATTCCAGAAGGAGTAACAAAAATAGGAGGGAGTGTATTTTCTGGATGTACTAGTTTAACAAATATAGAAATTCCAGAAGGAGTAAAATCTATAGGATGGAATGTATTTGAAAACTGTACTAATTTAACTGATATAAAAATCCCAAAAAGTGTAGAGTATATAGGGGGTGGAGCATTTGCAGGATGTACTAGTTTAACAAATATAAAAATTCCAAAAAGTGTAGAATGTATAGGAACAAGAGCATTTGATGGATGTACTAGTTTAACAAATATAAAAATTCCAGAGGGAGTAACGAAAATAGAAGATTATGCATTTACTGACTGTAATAGTTTGACAAATATAGAAATTCCAGAAGGAGTAACAGGAATATATAGTGAAGCATTTGTTGGATGTACTAGTTTAACAAATATAAAAATTCCAGAAAGTGTAGAGTATATAGGAGCAAAAGTATTTGATGGATGTACTAGTTTAACAAATATAAAAATTCCAGAAGGAGTAACAGAAATAGGATGGAGAGCATTTGCAGACTGTACTAGTTTAACAAATATAAAAATTCCAGAAGGAGTAACAGAAATAGGATGGAGAGCATTTGCAGACTGTACTAGTTTAACAAATATAAAAATTCCAGAAGGAGTAACAGAAATAGGATGGAGAGCATTTGCAGGCTGTACTAGTTTGACAAATATAGAAATTCCAGATAGTGCCTCAAGTGAATTATATGAATTAGTTTATAAAGCAGTACAAAGTAGTTTCTGTGATGATGAAGAAAAACATAAAATGGCTCAAAAAATTCTATTTCAAGATGATTTTGAAGATATACAAAGAATAGAAAATAAAGCAAATTTCAAAATAAGTAGTCAAGATTATGATGAAAGTCAAATGGGTATATTTTATAAAAAAATGATAAATACAATAGGAATAGAAGAAATAGAAAAAATGGTAGAATTGCCTAATTTAACAGAAGAAGAGATAAAAGAATATACATTAGAAAAAGATGAGGCGTTTCAAGAATTATATGATACAAAATTTAAGATAAATGGAGATTTAGGGATAACATTAAAAATATTAAAACAACTACAACAAATAAAAAGTGTTAATGATAAGGAAGAAAAAAATAGTATAGAAAAAAGAATATTTAAAGGAATAAATGAAAATCTAGAAGAAGGATATAATGGAACATTAACAGAATTAGTATCAAAGATAATAAAACAACAAGACATAGAAATTTCTGAATCAATGTTAGACAAGATACAAGAATTAGAAAAGAATGCAAATAAAAAATTAATAAGAGAAAGTTTATATAAAGTTGAAGCACAAATAGAAGAAACTTTAAGTAGACAAATAGTACCAATGCAGATAAATCCTATAAAAGCAATGATAAATTCTACAATAGAAAGTATATTTAAAGAAAATGGAAAAATCGAATTAGACGTATTGCAAGAAAGACTAGAAGAAAAACTACAAAATGCAGGAGCACCATATATAAGACAAAATAAACAAGAAATTGTTGATAGTGTACTAGGATTGGCAAAAAATAAAGAATTTTTTGAAACAATAAATCATTCTTGTTTAGATGCATTAAAAAATACAAGAGAAGAAATAGGAGGAGCTTGGAAATATAAGTTAAATCAAACATTAAAACAAATAGGATATACATTTGATGATTTGCCAGAAAATTTTTCAAAAGACGAAATTGAACAGTTAAATAAGCTATTAGAAGAAAGAGCAGTAAAAACAATAGATGTACAGACAAGTTCAATATCAGTACCTAAAGAAGGAATAGAAAGAGAAAAAGCATACGAATTATTGGCAAGCAAAGATTTACCAGAAATAGTAACATATCAGCAAATTCATGATATGTTTGGAACTGTTCATGAACCATATTCAGAAAATTTTAAAGAATTTTTTAAAAAACATAGAAAAGAATTTTTAGAAAACCCTAAATATTATGAGAGATTTGGTCAGATACATAATAATTTTGAACTAATAATAAATTCACCAGAATTAAAAAATGTATATAAAAAAGGAGAATTAACATTAGATGGAATAATAGGATATATGTCAAGCAGACAATATGAAAATCAAAGACCGGGTGATGAGGAATTAGCTAAATTATCAAAGAGTGTAGGGCAGATAGTAACAGAAGAAGAATTTGCACATGTCCAAAAAGTATTTGATATAACTAAAAAGAGAGAAAGAACCACAATACCACCAATATCAGTTAATACAACAAAATATAGAGGAAGAATGTTAGAACCAGATGATGTTTTAAATTTATTTGCAGGAAATATAACAACATGTTGCCAAAAATTCGGAGATGTTGGAGAGGGTTCAATGTTATTAGGTGCTATAGAAGAAAATGGAGGAATATTTGTAGTAGAGGAACTTGATGAAAATGGACAAGTTAAAAATATAATAGGACAATCATTAACAATAAGACAAAAGGGAAGCGATGGGGCATATGATAGATTGACATTTGATAATATTGAAATTAATAATGATATACTTGATACATTATCAAATGAAGAACAAGCACAAATATTAGAGATTTATAAACAGGCAGGAAAACAAGCAATAGAAAAAGATAAAAAGTTTTTAGGTAAATTATTAAAAAAACCAAAAATAACACAGGAACAATACGATAGATTAGTTTTAAAAGAAGTAATAGCAGGAACTGGATATAATGACTTAGAAGGTTTAGAGGAATTGCAACAAGCACCAATAGTAGTGCCAGATGAAGCATATTATACTTATAATGGAATGAATGGACAAAAAGGAGAAGCTTGGATAGATTCAGCAGGAGGACATGCACCTAATGGTTCAGATGGTACACCAGTTGTTCTAGCTAATATGGATGAAAACGAATTAAAACAAATACATGAGAGAGAAACTAATACTAAAATAGAAGTGAAAACTACAGATGTGCCATTATGGTATGGAAAAGTAGGGAAAGTACAAGATTTAACGAATAATGAAATTACAGAAGAAAAAATTGAAATACTTAAGCAAATAGAAAAAGCTGTATATAGAGAAGAACAACAAATAATGAATAATGAAGATGTGCAAACTGTAGAAGATATTGAATACGAATATGGAATAGATAATGCGAATATAAAAATAGGAAGTAATAATGATTGGTATTTAATATATGGAGAAGATGATAGTTCTATAGTAATATCAGATTTAGCAGTAATAGGAGGCGTTAATGCTCAAAAACAAAATATAAATAATGAAAATATAAAGAGCAATCCTAAATTAGCAGTTGCAGAATCAGCAAATGAAATGTATAATTTATTAATACAAGCAGGAGAAGAAGACAAACAAATAATATGCAATGCTACAGCAGATACATCACTAGTAAATATAATAAGAATGGCACAAAAAGGGTGCATAAGTTTGAAAACTACGGATGGAGAAGAAATAGAATATAAAGATGGAAAAGGATTAGTGTACTTAGATAATGGAGAAGAGGTAGAAACAAGAGACTGGGATGAAGATGGAAATATACAAATGTTGGATTTAGAAATAATTCCTAATATGCCTGAATTAATACAAGAAAAGAAAAAAATAGAGGACTTTTTAAGAAAGACTCAAGAGCTTATTAGAATGCAAGGAAGAGAAAAAGAAGTTGGATTAGATGAATTAAGAAAACAAATGAGAGAAACAACAAATGAGAATGGTGATAGATAAGTACCAAAAATGTCTCGATTGATATTTAAACAAAAAGAGGAATTTTACTTTTAAAATTCCTCAGAGTGCTAACAAATTTTTCTATACTTTGTCAACACTCTGAAAAGTAGACTACTTTTTCTGTAGCCTACTTAAATGAACTCTACTTTTTGGAGTATAGTTCAATACAGAACTTCTATTTTCATTAAATCTCAATTTTAGGTTTATACTTTTCAAGCCACATATTAACCTGACACAAATAAGCCATAAGTTGAGGACCAGTCATAAGTTGACCAAACCAAGGGCGAGAAAAAGCTTTTCCGTCAGTCTCCAATATATTTAGAATATAATCTCTATTTAAAAGATAATTAATAGGTGCATGTGAATCAGCCATAATTTTAGTAAGCATTGCCTTAACTTTAGCAAGGTAAGTAGGGTTATGAGTCTTAGGATAAGGACTCTTTTTTCTATCTACAATTTCAGGAGGTAAGAACTTACGAGAAATATAACGAAGTAAGCCTTTTTCACGTCCATTAATAGCTTTAATTTCCCAAGGAATATTCCATACATATTGAGCCAATCGATAATCACAAAATGGAACACGAAGTTCAAGTCCATTATACATAGACATTCTATCAGACCTATCAAGAAGAGTCTGCATAAACCAATTCAAAGTAAGATAAGAAATCTTTCTTTTTTCAGCAGTTTCTAAAGAATCACTATCAAGGATATCTACTTGGTCAAGACTTTCATTATATCTAAAATCAATATAATCTTTTAAGCTAATTTTTTTTGCAATATTTGGATGAAGCAAAGTTTGACGTTCATCAAGTGCAATAGACCAAGGAAAAGTACCACTATTAAGAGCATCATCACGGAAAAACCATGGATATCCACCAAAAATTTCATCAGCACATTCGCCTGAAAGAGAAACAGTTGCAGTAGGTTTTACATATTTGCAAAATAGTAAAAGAGAAGAATCAATATCAGCCATACCAGGCATATCACGAGCAATCATGGAATCTTCTAAATATTCTGCAAGTTCAGGTGTATCAATTACTATTGAATGGTGATTAGTATGCAATGTATTAACCATTAAATTAATATAATAATTATCAGAATTAGGTTGGAAATCACTTTTTATAAAATTTTTGTCATTATCAACATAATCTATAGAGTAAGTATCAAGTGGTGGCAAATTATTTTCAAAACAATAATCTGCTGCATATTTTGTAATTATACTAGAATCTAAGCCACCTGATAAAAATGTACATAAAGGAACATCAGAAATTAATTGTCTTGTTATAGAATCTTTTAAAAGAAACTCAAGATGGTCACATGTTTGAGCAAAATTTTCTGTATGAGGTTCACTTTTTAATTTCCAATATCTTTCAAAATGTAAACCAGAACGGTTAAAAATCGCAAAATGTGCAGGCTTTAATTCAAATATATTATTAAAGATAGTAGTTCCAGGTGTATGTGCTGGCCCAATTCCAAATAACTCTGAAATACCTTGAGAATCCAAGATTTTTTGAACACCAGGATATTGGAATAGAGCTTTAATTTCAGAAGCAAATATAAAAGAATTGTTTTGCATTGTGTAAAATAAAGGTTTTACACCAAAATGGTCTCTTGCCATAAATAATTCTTCTTTTTGAGAATCCCAAATAGCAAAAGCAAAAATACCATTTAAATGATGTACAACATCTTTACCATAATATATATAACTTTTTAATAATATTTCTGTATCACAATGACTATCAAATGAAAAGCCGTTTTCTTCTAAAGTATTCTTTAATTCTTTAGTATTATAAATTTGCCCATTATATATAATTGCATATTGAGCATTTTTTGCATTTGCAAGCATAGGTTGTTTTCCACCATCAGGGTCTAGAACAATTAATCTTTTATGTCCAAAAGCAACGTGATTTTTCAAATAATACCCCTCTTCATCTGGTCCACGTCTAGAAATAGAATTATTCATATTAATTAGAATACTTCTATTTCTTAAAAGGTCTTGTTTATAATTTACAAATCCAACAATTCCACACATATAAATCCTCCAATTTAATAAACAAAAATATAAAGTTTCAATCGCTTATTTTTAAATATATTCAAATAAAATTAAAAATTGCATAAATTCTCAAAAAAATGTTGACAAAATATGAAAATGCTTGTATAATCGTGTAGTGACAAAAAAACTAAAAAAGTAAAAAATGAACAGATATATACATATATCTTATGCGAGGGGGGATTAAGATGGCACAACCAAAAAGAAGATGGTCAAAAGCTAGAACACATACAAAAAGATCAACATGGAAAGTAGAACAACCAAAATTTGCTACTTGCCCACATTGTCATGAACCAGTAATGCCACATAGAGTATGCTCAAACTGTGGATATTATGATGGAAAAGAAGTAGTTGCAAAAAAAGTAGAAGAATAGTAAAAGAACAAACGCCGATAGGCGTTTTTGTGCTGAAAAAAGAAATCTAAAAAATCTATTGCAATACATAAAATTAAAAGCTGTTGTATAATTTTTTGAAAAAATGGTATAATAGCAGTAATTGTAAAAATTAAGGGAGGAATAAAAAGTGAAAAGATTAAGAAAAACAAAAATTGTAGGAACAATCGGTCCAGCAAGTGAAAACAAATTAAAGGAATTATTTGAAGCAGGATTGAATGTGTGTAGAATAAATTATTCACATGGAAGTTGGGATGAACAAGCAGAAAAAACTGAAACAATAATAAAACTAAGAGAAGAATTAGATTTACCAATCCCAATGTTATTAGACATGAAAGGCCCTGAAATAAGAACAGGAATGCTATATACAGGAAAAAATACAAAAATTGAATTAAAAGATGGACAAAAATTCACATTAGTAAATGAAGATATAGAAGGAAATGAAGAAAAAGTTTCTGTAACATATAAAGAATTATACAAAGATGTACAACCAGGAACAAAAATCCTAATCGATGATGGTGCTATAGAATTAAAAGTTGATGAAGTTGTTGGAAAAGATATAGTTACGACAGTAGTTCATGGAAATGGATTAGGAAGCAGAAAAACTATGAACTTACCAGGAACAGTAATAAGATTACCAGGATTGGCTGAAAAAGATATAGCAGACTTAAAAACAGCTTGTGAACATGATTATGATTTTGTTGCAATATCATTTGCAAGAAACTTAGATGATATTAGACAAGTTAGAAAAGTATTAGATGAAAATGGTGGAAAAGATATCCAAATCATAACAAAAATTGAAAATGTTGAAGGTTTATCAAACTTAGATGATATATTAAGAGAAGCAGATGCTCAAATGATAGCTCGTGGAGACATGGCTACAGAAACAGACTTTACAGAACCACCAGTAGTTCAAAAAAGAATAATTAGAACATCTAATAAAATTTTCAAACCAGCAATAACAGCTACACAAATGCTTGAATCTATGACACATCAACCATTACCAACAAGAGCAGAAGCAAGTGACGTAGCAAATGCCATATATGATAGAACAAGTGCAATAATGCTTTCAGGTGAATGTGCACAAGGAGACTATCCAGTAGAATGTGTAGAAACAATGGTTAAAATAGCAAATAGAGTTGAACCAGAAATACACTACTGGAAGAGATTCATGAATAACGATGATATAGATTTAACAGATGATGAATCTAAGATTGCTTATTCATCATGTATAACAGCTAAAAACTTTAATGCAGATGCTATTGTTGTATATACACACAATGGTGATTCAGCAAGAAGACTATCAGGATTAGGAGCTGAATGCCCAATTCTAGCTATAACAGATAATAAGAGAACATTCCGTCAATTAGCATTAGCATGGAATGTAACTCCAATATTTGTTGATGGAGAAGAAACAATAGAAAAGACAGTTGAAAAAGGAATAGAAAAGTTAAAAGAAAAAGAAATTCTTGAAAAAGGAGATGCTGTTGTTCTTTTAGGAGGAGCACAACCTTTTGTTAAAGGATTAGATAAAAAAGTTCTTGGAGGAATAGTAAGAATCTAAGAAAATGAAATATCACAATAATGGTAGAAATATCACTATTGTGATATTTTTTTGCATAAGTACAATTTCTTACTTGACTATTCAGTCTAATTGAAAAAAATATAATGTAAAGATATAATACAAAATAATTTAATTATAAAATTTATCAAAGGAGGTAAGTAAACATAATGGTAATAGACAAAATAAAAAAAGTAAATAAGGAAGAAAAAAGAATAAAAAATGAAAAAGCCTCAGATATGTTAATTGGAAAATGGATGAAATGTGATAATTGTAAAGAAATACTATATAAAGAAGATGTACATAATAATTTTAGTGTATGTCCAAATTGTGGAAAACATTTCAGGATTTCAGCAAGACGAAGAATAAAGCAAATAGCAGATGATGGCACATTTGAAGAAATTGGTGCGAATATAGTGACAAAAGACCCATTACAATTTGACGGATATTTAAAAAAAGTTGAAGCATTAAAAGAAAAAACAAAAATTGAAGAAGCAGTAAAATGTGGAAGTTGTAAGATAAATGGAGAAGAAGTTGTAATAGCTGTAATGGATGGAAATTTTATGATGGGAAGTATGGGAAGTGCAGTAGGAGAAAGAATAACATTAGCGATAGAAACATCAATAAAAAAACATGTACCATTAATAATTTTTTGTGTATCAGGTGGAGCAAGAATGCAAGAGGGAATAATTTCACTTATGCAAATGGCAAAAACATCTTCAGCATTATCAAAACACAACAAAGAGGGATTATTATATATTTCAGTATTAACTGATCCAACAACAGGAGGAGTTACTGCAAGTTTTGCAACTCTAGGAGATATTATTTTAGCAGAACCTAATGCATTGATAGGATTTGCAGGACCAAGAGTAATAGAACAAACAATAAAACAAAAACTACCAGAGGGGTTTCAAAAATCAGAATTTTTATTAGAACATGGTTTTATAGATATGATTGTAGAAAGAAAAGATATGAAAGACACACTATATAGAATAATTAAATTACATGCTACATCAAAGAGTATTGAAAGGAGTTGAAAGCATTGAAAACAGCGTGGGATAGAGTATGTATTGCTAGAATGAATGAAAGACCAAAAACATTAGATTATATAAATAAAATATTCACAGATTTTATAGAATTACATGGAGATAGAGCTTTTGCTGATGACAAGGCAATTATAGGGGGAATTGCTTTGTTGGACGGAATACCTGTTACAGTAATAGGTGAACAAAAAGGGAAAAAAGCAAAAGAGAACATGGAAAGAAACTTTGGAATGCCTAATCCAGAGGGATATAGAAAAGCATTAAGACTAATGAGACAGGCAGAAAAATTTAATAGACCAATAATAACTTTTATAGACACACCAGGAGCGTATCCAGGAATGGGAGCAGAAGAAAGAGGACAAGGAGAAGCAATAGCAAGAAATATGATGGAAATGGCACAAATAACAGTACCAATAATATGTATTGTTATAGGAGAGGGGTCAAGTGGAGGAGCATTAGCTATAGGAATTGGAGATAGAATAGTAATGCTCGAAAATGCCGTGTATTCAATACTTTCCCCAGAGGGATTTGCAAGTATTTTATATAAAGATGCAGGAAAAGCACAAGAAGTTGCTGGAAATATGAAAATAACTGCAAAAGATTTAGAAAATCTTAATGTAATAGACAAAATAATAAGAGAGCCTGACTTAGGAGCACAAGATGATTTTTTATCTGTATCAAATGCAATAAAAAAATACATAATAAAATCTATAAAAGAAATAAGCAAATTAACAAAAGAAGAGTTAATAGAAAAAAGATATGAAAAGTTTAGAAGTATAGGTAAATAAAAAATATATGACCATATATATTGGTTACATAAATGGGGAGGATATAAGAATGATTTTAGCTGGAAAAAAAATAATAATAATGGGAATAAGAAATAAATGGAGTATTGCATGGGGAACTGCACAATCTGCATATGAACAAGGTGCACAGGTGATTTTTACATGTGGCTCTGTAGAACAAATAGAAAAAATAAAAGAACTAACAAGTGAAATTCCAAATTCATCAATATATGCATGTGATGCAAGTTCTGATGAAAGTATTAAAAAATGTTTTGAACAAATAAAAGCAGAACATGGAAAAGTAGATGGAATTTTACATGCAATAGCACATGCAAATACTGAAGATTTAAGAAATGACTTTATATTAACTTCAAGAGCTGGATATGCACATGCATGTGATGTAAGTGCATATTCATTAATTGCAGTAGCAAGAATAGGAAAGGACGTAGATTTATTAAATAAAGGCGCAAGTATTGTATCATATACATATTATGGTTCAGAAAAAGTAGTTGAGGGATATAATGTGATGGGATCTGCAAAAGCAGCATTAGAATCAAATATAAGGTATTTGGCAAAGGATTTAGGAAAGTATGATATTAGAATAAATGGAATTTCAGCAGGTCCAATAAAAACGCTTTCTGCAAAAGGAATAAAAGATTTTAATTCAATATTAGATGTTGTTGAAGAAAAATCTGCATTACATAAAAATGTAACACCAAAACAAGTAGGAGATTCAACAAGTTTTTTATTTAGTGATATGTCTTCAGCTATTACTGGAGAAATAATTCATGTAGACAATGGCTTTTCAATTATCATGTAACTAAAAAATAAGAAATTTTACCAAAAATATTGCAAAAAAAATTAATTAATAGTATAATATAAAAGGCGAAAAAATAAAATATAATAAAAATCCATTTTATCTTACAGAAACAAGCGAAAGCAAAATGTGAATATAAAAGTTAAAATTGGAGATAATTAAAAAAGAAAAGAGAGAGGTAAAAAATGGAGTATTTGTATATACTAAAGCAAGTTTTGGTTTATATTTTGACAGCATATTGGTGTTATCAAACAATAATAAGTTTATGTTCTCTAGTAAAATTAAAAGATAAACCATATTTAACAAACAAAAATCACAAATTTATGGCAATAATACCTGCACATAATGAAGAAAGAGTAGTAGCAAACTTAATTGAAAGTTTAAAAAATCAGACTTATGACAGAAAATTATATGACATATATGTAATAGCAGACAACTGCACTGATAACACTGCAGAAGTAGCAAGAAAAGCAGGAGCAATAGTATATGAAAGATTTGACCCAAAACATAAAACAAAAGGATATGCATTACAATGGTTTTTAAAACAAAAAATTGAAGAAAATGCAGACTATGATGCATTTTTCGTATTTGACGCAGACAATATTGTAGACAAAGAATTTATAATAAATATGAATAAAAAACTATGTCAAGGAGAAGATGTAGTTCAAGGATATAGAGATATCAAAAATCCAACAGACAACTGGATAACAGCAGGATATGCATTATTCTATTGGACAATGCATAGACTATATCACTTAGCAAGATATAATGTAGGACTATCAACATTATTAAATGGAACAGGTTTTATGGTAAGATTTGATGTAGTAAAGCCAAACGGATGGGAAACAGAAACATTAACAGAAGACATTGAATTTTCACTAAAAAGAATAATAAAAGGAAAAAAATTAGGATGGGCAACAGATGCAATAGTATATGATGAACAACCAACATCATTCAAACAATCATGGTCACAAAGAAGTAGATGGACAGTTGGACATATGCAATGCATGAAGAGATATACAGGAGAATTATTTAACAGTGTAAAAGAAAATAAAACATTAGTTGTATTTGATGGATTTTTATACATTGTAGGAACAACACCAATGTTAGTAATAACAATGTTACTATTATTAATAAATTGTACAATGTATATGGCACAAGCAATGACAAATATAGAATTAGTAATTAATGTATTAAGATATTTAATACCAACATTATTATTACCAATAGGAACAGCAGTATTAGCAATGATACTAGATAAAAAGCCAATAAAACCAATGATAAAAGGATTAATGTATTATCCTTTATTTATGGGAACATGGGTAATAATAAATATAAAATGTTTATTCAAGAGAGAAACAACATGGGAAAAAATTGAGCATGTAAGAGATATAAAAATTGCAGAAGTTAAAGAAATACCAGAAAAAATTTAAAAACACTTAAAGTGTGAGGCACGACAATTCGTGCCTTTATCGTAGTATAAGAAAGTGATATTTATATAAAGAGGAGAAAAAGATGTCATTTGAAAAAATAAAAACATATGCATTTGTTGGACCATCAGGAACCGGAAAAAGCTATAGAGCACAGATGGTAGCAAGTGAAAAAGGAATACATTTTATAATAGATGATGGTTTATTAATAAAAGATAATGAAATAATAGCAGGAGCATCTGCAAAAAAAGCACCAACTAAAATAGAAACTGTAAAACATGCACTATTTTTTGAAGAAGAAGAGAAAAAGCCAATAGAAAAAGCTATAAAAAAATATAAGCCGGACAAAATTTTAATATTAGGGACATCTGATGGTATGGTAAAAAAAATAGCATTAAATTTAGGACTACCAGAGATATCAGAAACAATATATATAAATGAAGTTGCAACAGAAGAAGAAATGCAAACTGCAAGACATATACGTGTAACAGAGGGAAAACATGTAATACCTGTACCAACATTTGAATTAAAAAAAGATTTTTCGGGTTATTTATTAGACCCACTTCAAATTTTTAAATCAAAAGGTGTAGGACAAAAACCATATATATCGGAAAAAACAATAATAAGACCAACATTTAGTTATTTGGGAAAATTCACAATTTCTGACACAGTATTTAGACAAATAATGGAATATTTAGCAGGAAAAATGCCAGCAATATACAAGGTAGTAAGAACAAGAGCAACAAGTACAGAAGCAGGACCAAGTATATATATGGAAGTAATAGTAACATATGGATATAATATTCAAGAAAGTTTAAAGGAATTTAAAGAAAAAGCTAGGAAAGAAATAGAAAACTTAACAGCAATGAATGTAATTAAAATGGATGTAGTAGCAAAAAGTGTTTACATTCCTGAAAAACAATAAAAACATACAGTAATATGAAAAGAGGTTATAATGAATATATTTAAACAAATAATTAGAGCAATAGTTAGAACTGCTATACGTATATATTTTGTAGTAGTACATAGAGTAAAAGTTATAGGAACAGAGAATATACCCAAAGATAAAAAAGAACCTTTAATTTATTGCGGAAATCATAGAACTTATAAAGACCCACCATTAATAGTTGTTACAGCAAAGAGACATGTTAGGTTTTTAGCAAAAGAAGAACTACGTAAAAATCCATTTTTTGCATTTTTAGGAGTTGTATTTAATGGAATTTATGTAAAAAGAGATTCAAAAGACATATCAGCATTAAAAACTACATTAAAAGCTTTAAAAGATGGAGAGAGTATAGCATTATTTCCAGAGGGAACTAGAAATGGAATGGAAAAAGGTCAAAAAGCAAAAGACGGAGCTGCCTTTTTTGCAGTAAGAACAGGAGCAAGAGTTATTCCAGTAGGCATAAGCGGAGGAGAAAAGCCATTTGGAAAAATGACTATACGATATGGAGAACCAATGAGTTTTAAGAACAGAAGTAAAGATGAATTAGATGAAATTACAGATGAAATAATGGAAAAAATAATAGAACTAACAAAATAAAAAAGGAGAATGAAAAATGAATAACCAAAAAATAAGAAATATAGCAATAATTGCACACGTAGACCATGGAAAAACTACATTAGTAGATGCTTTGTTAAGACAAAGCCATGTATTTAGAGAAAATGAACAAGTAGAAGAAAGAGTAATGGACTCTAATGATCAAGAAAAAGAAAGAGGAATAACAATACTTGCAAAAAATACAGCAGTAATGTTTAATGGAGTAAAAATTAACATAGTTGATACACCAGGACATGCTGATTTTGGAGGAGAAGTAGAAAGAGTACTAAAAACAGTAGATGGAGTACTTTTATTAGTTGATGCATTTGAGGGAGCAATGCCACAAACAAGAGAAGTATTAAAGAAATCATTATCATTAAATTTAAAACCGATTGTAGTAATAAACAAAATAGATAGACCAGGAGCAGAACCACAAAAAGTATTAGATCAAGTAATGGAATTATTTATAGAATTAGAAGCAAATGATGACCAATTAGAATTTCCAGTAGTATATGCATCTGCAAAAAATGGAACAGCAAAATTAGACTTAAATGACCCAGATGGAGATTTAACATGTTTATTTGAAACAATAATAAATACAATAAAAGCACCAGATTGTGATGAAGAGGGACCAGCTCAAATGTTAGTTTCTAATATAGATTATGATGATTATGTTGGAAGAATTGCAATAGGAAGACTAGAAAGAGGAACAATAAAAGTTGGTATGCCTGTAAGTATTTGTGAAAAAGAAGATAAAATTTCACAAGGAAGAATTGCAAAAGTGTATACACATATGGGATTAAAGAAAGTTGAAGTAGAAGAAGTATCTGCAGGAGATATTATAGAAGTATCTGGTATTCCAAATATACATATTGGAGATACAATATGTGATTTTAATAATCCAGAAAAAATACCATTTGTAGATATTGATGAACCAACAGTATCTATGACATTTAGTGTAAACAATGGTCCATTTGCAGGAAGAGAAGGACAATTTATAACATCAAGACATTTAAGAGATAGATTATTTAAAGAATTAGACAGAAATGTAAGTTTAAGAGTAGAAGAAACAGCTTCACCAGATTCATTTATAGTATCAGGTAGAGGAGAATTACATTTATCAGTATTAATAGAAACAATGAGAAGAGAGGGATATGAACTTCTAGTTTCAAGACCAAAAGTAATTATAAAAGAAATTGATGGAGTAAAATGTGAACCAATCGAAAGATTAGTTGTAAATATTCCAGATGAATCAGTTGGAACAGTAATTGAAAAATTAGGTAGAAGAAAAGGTGAAATGGTTAACATGGAACCAGCTGAAGTAGGACATACAAAAATTGAATTCAAAATTCCAGCAAGAGGATTAATAGGATATAGAACAGAATTCCTTACAGATACAAAAGGAGAGGGAATTATGAATAGTATATTTGATTCATATGAACCATTCAAAGGAGAAGTTGTTGCACGTGTTAGAGGAACAATAGTTGCATTTGAAAATGGAACATCAATAACATATGGATTATATAATGCACAAGACAAAGGAGAATTATTTATAGGACCAGGTGTAGACGTATATGAGGGAATGATTGTTGGATTAAATTCAAGAAGTGAAGATTTAGCTATAAATGTATGTAAAGAAAAGCATTTAACAAATACAAGAGCTTCTGGTTCTGATGAAGCATTGAGACTAGTACCACCAATTCAAATGTCACTTGAAAAGGCTATAGAATTTATTCAAGATGATGAATTAGTAGAAGTTACACCAAAATCAATCAGATTAAGAAAGAAAATACTAGATAATAAAGAAAGAGAAAGAGCTGCAAGAAATGCTAATAAAGCATAATCAATATGCCAGTACATTAGGTACTGGCATTAATTTTAAAAAACAATTAAAATAAATTGTATCAATAAGAAAGGACGAAAGGAAAATGAATAAAGAAGAATTAGAAAAAATAAAACAAAAAGCACTAGAAGAACATATTCCTATAATAATGGACGATACATTAGAAGTAATTGATAAAATTTTAAAAGAAGTAAAACCAATAAAAATTCTAGAAATAGGAACTGCTGTTGGATATTCTGCAATGTGTTTTTCTGAATACATAAAAGATGGTGGAAAAATAGATACAATAGAAAGAGATGAAGAAAGAATAGCAGAAGCAAGAGTAAATATTAAAAATGTTGGAGTAGAAGATAAAATAAATATATATGAGGGAGATGCAGTAGAAATATTACCAACACTTAAAGAAGAATATGATGTAGTATTTATAGATGCTGCAAAAGGAAAGTATCCATTTTTCTTAAAAGAAGCATTAAGAATGATAAAGCCTACAGGAGTAATATTAGCTGATAATATATTATATAAAGGTTATGTTATGAGTGATTACAATAAACACAAGCAACGTACAGCTGTAAGAAATTTAAGGGAATATATTAAAGAAGTAACAGAGAATCCTGATATTGAAACTGAAATTCTAGAAGTTGGTGATGGATTAGCTATAAGCAAAGTAAAAGAACACGTACAGTCAAAATAAGTTTATTTTGATTGTACGTGTAGTTTTTTGCTAGTTAGCTATGCAAATACAAAATTGTTCATTCTGCATGTGCTGTTGTTTCGGAGACCAAATGTACGGAAGATGTTCTAACTGATATCTGCTTAGACTTTCCAATTCCATCAACATCATAACCAATTATAGGGTTGTAATATAGAAGTCCACCCTTATAATCATTAATGTTGAAAAGTTCCTTTTTGAGCTTATATAACTCTTTTTTATAATCGTTGTGTCCTAAACCAGACTGTTCATCTGTACCAAGTCCATATTCTAAAATTTCTTCCATATGACTAGTTCTACCCTGAAGTTCAAACATTGAGCCACATGCTTTGGGAGAACTAGGACCTATCGTAAAGGTTGCCTGCCAAGACATATAACCATTATCTTTTGGTTTTGCAATATAATTTTTCTCATGAGACATTGAAAAATCATATTTTTCAAAAGGCAGTAACCTTTCTTTTGGAATTGGAGAACCTCCATAGAACTTATTTGTGGTTTTTATCCAGTTATAGAATAGGTTGAATTCTACAGAATTTGGGTTGGTCAGTATGTTTACTACAATTTTCATAACTTGTAGTAAAACAAGAGTATCTGTAGTTTGTTCCAAAATAATTCTGATTCCAAATAAGTCCCTAATTTCAGGAGGTTGAATGGAAATAGAATTTTCGTTGCTATATACAGCTCTAACAGATTTTATTAAAGCTTTCGTTTCTTCACCTTCCCAGTCTTTACGTCGAGAGAGTACACAGACTGTTATGTGATATTCTGGACGATATTCATGTGTTATCCAAATACCTATATGCATTAACAAATTTGTTAAAGAACCTACAACATCTGTCATGGTCTTTGTTAGTTCTCTGTGTTTGATGCTTTTTGGAAAGCTTGAAATATAGCATTCCAGAATTTCTGCATCTTTACCCTGGAACATGGATGTTCCATTTTGTAATAATAGCTGATACCGATGTTTTTTAAGAGATAAGACGTCAGGAGGCAAATAGCCTTTTGATGATGGGTCTAATTTTCCATCCCGAACCGTCTGCTCTACTGTCTTCTGATGAATGTCATATAAGTATGATTTCAATTCAGGAGACAACAATTCAATACATTTCTGAGGTGTTAATTCCTTTGTTGTCATAAACATTCTCCTTTTTTATTTTTTTATACTAATATTGTACTAAATTTAGAGCTAAAAGTCAAATAATTCAGCAATTTGAAGCTGTTTAGATGGAAAAAGGTTATTTATTATTAATAATAATTTGAAAATTTAATGACAGATATTGCAATTTTATGTAAAATAATGTATAATATGTATTGTAGAAAATGTTTTGTTTAAAAAAAGGAGGAAATTATGTACATAAAGACAAGACGAAATGGTAAAGAGTTTCTTTTTAACAGACGGGCATATATGTCTGCTGATAACACAAAAGAGGAACTGAAAAAATTGGAAGAGGAACTTAAAAATGTAAAAATGAGTGCAGGAGAGTGCACAATGTATCAGCTGTCAATTTTCACTGAATTCTTTGGAAGCCGTGAACTTCCTAAGACAACAGCGACGGTTTTGTCTGAACTTCAGATAGGAGAAGAGTGCTTGATAAAAGCGCTCATATCTGATGCACACGTAAAAAAAGTTTCAAAATCTTTTGTTTCAGTGAAATGGAGAAGCTGTTTTGCTGAGAATAAAGACGGAGGGAAAATCCTTTTTTATTAAAAACAGGTAACTACCTAGAAAAAAGGCTCACGTAGAAATATGTGGGTCTTAAATAATTTTTATTCATGCTCATTAAAAATCAACTATTAAAGATAATGTAGTGGGAAACATACAAAATTATTATTATCAATAGAAAAAGCAATCTTTTTTAGAAAATAAAAAAGATTGCTTAATGATGATTAATGGCTATACAAGATAATAATTATGTTTGCAAGCCAGATGAAAAATAAGTATCCAAGTGTAGGAATTTCTTTTAGTTCTTTTAAACATATATCTAAAATAACTAAAAATCCGATTAACAGCAATATAAAACAGCAAAGTATTACATGCCGTAATGCGTTAAAGGCGAACACTTGACATACAAGAGTAATTCCCATTGATATAAGAGAAATAGTCTGAATTTTTGACTTTAACTTCATTAACCTCAATTTTTTTTCATCATTCATAATAAATTCCTCCAAATACTTTTATTGTTGTTTTAGGTATCATATATGTTAAACTAAAAAGTAAGGAGGGTAAATCCTCTACTAATTAGTGAATATAGGAAGTAAACTATAAAGATATATATAGTATACAATATTTACATAAATTTGTAAATAAAAATGAAAAAATTTTTATTATTTCTTTTTTTCGTACCTTGTAACGATTGATATTTATATCAATCAATTTATATATAATTATCATATTATTTTCTTAATTTCAAGTGTTTTTTATTTGCATTTTATGTATATTATATAGTATAATAAAAAAGATATAGGCTAAGTCCTGTGTCATTTTGCCTATTCATTAATTAGTGAGAGGTATAACCTCTAACTTTTTAGTTTTAAAATTTAAGGAGGAAAAATCATGATTAGTATCAATGGAAGATCATTTTTTGGGAGAACTATAACAATCGTCAATGGACGGGTTATAAGCGATGAAAGAATTGGCGAGAAGAAAAAATTTGACGAAAGAAAAGAGGAAGATTGTAACAATGTCGAAAAGATAGCAATCGATTCAACATTTGGCGATGTCCATGTTTACGTTTCCAATTCGGACAAAATTGGAGCATATTTATATGGTGAGGCAGATGTTGACGGAGATGTTAACTTTGATGTTCAAGTAGTAGATTGTGAACTCAAAATCACATTAAAATCTACTGGCAACTGTTTTTACGGAAATTTGCAACTTGATGTTAGCGTACCGAAAAAGACATTTAAGGTCATTTCAGCAAAAAGTTTATCTGCGGACATTACCTTAAATAAAGGAGTTTTAACTGATTATCTCAAAGTGGAAACACAGTCTGGAGATTTAGAGACTAGTGCAACAGTTAATAATGTTGTTGTTTCCACAATGAGTGGAGATGTCGAGCTTTGGATCGATGCAACCCAAGACGTTAATGTAGATATTTCTACAATGAGTGGAGATGTGTCAGCAAAATTTAATAACGTCGGGCACATCAATCTTTCCACCAGTTCTATGAGCGGGGATGTTAGAAATCGCCACAAAGAAAGCTGGGGGTACAATGCGGACGTAGATATTTCCACAATGAGTGGAGATATAAGGATCAGATAATTGCATTTCATGATTTTGCAAGCTGTGTTATTGAATAATAGCACAGCTTGGTTTTATAGCAAATGAATATTTTTTCCTCAAATTGTATTTTTTGTTTAATTATCTTTATTACAGACACCAGCCTTTCTGGGATGATTTTTTTGCAAAAGAAAAAAATCAACCATTTGGGAGAAGTTTAATAAGGACAAAATTGTTCTTATCGACTTCTTCCAAAATTTTTATATTAGATGGTCAAATAAAGATATAAATTATCTAGTCAAATTTGTAGCGAAAATTAATTTATGGAGGTTTTTAGAAATGAATAATAAAATTACATATCACAAAGTTGGAGATTATTATTTGCCTAATCTATATTTAGCAAAAGATGAATATGAAAAAGATTATCAAATTGGAAAGTATGGTCATCTAAGACTAGAATATTTAAAAACACATAAAAAAGCTGAATACGCTATAATGTTTATGGATAGTACTTTAAGAAAACATATTGTAGATACTGATAAACAAGCTAAAGAAAGATTTAAAATACTTATGAAACAAATGCTAGAAAACAATCCTGTTGATGAAAACTTAAAAAATACTGACTCATTAAAATGGGGAGGACTTATGAATAATTATAAGCATTCAGTTGAAGAAATCATTTTTAAAGAATTAATTTATATTTAGTAAAAAAATGAATTTTCCAGTTAATAATTGGAAAATTCATTTTTTTTATTCTTTATTTTCGTTTTTTTCTTGTTGTTGTATTTCAAATATTGCTTTTTGACTTTCGATTTCAGCTTTAAGTTGTTCTTCAGTTGGTAAATATGTTTTGTATTTTGTGGCAAATAATTGCTCATTTCCGTTCAAAATAGAATATCTTGCTACATCTGCATCTGTATCAGTACAAAGTAAAATCCCAATTGTTGGATTATCATCTTTTGCTTTCTTCAATTCATCATACATTCTTACATACATATCCATTTGACCTATATCTTGATGTGTTACTTGATTAGTTTTTAAATCAATCAATACAAAACATTTTAAAATATAATTATAAAAAACTAAATCAATGAAGTAATCTCCTTTTTCTGTACGAATATGCTGTTGTCTTTCAACAAAAGCATATCCTTTTCCGAAGTTCCATCAAAAATTTTTGTAAATTATTTATAATGCTTGTTTCTAGTTCTGTTTCTGTATAAGTATCTTCTAACGAAAATCCTAAAAATTCTGCAATCAAAGGATTTTTTATAAATTCTAGCTTGTCCACCAAATAATGTTCTTTGTTTTTTTCTTTCATTTCCTCAATTACAGGTTGTTTTACTTGTGATTTTAGTAATCTATAATAATATTGTGAAGAAATATTTCTTTGCAAAGTTCTTACACTCCATGTTTGTTGAGCCGTTTCTTTTTCATACCATTGTCTTGCTTTTTCGTCTTCTACTTGTAATAATGTTTTGTAATGTGTCCAAGACAATATATTAGATTTTGCATTCACTGAGTGCAAAATGTTTGGAAAAGTTTTGTAAAATTGTAAAAAATAATATAAATTTCTTAATTCGAAACCTTTTCCATATTCTTTCTTTAATTCTTTAGATAGTTTTTTTAATATTTCTGTACCATAATCTGCTCTATTTTCGCCTTTTAATTCTTCTTCCGCAATTCTATATCCAATTAACCAATTTCTTTCTACTAATGCAATATTCACTGATTGATAAGCATAATTTCTTGCTGACTCAATAATAGAAAATATATCTTCTACAACATTATCTGTATTTTGATATTTAATAATCATTGAATTATTATTTGTTTTTCCTAAATCCATTTTTTCACATCCTTTATTATTTTTTTCGTTTTTCTTAAAATTATTTAATATTAATATTTTTTATAATATCTTTTAATATATATCTATGTTTTAATATGATTTTATTTTTTTATTCTATCTACTTTATATAAAACATCATATTCTTCTTTGGTAGGTTCTTCCCAAAATGACTCTAATTTTTTCATTAATCCTTCATTTAAATAGAAATCTGATCCGCCATTTCCTTCTTTTACTCGTTTATTTCTTTCTGCAATATTTTGTTTCCAAGTTTCATCATCAACACATACATAATGAATTTCACAATCTACACCATTATTTTTATAATATTCTCTTAGTTCTTTTCTATCTCTATGTGACCATAAACCTCTTTCAAATATTACATTAGCACCTGCTTGTGCAATCTCTCCAACTTTTCTAGCTAGATATTTATTTAATCTTTCAGAGAATACATTATAAAATTCTCCTTGTTCATTATTTATCAATTCATAAGTGGCTTCATCTGGCGATATGATAACAGCATTTAAAGACTCTTTAATTATCTTCGAATAATAACTTTTACCACTACATATTTTGCCACATACTAAAATTACTTTTCCCATATCATCACTTCCTTAAATTTTTTCTTTGTGTGTTCTTATATAAATTTCTTTTCTACCTTTTTCTATAAAAACAGATTTATCATTTTTTATACCATACACAATAGTTTCAATAGGATAATACTGTTCTACAATATCTTGATATTCTTTTGCTTTTGAAACATCAATATTTCCATATAATTTTAATATATCTTCTCCAAAAGACATACCAATTTCTTCTTCGCTATCTTCTAATAAATATATAAAATCACAATATTCATCTATAATTCCAGAATCTCCAAAATCAATTACACCAACCAATCTATTATCATTATCAAGCAATAGATGATTACAACTAAAATCATTATGACATAAGCATTTTTTACCACCAAATATAGTTGTATTATATAGTCTTTGCATAAAATCTTTTATATATTGTTTTTCCGTATCTGTAAGACTATCGTATATTGTTTCTTTAAGTAGTTGATATTCTTCTAACACGTTCTGTTTATTATCTATTGTATATGAACTTATTTCACTATAATCTAAATCATGCATTTGTCTTAAAAATATAGCAATATCTTGTTTTAATAATTCTTGTTTATCTTTCGACATAGTAGAATAAATTTCTGGGGTTAAAAATTTCCCTTTAATTTCTTTATAACCTAAAATAGATAATTCATCAGTTATGTATGAATATTCTATTCTGGGTATTTTTATATTTGTCTTTAAATTTTTGTTTAAGAAATCATATATTGCTTTTTCTTTTTCATATCCTTTTTTCTTATTTGCACTAAATTTAATTTTAAACACATATTCATTATTTACAATATATGCTTTACTGTCATACCCTTCACCAATTAATTTTATACTATCAATTACAATGTTGCATTTTTCGTTAATAACTCTTTTTATATCCATTATTTTTTCTTTCCTTATTTATATGTTGAATTTCTAATATCATATCATAATTATGGCAATTCAACAACAGATTTCTTGACATTTACATAGAAAACTGATATATAATAGATGTATTCTATAATACACTGAAAAATTAAATATAAATGACTCACATAAATGGGTTACTTGAAGTAAAGCTCTTATGGATTATTATTATGACCATATTAGTTTTCGATAGTAGGGTTGAACCTGTCCACAGTAGTACAAAGTAATTTATAAAAGTTAGATATATAGTAATGAGTTTGAATCTAGCAGATAATTAAAAAGAGACTAGTCGGATATGTGATGAATAAAATTAGATTAAAGTAATTTATCTAGTTTTATTTGTCATTTCCATGGTCTCTTTTGTTATGCCGTTTTAAATAGCAAAAGAGATACTGAAAAAATTTTATGCAGGTATGCAAAAAATTTTTCAGTAGTCAAAATAATATTTGAATGGAGATGAAAATATTATTTTGATTTGGCGAAGCCAAACATAAATTATCTATTGGAAGATTAGATAATTTATGAGCCCTCCGCTAGGAGCCCACGACATCTTTGCAAAACGAAGTTTTGAAAGTGTCATAGTGGGTTACATACTTTCGAAGAAAGTTATGTAACAGCTCCCTTGGGTCGCCTCTTGCTACCTGCAAGAAAGGATTTATAAATGGACAAAACAAACTATTCGGTAGCTAGAGTAGAAACTTATACTAGAGCAAGTATTCTAAAAGCAGAAAGACATAATGAACGAAAAAACGAATCTTACTCTAATATGAATGTTGACTTAACTCAAACACCAAACAATGTGCATTACAAAAGATGCAAAAGCACTTATAATGAAAGATTAAAAGAAATGATTGATGATGGAGAAATATCACTTAGAGGTTTAAAAGATAATGCAAAAGTATTTGATGAAATTATATTTGATATTAACTCCGACTATTTTGAACAAAATGGTGGCTATGAATTTGCAAAAAACTTTTATGAAAAGGCTTATCACTTTGCTGAAAGAGAAATGGGTACAGATAATATAATATCAGCAGTTATGCACGCTGATGAACTAAATACTTCCCTATCAGAAGAATATGGAAAGCCTATATATCATTATCATTTGCATGTTATAGCTATACCCGTTGTAAAAAAAGAAATCAAGTGGTCTAAAAGATGTAAAGACAAGTCTTTAGTTGGTAAAACAAAAGAAGTAATAAATCAAGTAAGTCATAGTAAGAAATGGAAATCAGAACAATTAACTGATAACTTTGGTAATCCTGTATATGATGAAAATGGAAAACCTAAACTAATAAAATCATATAGCTTATTACAAGACAGATTTTTTCAATATATGTCTGATAGCGGTTATAGAGGATTTATTCGTGGTATTAAAGGCAGGACAAAAGAGCACTTAACAGATTTGGAATTTAAAATTAAGAAAGAAACTGAAAAACTAGAAAAAATAACAAATAGTGTTGATGAAAAACAATCTAATTTTGATAACTATATGCAATATGATAAACAAATAGATGATATCTCTAATTTAGGCAAGCCAAAAAAGTTTTCAAAGAAAATTGAACTAGAACCACAAGATTATGAAACACTGACTAAATATGCTAAAAAAGGAATTGTAGCAGATAAAGAAATTTATGAACGAGATACTAGAATTGAAAATTTAAGAAACACCGTAAGCAGATGGATAGAAAAATATGATGGTTTAGTAGAAAAAACAAAAGACTACTTCCATGCCATAAAACTTGCACCGCAACGAGTTGCTGATTTCTTTAAAAGTTTATTTGATAAAGAAAAACAAGATGAATTAGAACGACAAAGAATTGAACAAGAAAAAATAGAAACTGAAAGAAAGGCTCGTGAAGAAGCAAGAGAAAAAGCTAGATTAGAAAAGCAAAAAATAGAGAACTCTCCTGAATACAAGAAAAGGAGGGCTAGTTATGAACGATAATAATGAAAAATATAGAATCGAACTATCTAATGAAGAATATGAATATGTTGAAAAACTAAAGCAAGAATATTATAAAAAATTAGAAAATATGGCTAAAGATGAAAGATTACAATATTTTAGAGATAATATTGCAATAGAAAATAAATTGAACTTTGAAAAAGAAATAAACGGCACAATATACAAAGTAAACACTTATTTTGATGAAAATGCTGAAGAAAGCATATTAAATAAAATTTTTAGACTAACAAAAAAATCTTAAATATACTTGCACTATAAAAACGAATATGGTATTATGTGAACACTACAAAATAAAACTTTGTAATAATTTATATCATATTCGGCTGTCTAAAAGAAAGGAGTTTTTATGGGACAGTCAAATAATGAAAAAATAACTGCTTTATATTGCCGTTTATCAAGAGATGATGAACAGCTAGGAGAAAGCAATAGTATTAAAAATCAAAAATCAATTTTAAGTAAATATGCAAAAGATAATCATTTTATAAATACTCAATTTTTTGTAGATGATGGTTATTCTGGAACAAGTTTTACAAGACCTGCTTTTATGGAATTAATGGAACTTGCAGAACAAGGTCAAATTGGAACAATTATTGTAAAAGACCATTCAAGACTTGGGAGAAATAGACTTGTAGTTGGTCAATTATTAGAAGAAGATTTTGTAAGACTTAATATTAGGTATATTGCAATAATGGACAATATTGATACTAATGAAGGACTTAATGACTTCTTGCCTATTCAAGATTGGTTCAATGAAATGCATGCAAAAAATACAAGTCAAAAAGTTAGAGCTGTAATGAAAAATAAAGGTAATTCTGGTATACCATTAACAACCAACCCGCCTTATGGATATAAAAAAGATGAGAACGATAAAAGTAAATGGATCATTGATGAACCATCAGCAAAAATTATAAAAAGGATATTTTCTTTATTTATACAAGGCTCTACTCCTTCTCAAATAGCAAAAAAATTTACAGAAGAAGGAATAATGAATCCAACAGAATATCATCAAAGTTTAGGTATGAAAACACAAAATCCACTATCAGAAGTAAAACATTATTGGTATCCAATCACAGTAACTAAAATATTAGATAGACAGGAATATATAGGAGATACAGTAAATTTTAGGTATACCACTCGTTCTTTTAAAGATAAAACAAAAATTAAACTTCCAAAAGAACAATGGAAAATATTTAAAAATACTCACGAGGCTATCATTGATGAAGAAACTTGGAATACAGCACAAAGACTTAGAGATAACAAACAAAGAACTACTAGAACAGGCAAAATTAGCATATTCTCTGGTCATCTATTTTGCAAGGACTGTGGAGCTAAACTTTATTATTGCACTGCTAATAATTTTACACCAGACAAAGATTTTTATAGATGTTCAAACTATAAAAACAATTCTACCAAATCTTGTACTAGCCATAATATAAAAGATTATGTATTAAAAGAATTAGTATTAGATAATATCAAGCAAGTAATATCTTATATTTCATCTTATGAAGATTTATTTATAAAAGAAAAACTGGAAACTTCATTAGAAGAACAACGAAAAGAAGATATTTCAAATAAAAAACTATTATCTCAATATGAAAAAAGAGTAAAAGATATTGATAATTTAATACAGCATATTTATGAAGATAACATTTCTGGAAAAATAACTGATGATAGATTTGCGACTTTATCTCTAAATTATGAAAGAGAGCAAAAAGAGTTAAAGGAAAAAATTAATGAACTATCTACTACTATTGATAAAACCAATCAAGAAGAACTTGATTTAACAACTTTTATTGATAAAGTAAAAAAATATACTGAACTAAAAGAATTAACACCAGAAATTGTAAATGAGCTAATTGATAAAATATATGTATATCAACAAACAAAACTGAATGGTAAAAAATATCAGCAAATAGATATTCACTACGCAGGAGTTGGAATAATTGCTATTCCACTAAATGAATATGAATTAGAAAATGCTTTTCAGCAAAGTATTAAAAATATGAAAACAGCATAGTATTCAAACTATATTGTAAAGCCAAAGGAGTACTCTTCAATAAATGTCCTTATTGAAAGTACTCCTTCTAATTGTTTTAAACTCTTTTTAGGTGTTGGTAAATATTCTGGCATAGTCCAACCATTTTTTGCAATTACTTCTCTAATATTTTTTCCAATATTATAATGAGTCTTATTTGCATCTTTTTCTGTAGAAATATTATCCCTTTTTAATTTTGATTCAGTCTGCGTAATACGGAATAGATTAGCTGCAAGTTCTTCACTTCCCATATTATCTAAGATATCTTCTCTATATCTTAAGCCTTTTCTTTTGGCAATGTCATCAGCAGTTTCTCCATTATATAGACCTTTATATCCAGCATTATGGAATTTATCAAAATTTTTAACTCCTGAATCTTTAACAGTTTGATTTAGTGAATAATTTCCTTTTCTTGTTAAGTTTCTTTGATAAAATCTTTTTTCATCTTCTGTTAATAAACTATATTCTTTTTCACTAATCTCTTGTTTTCTAGTTTGAATTGCAAAATATGTTTGTGCAAGAGCAATGACTTCTTTTCTAGAATCCCCATTTTGTGCTATTAAATAACAAGCATAACGAGTTAATCTATAGTTACTGATTAATACTTCTGCATTATTAGCACGTTTCGACAACTTGTCGGCGCCGACAAAATGTTCAAGTGCACTAATACCGCTATTTTCGCATGCATCTATAGCTTTTTTTATAACATTTTCAAACTTTCTCCATTCTTTGTAATCTAAAACTAGTTGCAACTCTCTAGCATACCAATATTCAATTCCGTTTTCATCAATATGTTTATTAACATACATATTCAATTTCGATAAACTCTCCATCATTTAATGGTGTTATAGTTTCATTATGTACAAGTGCTTTTTTCTTTATATCTTCTTTTGTAACATTCCAATGAGGAAAAATATTATAATTTGTAAAACCTAATCCTTCATAGCTTTCTGGTTCTATATCATATTTAGGTTTTGTTCCTTTTTTTACTTCCCAAACCCATTTTAAATTATTTCCTAAAATCATACTGCCTGCACTTTCTCCAATATATATTCCTCCTGATTTAAAAAATTGTTTTAAAATTTCTTTAACATTTGTAGTTGCTACTAAATCTAGTAAATATCTAGGATCTCCACCTATAGCATATATCACTTCATATTCTAATATATTATTTACATTATCTTTATTTATATCAATTATATCTACTTGCTTTGCACCAACATTTTCAAAATTACTTTTTACAGGTTCTCTTTGGCTTGCATTAGAGCCACCTAAAGTTGCGTTTCCAAGTATCATAACCTTTTTTCCATTAACTATTTTTTTAAATAACTCATCAATTTCTTTGCTTCTTGGACTTGAATTTATAAATCCGTTTGAAGTTAGAATAATGTTTTTCATACTTTTCCTCCGTCCTCATATAAATACTTATTAAATTTGTTAGAAAAAAATAAAGTTTTCATATTTTTTAATTTTTTTAAAAACTTGAAAACCTTACTTGGTGCCAACGAAGTAGACATTTACAACTCGCTGGCTCTTTTGACGATTGATATAAAATCAATCAAGCTATATATAGATTATCAAATTATATTAAAAATTTCAAGTATTTTATAAAAATATTATAAATTTCTAAAATGCAATAAAGAGGTTAAAACAACAATTCTGTCGTTTTTAACCTCTTTATCTTTGAAAGCTAGTTTACTTGAATCTTTCAGCAAAAATGTTCTGAACAGCTTTGACCTTTTCCTGAGTTTCTTCTTTAGTAGCAATACTGCTACGAGATATAGCTGATTTTACTTCTTTAGGAATAGCAATCGTTATGCAAACATTTCGTCTTGCAAATGTTGTGAGAACAATGTTAAAAGACAACTGTTCTGAATAGCCAGTAAACATAACATTGTATTTTTGCTAGGAGTAAAGTCAAAAGTAACTTCTTTTTCGACTTTACCATCACGTATAATATCAGCAGTTATCTTGTGTTTGCAAAACTTACTTGCATAATCCCAGTTAAAAGCTATCAAAGTATCTTCTTTGTTTGCCTCAATAAGAAAATGCCGGTACCGGTCGTGAGCTTCTTCAAATGGGTAAAAAGTACCTTTAGCAGTTATTACCCCATCTTTGGTAACCTTTGCCACCCGATTAGTACTTGTAGCAAGTTCTTCCTTTTCTTTATCGAGATAACCTACCACAAGTAAATTTTCACCTAATGGTTCTCCAGATAAAATGTTGACAAAAGCCATCTTTAAGTTGGATTCTGCTACCCACCAATCTGTAATCTGAGATTTTTTGAACTTTGTAATCATCATATTGCTCCTTACTTAATTGTTAATGATAGCGTCAAGCATAGCAAAATAGGTCATTTCATCCGATTCTTCTTTAGAAGTCTCGTCTGCGTCATGTTTGTGAAAAAGTTCAACATCAAACATTCCTCTCAGAAAAGCCAATTTTTCGCCTATGCTATTAAAGCCATAGTTCTCATTGATTACTTTGTCTGCTTCATCGATATTGGGTGCGAGTTCAATCAAGGCTTTGACAACTTCTCGGTCTGCTTTCATAGTCCTTTCCTCCTTAAAATAATTATTTTATAAGTACTGTCTATATATAAACCTGCAAAACAGGATTAAAAAGAAATTAACATAAAAATTATATCATTTTTTATTTATTTTTTCAATAATTTTCCCACATTTTGTAAATACTTAGGGAGTGTTACATTTTTTAGATATGTTTATATTATTAAATAAATACAAAGCAACTTTATTTTGTTCAGTTATTTTCATCTCCATAAGTTTAGCCATTGCAAACATTACAATTTTATATTTTTCAAAATTTATAAGTGTATTTCTATATTCTTCATCTATATTTTTTAACATTTTATCAAATTTTTCATAATATTCTTTAGTATTATATATAAGACTAGACCATTTGCTTTGGCTCATACATATTGCTAATCTTAATTTATCTTTAATATCCATATTATTTATCATATCTATTAAATATTTTACTTTCTCTTGTTCCATTTTTTATTACCTCCGTTTTAAAATCTTGTATCATTGTTTTTCTTTCTATTCTTTTCAGCTCTGTTTTCATTTGGTATAGTTACTTTTCTTAAAATGTTGTTAGCAATTTCATTGTCATTGTTATCAAATATGCCATTTTTATATAAGTCATCACTAACTATTTTATAATTTGTGTCATTATCATAAGTTATTCTCTTATGAAAGAGGCTCATTAAATTATGCCAAAAGCCTCTAAATTTCTGTAATTGTATTTTTAAGCTTTCTTTTTCTTCTTGTAGTTTAATAATTATCTTTTCTTTAGCAGATAATTTATTATTTAATTTTTCAATAACTTCATCTTTTTGTTCTAATTGATATTGAAGTGATCGATTTTCTTGACCTACTTCAAGTGTATAAAATTCAAAATCTTTAATAGCTACATTTAAGTCATTTACACTTCTAACAGTCTGAGTAACATCTGTTACGTTTTCAATATAATTTTTGATATTATCTATATTCTCGTTCGAAATAAGCTTATTATTTTTATCTAGTAACGGCGACTTTAGATTATCTAATATTCGAGAAATATCTTTACTTGTATTATCAAGCTTTTTAGTTTGTTTATTAGCATTTTCTAGCTTTGATTTTTGTTTCTCTAATTTTTTCTTCATCTCTCTGTAATTATCCATTTCTTTAACATTAATATCTTGATTTCTGCCTTTTTTCTTTGTTTTAAGTCTACTATCAACATCATAGAATTTATTATATGACTTAATACAAGCATTTCTCATTTTATCTTGTATTTCAGAAAGTAAGATTTTAGTAAATAGTTGTGATTTTCCCACTTGCTTTTTCATACCTCTTTTACAATTTTCTATTACTGGAACACCTATAACGTGCATATGTGGAGATGTTTCATCATAATGAATTGTAGCATTAGCAATTTTAAAGTCAGGAAGTAGTTTGGATAATTTCTGTACTTGTTCATTATAAACATCAGTCATTTTATATCTATACTCGTTATCTTTGTCTTGCCAAAAGTCCATATCTCCAAGTTCTATTATAATTTCACAAGCAATATCATTTTGAGATTCACACACTTTTTGAAAATAGTTTTCTATTTTTCTATCATTTCTAGTTTGCTTATTATTAAATTCAATTCTGGCTTGTTCAAACTCATCTAGATATACTTGTTTAACATCTTCTACAATATCATTTGTTCCATATATAGTTGTAATTAATTCTCTTTGATTATCATAATCTCTTAAATTATGCTTATTTGCTTTTGATAAGTCTTTTGCATTTTGAATAGCATTATTTGAAAAAGAGGTAGTACCTGATACATTTCCTTTGGATACTTTCTTTGCTAATTTACTTTTATTCTTATCACTACCCAAGTGAAAAGAATAGGCTAATTCTTGTTCCATCAAAACACCTCCCTGAAATTTCTTCGAAGCACAGGACTTTGACCTTGTCATAAGTCCTAACCCCCTATGAGTTATGACGTGCCATCATAACTCGGGGGCTCTGCGAGGCAATAAATTTTCTCCCAATGGGATAAAATTTATTCAAATTACCTCACACAAAATTTATATTGCTACCCGCAAATATAAATTTGTTCTCGTTAATTTGATTGTTGAAACATAGCAGAGATACATTTATAGTTGCAACAATTATTCAGCATTTTCTTCGTCGTATTTTACTGGATTTACACCTATTGGAATAGGTGTAGGCTCTTTCATATAAAGTACACTATCGTTTGTTTCATCTGGTATAAAGTCAAATGCCGAATTTATATCTTGCATTTGGAATTTATCTTCTTCATTGATATAAATAATTCCAAATTCATAAGTTGGCATTTTTCCCTCTGGATCTAGTTTATAATAGTCTTGTAAAGGGAATACCCTAACAATAGCACTATTATTTTCAGCAAAGTTAAAATAGAAACATTGCTTATCTACATAGTAAGTTGCCTCTGCAAAACTTACATCATAGTATTGTCTTAATCTCATTATAATTTCGCCAACCTCTGACTCTGGCAAATAGTTACTAAATCTAACACTTCCTAATACATTACCTAATAGCATAGGCTTTGTTGTATCAATATATCCGTTATCATATAATTCCTGACAAGGTTTACAAATTGAACCTCTAAAGTTTATTTGTTTAACAACAAATTCTTTACCAACTAAAGTAAGTTCAATATCATCAACATATCTCATTATTAAATCTGCTTGTTCTTCACGAGTATAATCTTTCCATGTTTTCGTTCTTTCTTGATATTCTTTGTTAAGCTTAATTTTATTTATGAAATCAATATCTCTCTTTAATAAAATGTCTTTTGGTGTAAATCTTAATTCTTCTGCACAATCAGTACTATCTAATTCATTTTTAAGATTTTCTATACTTTTTTCTACAATAGCAGTTTCTTTAGTATATACATCTAATCCAAATGCTCCATTAATATATGCTTTTCTAATTCTTTCAAGTTTTTCATTTTGTTTGATAATTTCCTTTTCTAGTTCTTCTTTAGGCTCATCAAATTTTTGCTTTATCATAGGCAAGAAAAATTGATTTACAACAGAGTCATATTCTACTAATTCATTTATAAATTGATTAAAATAATCATTTATAACATTTTCTTTAAAAGAAATCTTACAATCATTGCAATAGTAGTAAAAGTATGGCTTTCCGTTTTTCTTGGTAGTTGCTTTACCACCTAAAAAACGACCACATTTTGGACATTTTAGTTTTTGTAAATATAGATAAGTCAATGTTCTTTGATAACATCTTGAATTTTTCTTTTTCTGTACTTGACAATCTTCCCATAATTCTTTAGATACAATAGGTTCAACAACATTCTTGTAATAAGTTGGATTTTTAGTTCTCTTTCCGTGAACAAAATCGCCTTTATATATTTCATTTTCAAGAATAGTCTGTATTGTAGAATCTCTCCAATTTGTTTTATCTAATATCTTTTCTTCATTAAATATACTGCTTATTTTTTGATAAGAATAGCCCTCAGAATATAACTCAAATATTCTAACTACAACATCTTTGGTAGAATAATCTATTACAAGAGTTTTATTTTCGTGTTTATATCCTAATGGGGCAACGTGAGGAATATGGCCTTGTTTTATTGCACCTGCTAAACCTATTTTAGTTCTCTCGCTAGTTCTTTCAATTTCATTTTGACTTACACTCATTAAAAGTCTTGAAATCATTTTACCATTTGCTGTTGTAGTATTTATTTCATCATTTGCACAATCTAAATAGGCATCATTCTCATCTAAAAAAGTTATAAGATTTTCCCAATCATAAATACTTCTTGTAATTCTATCTAACTTTAGAGAAACAATGGTATTTATTTTTTTAGATTTAATATCTTCTTTTAATCTTTCAAACTCTGGCCTATGATTACCTGTCTTTGCACTTATCCCAGCATCTTGGTAATAACCTATAATTTTATACCCCTTAAACTTACAAAAAGCTTCTAATCTTTCTTTTTGTTCTGGAAGACTAAAGCCCTCACGAGCTTGGTCTTCTGTTGATACTCTCATATACAATCCACATTTTTTCTTTTCTTCACCCAATTTCTAAACCTCCTAACAAAAAAGAGACATCAAAGTACATACGAGTACTATTGACATCTCTTAAATCCATTTATCACGTAATAAAATACGATATAATTGTAATATAATATAAATTTTTCAAAGTACTCATACATTTATATATAGCTCTTGCCGAACAGCTATACATAATTAATTGTCTATATTATATCACGATTTAAGGAAATGTCAATTTTTTACATGTTAAATTTTTTTCAAATATTCTTCTAATTCAGATAAACGGATTTTATTTACTAAATTAGAGATATAAACATCATTTGAATAATTGAAAACTAGAAAAGTAATATTTTTAATAATTACTCTATGTGGCTCAATATATGAGATATTAGTTTTATCAATTTTTCTTATGCTACCATTGATAAAAGTAGGAGTAGCCTTTGAGAACTCACATATAAATTCAAGTCTTTTCTTTAAGTTTTCCTCAAATCGTAATTCTTCTTTAATTATCTTCATTTCAGGCACCATCCTTTCTTTTAAAGATTGGATGACTTTTTTCGCAACAAAAAAAATCAACCATTTCTGATTGATTTCATATCATCTGTTCTATAAAAAGTTCGAACAGATACGTCATTGGTGCGGATGAGAGGACTTGAACCTCCACGTCGTTGACACTGGTTCCTAAGACCAGCGCGTCTGCCAGTTCCGCCACATCCGCAAATTCAATTAACGATTAATATAATAACATACTTAAAATATATTGTCAATAATTTTAAATAAAAATTTTCAATTTTTTTACGCAAGATGAGTTTAAAAAAATTTTTAGAAAATTTTATAAAAATACTTGACAAAATAAAAATAATACATTATAATTTATAACTGTCAGGGAAATGCAGGTGTAGTTCAATGGTAGAACCTCAGCCTTCCAAGCTGATGACGTGGGT
>CABQAZ010000001.1 GCA_902462295.1 uncultured Clostridium sp. | reverse complement strand
CGACGGATTCGTAACCCGTAGGCCAGCAGTTCGATTCTGCTTAGTGGCTCCATTTAAAATCAACTTACGGACTTAATTCTTATATGGGAAATCTCTACACCCTTTAATGAAAATAACATTGTTATTTATTTTCTTAACAATGTTATCATTCCTGCAATTGTAAAAGCCAATGTAATACCACTAAATACAATAACCATTTGATTATCTGCTCCAAAAATTGAAGTTGTAATATTAAAAGCCATTGATGCACCCAATAGAGATATTCCTTGCCCTATTTTCTTCTGCTTCTTTATATTATCATTTAGTTCTTGTAATAGAAGTTGTTCACTATTATTATTTTCCCTTTCTCCAGATAATAATTCATTTAATGTTATATTTAATTCCTTACATAATTCTGGCATAATTGAAACATCTGGCAAACATTTTCCAGTTTCCCATTTTGATATAGCTCTATCTGTTATATTCAATTTTTCAGCAAGTTGCATTTGAGTTAAATTAATCTTTTTTCTACATTCCGCTATAAATTTTCCAGTTTTAATATTATCCATATCTACTTCCCCCATTTCAATTTAAGTATAAAATATTTTGTTAATAAAATACACAAACTATTGGTTGAATAGGTGTTTTCTATATCAACTAAAGGTTGAATAACTGTCATTTTACCTACAAATTTACTATTTATTATCATTATCTATTAAGTTTTTCATTTCTTTCAATTTAGTTTCCAATAATTTTTTATCAATTAATTTTAACTTATATTCAGAAATCATAGTTTGAGACATATTTTTACTAATTGAATATTCAACAACATCTTTATCTTTAGAACTACAAAGTATAACACCAACACTTGGATTCTCTTGTTCTTTTTTCACCTCTCTATCTAGTGCTTCTAAATATAAATTCATTTTTCCTAAATATTCTGCTTTAAATTCTCCTAATTTCAATTCAAATGCTACTAAACAAGATAATTCTCTGTTATAGAATAATAAGTCAATAAAAAAGTCATGATTTCCAACCTGAACTCTATATTCATCTCCAATAAAAGTAAAGTCTTTACCAACTTCTAAATATAATAAAATCATTTCTTCATTTACTTTTCTGTATGCATTATTTTTTCTTTTTTCAATCATTTCAATGATTTGATTAAAATTTATATCTAACATATGTAATCACATCCTTAAAATAAATTATTTGTAATTTTAAACAAATTATATCATTTAATTTGAAAACTTTATATAGTTTCATTGAAATTCGTAAAAATTTTATATCTAATATTTATAGAAAGAAAACTTAGTTCGTAGTAAGTACAAAATCTAAAGATATGAGCCTATTCTTACGCCCTAGATATAAGTGGAATACTATTCCATAATTATACTATGATATATATTGTAAGTTATTAGCAAACAGTAGTAACTTACAGAATTGAAAGGAGTAAAAATGAGGAAAATATTAACTCCACATTTAGGAATAGAACTATAATTTAAACTGTTCTCATTGTTTTAGAGGAAATGCCCTAAATAGAAATATATCTAAGGATATATTAGAAAAAATATTTGACGAAGTAAAATACGTACAAACACTAGACTTATCTGGTGGAGAAGTCTTTCTTGGATATGAACAATTAAAAATGTTATTAAAAATCGCAAAACAAAAAGATGTAACAATAGAATATTGCAGTATGCTTACAAATGGTACTGTTTATGATGAAAGAATATATAAATTATTAGATGAATATTTTGAAAAAAACTATCAAATTGGAATAAGTAATGACGACTTCCACGATAAAAGTATAAAAAGAATTTATGGAAAGAACTTAGAAGATTCTGAAAATCCTGATTTACATCCCCTATCAGTAAATGATGTAAAAAATAAAATGGGATATTATTTTAATAGTATTAGTCCAACTGCATTGTTAGTTGGACCTATGATTTTTGTTGGAGCAGATGGTTTTATATCAGATATAAACTCTGATTTAGATAAAAGAAGCGAACAATCTTTAGGCAATATAAATAAAAATAGTATATCTGATTTAGTTATAAATGGTGGTTTAGAAGTTGATTGTAAAGATTACTATAAAGCTTTAAAAGATTTGCCAGATTTTATAGATAGAACCTTAAATGCTATAGAAGAAAGAAGATTAGAAGAATTTATTAAAGATGATCCTAATTTTAAAATATATCCCCATGACTTATCTCAAATCGACCACGAAACTCCTAATGATGGAAGATAATTAAGATAAAGACAATGCTAACTGAGCATTGTCTTTTATACTATTTTTATTAGTCTTTTTGTAATTGCTTTTTAAATATTATTCTAAAAAGATTTCTTACCAATGGTCCAACAAAAAATAACAGTAAATGTTTGAATAGATAAAATAATAAACATTTTATTATCTTCTTTTATATCTCCACCTATTAATGCTGAATATTTTTAATCACTAATGTTCCTCTTCTTTCTTTTTTACTTATATTTTTATTCAATTTGATAAACAGTCTCTGTAATTCCTTCTCCTACATTAGGTCTTTTAGATGAATATATATTGTCAATAATAATTAATGACACCAATATTGTACAAATAATTATTTTGGTCTTTGTATTAATTTTTTGAATCATTCTTTCTAAAAAAGGGGCAACTATATATACACATAAAGCTCCTCCAAGTCCAAAAAATATACTACATTCTAAACATATTCTTCCATTGAGGTTTAAAAAATTTCCTGTATAATCCCAATATCTTAATCCTTTTGTTTGTTCTATATACCAAGATGTTATATACTCAATAATACTACATAAACTCATTATAGCAAAAAATGTTAGCATAGGGTTTTTTAATATTTCTCTAAACTTTTTAAATCTTGTTAATAAAATAATTATTGTACATCCCCAACCATAAATAGGTAGCCATGGGCCGTGTAAAACACCTCTATTAACAAATTCTCCATCTCTAAATAAGAATAAGTTCACTTCCCATAACCATCCCAAAAAAGAAAAGATAAAGAAAAATAATGTAATTGATGTTATTTCATATTTTTTATTATAATCAATTTTAATTTTTTTACGTTCAATTTCATATATGTCTGGATATTTGTCTAAATCATTTATTTCAAACAATTTATCATCATTTAATAATTCAAATTTATATTTCTTATTTTTTACATATTCATTTCTTAAATTTTTATATAATATTGTATAAATTGATGTATAATAAGGAGATACATAAATTCCTAAAATTCCAAAGGTAATATACTGTAAAATACACCATCCCAAAAATGATACATCTAATTTAAATACTTGGAACTTATTTCCATTCATCATCTCTTCTGATATTTTTATTGCTTCTTTAGCTGTTATACTTGGATTTTCTGCGATTACATAAGTAACCATTTTATAAGAATAATTTTTTATAATTCCACCAACTATTGTAAGATTCCATAAAAATTTTTTTATTTCCATTAATAGCATTGCTTTTACTGCACTTAAATATCTTCCTTTTTTAAATGCATATGTCAATCTTTTTATTCTTGTTTTTTTATAATTAATACTTTCTAAATATATTCTTGTTTCACTTACCCTTATTGGATATACTACAAATATTCGTATCAATATTCCTACAGTTGATGCCACTATTACTACTATACTTTTAATTATGTGTCTATTTTCATAATGCATAATAGCATTAAATGTATTTTGTAATTGTTGTTGTCCTTTAGTAATAACATTAAAAGCCGTATAAATTACACCTTTTGTTACATTATGTTTTTCATTATATTCATTTATCAAATTAGTTACATTTCCTGTAAATAACTGAGATATCATTTTATCTGCCCAATCATTTATTATAAAATTTTGCGAAGTATTTTTATTTTCACTATTTACAATATGATCATATATTATTTTTAAATTTGAAAATCCATCATTATTTATCATATATCTTCCAATTATTATAGACATAAACATACCTAAAAATAATAAAGTCCATAAATTATTTTTTAGCATCTTTCTAGCATTCTTTTTTATTTCTTTTATATTCCACATTTTATCACCTTTTATTTTTCATTTATAATTATTTTTATAATGTCTTATATATAAGTTGTAATTTGTTGCTCTACTTGTTTTTGATTAAATCGGTATAATATATAATTTCTTTACTTAATTTCTTTGCATAATCTATTTCTAAGTTCGTACTATTTCCAATATAATTATTTATATCTACTACTAATATAGCATCTGATAATTCTATTCTTTTAAAATGTGCTTCTTTCAGTTTTATTAATTGTTCTTCGGTTCTCTCTATATTCTCTAATACTGGATATACTGGTGTAAGAACGCAATATCCTTTTAATGCCATTTTTTCTGCAACTGTCATCATCTCTTTTTGAAATTTTAAGCTTCCACATAATGTTATTATTTTCATTTTGTAATCCTCCTTATAAATTACTATTTTTACTATATTTCTTTTATAACCTTACAAGGATTTCCAACTGCTACACTATTTGAAGGGATATCTTTATTTACAACACTTCCTGCACCTATTACAACATTATCTCCAATAGTTACTCCTGGAAGTACAATTACATTTCCGCCTATCCATACATTATTCCCTACTTTGATAGGTTTTGCATACTCCAATCCTTTATTTCTAGTCTCATAATCTAAAGGATGGCCTGCTGTATAAAATCCACAATTAGGTGCAATAAAGACATTATCTCCAAACTCTACTTTTGCACCATCTAATATTGTACAATTATGATTCATATAAAAATTTTCTCCAACAAAAATATTATAACCATAATCACACCAAAAGTTCTGTTCAATTATTATTTGCTCTCCTGTTTTTGCAAATAATTTTTTTATTATTTTGTATTTACTTTCAAAATCAGATGGTTTTAAATTATTATATTCAAAACAAATATCCTTAGCTTTATATCTATCATTTATTAATTCTTTATCATAGTTAGCATCATATAATTCTCCTGATAACATTTTATCTTTTTCTGACATAACTCTCCTCCAATCATACTTCAAATATTTATCTTTCAAACTTTTTTGTAAAGTCCTTTTTTATTTTCTGTGTCTATTATCTCCATATTATATATATCTTATATCATAAATCCCCATATCTATCAACTAATTTTCTATAATTTAGAAAAAGGGATGTTACTGTATAATGGTTTATTTTAAATTAATAAAAAAAGAAATACTTGAAATATAAGCTCTTTATTATATTTTAAGTATTTTTTATAAAAAATCAATCAAAACCATTATCTAGTAACCAAAAGAGTTGCTAATATAATTAGCAACCCCTTTTAAGTAAAAACTACATTATCTAAATCTCTGGATAATATCCTGCCAGTTATTGTATCTTTGCTTTTCGCACACTTTCTGACAAATTGGATTAGATATCAACACTTGATACATTTTTTCTTCTTCAAAATGGTAAACTTCTCCAGGTTCATGAGATATACCCTCTTTTAGAATTGTAAGCATTTTTTCAATTTCTCCGTTAGGTAAATTTCCAATTTGCTTACATACTTTTCTGAAGAAAGACATACTATGGTCATTATCTTGGACAAATCTTCTGTCAAAAAATCTCTGATTAACTCCTCCCTCATTTGTTGCAATAATTCCTTTTGCTACACTGGATAAACTTTTTCTTGATTGATGTTCTCCAGCTGAGCCATTATAATGTGTACTCATCTTTTGTCCTCCTGTTTATAAGTTTTTACTTGAATCTTTAATGCAAAACTAAATTGCATTAATAACTATTATTGAGTGTCGCAAATATTTTAACACATTTTTCTAATTAAGTCTACTCTTTTCACTTAAAAATAGCATATATTATCTTATCACATTTTTTACCTGTATCACTATCTATCTTTCTTTTATGTAATACTGCTTCTTTTTCAAAACCTGAATCTTCTATTATTTCTTTATTTATCTTGCAAAATTCTTTTGTATCATAATACTCATAAGAAATAACTTCTAGACCTTTCTCAAATAAATGTGAAACCATTTTTCTTATAGCTTCTGAATATAATTTTTCTTTACCTGCATTTAACCACTTTTCTCCAACAATAAAGCCTATTTTACATGTTTTGTTTTTCATAGAAATATCATATATACGTATAAAACCAGCTAATTCCTCTGTCTTTTTAAATATAATTGCCACTGTATATCTTTCTTCTTCACCATCTCCTAATCCGATTTCTATCATTTTCCTTGTTTCCTCAACACTTGAATGTACTTTATAATCTGACATATCAGCCATTCTTTTTATTCCTGCCCAATTTTTAAATGCTTCTTCTGCGTCATCTATTTTAAATTCTCTTAATAAAATATTTTCTGTTTCTATTCTCTTCATTTAACTTCCCCCTATATTAATGCAAAACACTACATCTATCTGCTAAGCAAATAAGTGTAGTGTTTTTTATTTTTATTCGTAGTCTACTACATCAATCCATTTTTTCAAAAATTCTCTGTTCTCAACAGTTCCTTTTTTTAATTGAACCGCAGCAACGATTGGTATCCATCTTTGAATACCTCTTTTTTCAAGTCCACTCTTTTCTGTAAATATATTTAAATATTTTTCTGCCAATTCAGTTTGACCATTTACCGAAAATAGTAAAAATGTTTTTGCTACATCTGCTGATGCATTTCCTTGTGTTGCATGTGCCCAATCTATAATATGATATTCTCCATTTTCATTTATTATTACATTACTTGGATTAAAATCTCCATGACATAGTTTATCATGATTTTTTGTTCCCTCTAATCTTTGTAATAATTCATATCTTGTTGTGTCATCAATATCAGCTTCTGCTAATTTTCTTCTATATTTATCTTTTAATCTATTTAATGTTGGCACTTTTTTTGACATTATTTCTAATTGAATATCTATAAATAAATTTAAATATTCATCTTCTTTTTCAGGATGTTCTCTCATTAAAACATCTAATGGTGTTCCTTCAATAAATTCTGTTACTAATGCCCATCTATTATTTATCTTGGTAACTTCTATCAATCTTGACATTCTTAAATCTGTATTTTCTTCAACTCTTGATTGAATTAATGCTTCATTTAAAATTGCTGCTTTTGAATAATTTTCTATAAATAATTTTATAGTTTTATTTCCATCTCTATATACTGTTTTTGTTCTTCTTTCTGCAATTGGTTGGCTTAAATTATATTCCATTTTTATTCACTTCCCTTTCTTTAATTGAAAAATAATTACATTTATTTAATTCCCATAATATGTTTTTAAATAAATATCTTTAATTTCACTAATTAATGGATATCTAGGATTTGCTCCTGTACATTGATCGTCAAATGCTTTTTCTGACATTTCATCTAATGTAGCTAAAAATGTTTGTTCATCAATTCCATAATCTTTAATTGTTCTTTTTATTCCAATTCTATCTTTTAATTCATCTATTTTTCTTATTAGATTTTCCATTTTTTCATAATCATTCTCTCCACCTATATTTAATGCTTCTGCAATCTCTGCATATCTTCTTAATGTATGTGGATGGTCATATTGTGGAAATGTTCCCATTTTATTTGGTACTTCTGCACTATTAAATCTCATTACATTATCTAATACAAGTGCAACTGTAACTCCATGTGGTAAGTGATGATATGCTCCTAATTTGTGTCCCATTGAATGACATATTCCTAAAAATGCATTTGCAAAAGCCATACCAGCCATTGTTGCTGCATTTGCCATTTTTTCTCTTGCTTCTGGATCATTTGCCCCATTTTCATATGCTCTTGGTAAATATTCAAAAATTATTTTTATAGCTTCTAATGCTAATCCATCTGTAAATTCTGTTGCCATCATTGATGCATATGCTTCTATTGAATGAACTAAAGCATCTACTCCTGAGGCTGATGTTAATCCTTTTGGTGCATTCATCATCAAATTAGCATCTACGATTGCCATTTTAGGTAATAATTCATAATCTGCTAATGGGTATTTTTGTCCTGTTGTTTCATCTGTAATAACTGCAAATGGTGTTACTTCTGAACCTGTTCCTGCTGATGTTGGTACAGCTATAAAATATGCTTTTTCTCCCATTTTAGGGAATGTATATACTCTTTTTCTGATATCCATAAATCTCATTGCCATGTCTAAGAAATCTATTTCTGGATGTTCATACATTACCCACATAATTTTTGCAGCATCCATTGCTGAACCTCCACCTACTGCTATTATACAATCAGGTTTGAATGCATCTATTAGTTGTGCTCCCTCTTTTGCACATGCAAGTGTTGGGTCTGGTGCAACATCAAAAAATGTTTCATGTACTATTCCCATTTCATCTAATTTATCTGTTATTACTTTTGTATATCCATTTTTATAAAGGAATGTATCTGTTACTATAAATACTCTCTTTTTTCCCATTACATTTTTTAGCTCTTCTAAGGCTACTGGTAAACAACCTCTTTTTATATATACCTTTTCAGGTGCTCTAAACCAAAGCATATTTTCTCTCCTTTCAGCTACTGTTTTTATATTTATTAAATGTTTTATTCCTACATTTTCTGATACAGAGTTTCCTCCCCATGTTCCACATCCAAGTGTTAATGATGGTGCTAACTTAAAGTTGTATATATCACCAATTCCACCTTGTGATGATGGTGTATTTATTAATACTCTGCATGTTTTCATTGTATTATAAAATTTTTCTATTTTTTCTTTTTCAGTAACTGTGTTTATATATAATGAAGAAGTATGTCCTAATCCTCCATCTTCTATTAACCTATATGCCTTACTTACTGCGTCATCAAAATCTGTTGCTTTATACATTGCTAAAACAGGTGATAGTTTTTCATGTGCAAATTCTTCTGATAATTCTACACTTTCTACTTCTCCTATTAATATTTTTGTATTTTCTGGTACATTAACTCCTGACAATTCTGCTATTGTATGTGCTGATTGTCCAACTATTTTAGCATTTAATGCTCCATTTATTATGATTGTTTTTCTTACTTTTTCTGTTTCTTGTGGAGATAGTAAATGACATCCTCTTTTTATAAATTCTTCTCTTACTTTGTCATATATTTTATCACTTACTATTACAGATTGTTCTGATGCACATATCATTCCATTGTCAAATGTTTTAGAGTGAATTATTGAATTTACTGCTAATACTATATCTGCTGATTCATCTATTACTGCTGGTGTATTTCCAGGTCCTACTCCTAAAGCTGGTTTTCCACTTGAATATGCTGATTTTACCATTCCTGGTCCACCTGTTGCTAATATTATATCTGCTGATTGCATTAATAGATTTGTTAATTCTAATGATGGAACATCTATCCATGCAATTATTCCTTCTGGTGCTCCTGCTTTTACTGCAGCTTCTAACACTGTTTTTGCTGCTTCTATTGTTGATTGTTTTGCTCTTGGGTGTGGACTTATTATTATTCCATTTCTTGTTTTTAATGATATTAGTGTTTTAAATATTGCTGTTGATGTTGGATTTGTTGTTGGTATTACTGCTGCTATTACTCCTATTGGTTCTGCTATTTTTTTTATTCCATAATTTTCGTCTTTTTCTATTACTCCACATGTTTTTTCGTTTTTGTATTTATTATATACATATTCTGCCGCATAGTGGTTTTTTATTACTTTATCTTCTACTACTCCCATTCCAGTTTCTTCTACTGCCATTTTAGCAAGTGGTATTCTATTTTGATTTGCCACTATTGCTGCAGCTTGAAATATCTTGTCTACTTGCTCTTGAGTATATTTTAAAAATTCTTTCTGTGCTTTTCTTACTTTTTCTATTGTTTGTTGTAAGGTTTCTATGCTGTCAACTTTTTTTTGTTCATTGTTCATTTTGACCTCTTCCTTTCTTAAGATTTTTTAAATCTTTTTTATCCTTTTTCATCATAACAAAAAACTAATAGTTTTGCAACTATTAGTTTTGATTTTTCTTATTTTTATTTTGTCATTTTTTGTAATATAATACTCCCTTCAAAACATTTTGGTTGAAGGGAGTATCTAAGATAGAAATTTAATTATTTATTGTTTTCTTCAAAATTTTTTAAAATTTTATCTAATCAAAGTTATATAACTTTTTGATAACTGGGCTTTACTGCACATATAATATATAATCTGCAAACTCACTATCGTATTTATAGTTTAACAATTTTCGAAATCTCTTTTCAAAAAAATCAAGAATATACACACCATCATTTTCTACCTTATACACTACTCCTGAATATTCCAGTAAGCTATTTAAGTTTTCATAAATTTTACAATCAGAAAAACTAATCGTCTCTACTCCATAATAATCCTCTTTTCTGAAATTCTTAAAGCCTAATTCTACCTGTTTGATTACTTGCATACGTTGTTCTTTACTAAGCTGTTCTGTTACTTCTTCCTTTTGAGAATTTTCTAAGAACCCCGCCACTCTCCTGGTAAGTAACTGTGTACTATCAAAATAATCGTTCCATATTTCTTTTAATTCTGAAATCATTGTCAGAAATAACCATGTACAACCACTATTGTATTTTTTAATTGAATGTGAAGAAGAAATCTCTAAGTCCCCACACTTTGTATCTCCAAATCTAAATGGCCAAAAACCGATAGTTATATTTTCAGCTATACAAATATCATCCTCATACACATCAGATAATACTCGATAAAATGCTTCCCTTTTCTCTTTTTGCTTTTTAAATCTGACTTTGAAGACATGATAATTTAATACCGTACAATACGTACTTCCTAAAATCAAATATAAAATTCCAAGATCTTTTATAAGTTGTTCTTCTGTTCTTGTATCATCTTGATATAATTTCTCTGTATTCTGAGTAAATGATGATTCAGTTTCATTGTTTTCATTGTTTTCATAATTTTCATAAAAATCTTTAAAACTATAACTAGTAGTCGTTTTAAATTCGGCAGATTCTGACATATTGTCGTTCCTGTCAATGGATTCTGGAATTTCGTGTGTTTCTTCATATTCTTTTAATTTCTTTTCTATTTTGGCCAACAGTCTCACTGCTGTTTCATGCTCTGGTCCATTATCAAGTTCCACACGACTTTGAAGTTGCTGTAATCTGTGTTTTAAACCTCTATATTCCTCTTTGTTAAACCGTAATTTTCCCATTGTTTAGCCCTCCTATATTTTTTTATCTTTATTATCATATCATATTTTTATATTTTTGTAAAGTTTTTATAGTATTTAAATTTACATAATAATTTCAACATTAAATACTTTACCACTACCATCAAGTATAATTTTATTTTCACTTTCAACACCATTAACAAGAATTTTTGAAACACCTGTATTTTTTGCTTCTGAATTTTTAACACTAATATTATAAATACTATTTCCAAATTTATATTTAATTCCAAAACTTTCCCAAAATTTAGGAATGCATGGCTTAAAGCTCATCGTATTATGATAAATATTTAAACCCAATATATATTGAACACCAGCTAAATAATACCAGCTACTTGAACCTGTGTACCAAGTCCATCCTCCTGAACCAGCTAAATTTTGTGCACCATATACATCTGCTGAAATAACATATGGTTCAACTTTATATTTATTTGTCGCTTCTTTAGTTCTTGCATGTTCAATAGGTGTAATCATCTTGTATAACTCTACAGCTTTATCTCCTTTTCCAAGTATTGCTTCTGCAATAATCGCCCATATGGCAGAATGTGTGTATTGTCCACCATTTTCTCTAACACCAGGAACATAAGCTTTAATATAACCAGGTTCAAGGTTACCTTTTTCAAAAGGAGGATCAAGTAACTTAATAATACCACTTTCAATATCAACTAAATGATTTTCTAAACTCTCCATTGCCTGTTTCTGTTTTTCTTCATCTCCTGCTCCTGAAATTACAGACCAACTTTGAGCAATACTGTCAATCCTACATTCCTCATTTTCCATACTTCCATAAACATCACCATTATCTGCAAATGCTCTTTTAAACCATCTACCATCCCATGCATTTGTATTTAAATTTGTTCTCAACTGTTCTGCAATCTGTTTGTATTGCTCCACTGTCTCTGAATCATTTCTATATTCTGCAATCAAAATAAACTCTTTTAAAATTTCATATAAGAAAAATCCAAGCCATACACTTTCTCCTTTTCCCTCTGGTCCTATATTACTAAATCCATCATTCCAATCACCTATTCCAATTTTAGGTAATCCATTTTCTCCAAATGACCACTCTTTGTCACTAATTCCACATGCTCTATTTATAGCTCTTTTACAGTGTTCATAAATATCTTCTTCCATATTAGATGGCAAATACTGTTCATATTTTTCTTTTTCATTTTCTTGTAATTTTGCTCCATTCAAATATGGTGTAACAACACTTAAAATTTCATAATTTCCTGTATGTCTAATATATTTTATAACCATATATGGAAGCCATAATAAATCATCAGAAAATTTAGTCCTTATACCTCTATTATTTTCTTCATGCCACCAATGTTCAACATCTCCATCTATAAATTGATGTTTACTGTGTTTTATTATTTGATTATATAAAATATTAATATCTAAGAACTTTGTACCATAAGAATCTTGTAATTGGTCTCTAAACCCATATGCACCACCAGATTGATAAAATCCGCTTTTGGCAAGTAATCTACTACATATAGTTTGATACATTACCCAACCATTAAGCATTATATTTAAAGATTCATATGGTGTTTTTACTTGTAATCTTCCTAATAAATCATTCCATTTATTTTTTACTTTTCCAAGTTCCATATTACAATTTTGAACTTTTGAATATTTATATGCTATATCTTTAGCTGAAACTAAATTTTCGTCTGCCCCTAAAACTATAGATATTTTCTTATCTGAAAAGCTTTCTATTTCAACTTCTAATTCTATTGCAATACAAGACTTCTTACCTATTCCACTATCATTATCAAGTCTAATTTTATTAACTCCAAATGTTTTCTTGTTTCCTGTAAATGACTTTATTTTTTCACTACTAGAAACATATATTGTATCATTAAACTCATCAACATTATAAAGATTTTTAGCTATTATCATATTTGAATTTTCTTCATATTTAAGTTTTATATAACTATCTGATTTTATTTCATCTTCACCTATTACAGGTTTAACATAGTATAAAATTTTCAATTTTTTCTTTTTAGGTGCATTGTTTTTCAATGTTAGTATATTAATTTTACAACTTTCTTCTTGTGGTACAAATACTTCTAATTCTTGCATTATATCATTACTAGAATGAACATATTTTGCATATCCAAATCCAAATATTGCATTATAATTTTTATTATCTGGCATAGGCATTGCTGTTGGAGTCCATATTCTTCCATTTTCTTCATCTTTTAAATATATTATTTCTGATGGAATATTACTACATGCACTATTATGCCAGCTTGTAATTCTATTTAATCTACTATTTTTATGCCAAGTATATCCTCCTCCACTTTCTGTTACAACACTTCCGAATTTTTCATTTGCAATTATATGACTCCATGTTGTTGATATCTTGTTTTCTTTATTCACTCTTATAATATATTCTTTACCATCTTCTGAAAAGGCTCCATATTCGTTGTAATATTTAGGTTCCTGAATATTATTTAAAATATCTATATCTTTTGTTATATCTTCTTCATCAGTCGTTTCTATTGTGTCCTCTACAACTCTATATTTATCTAATATATCTTCTTCCATATCTTTTATTATATTTTGTAAATTTCCTAAATGGCTATCTATAACAAGACTTGAAACAAATTTTATCAAATTTACATCTTGTACATCCATTTCGCTTTTAGAAAGCACAAAAATTCCACCATAAATATTTTTCATATATGCCAAATGACTATTTAAAACTGCACTTTCAATTTCATCTTTTATATAATTTTCATAACTATAATTTTCTTCATCTATAATCACGAGTTCTACTCTAACATTTTTGGTTTTAAAAAATTCATATGCTTTTATAATTTGTTTTACAACATAAATATCGTTTATATATTTGATTGTCACTGTTATTATAGGTAAATCACCTGATATACCATATTTCCACAAGTCTTTTTGTTCATAAGTTTTGTATGCTAATTTAGAATTATTTTTTAATGGATTATCAAATAAAATATATGATAATATTGTTTGATATATATCCATATCTTTCCCTTTAATTTCTAGATATCTTGATTCCGCTTCTGTTTTTGCTTTTACAATCTCAAATTCTCTGCTTACATTTTCCATAACTTTGTATTTTTCTATATTTTTAATTGCTAATTGCTCTTCATACTCAACTGATAATATTAAATCAACATACACTTTTTGTTCTGGTTGAACTTTAATTGTATTTTTTAGTGCAACTATTCCTTCTGTTGTAAGCCCTATTCTTTTTGATAAAGGTGTAGAATTTTGTATAGTTTTTGGTATTCCAAAATTATTTCTTCCAGCAAATTTTGCTCTATCTATTTCATATTCTGTTTCACCAATTTTTTCACTATTAGTCTGCATTTTAGCAATTAAATATAATTCTTTTTGGTTACTCTCTCTTTTCTTTCTTTTTACTGTTAAATAATCATTTTCTTCATCATATCCATATACCAAAAACAAATTATTAAAAGCTTGATGCGCATAATCTTGTTCTTTTCTTGATAATACTGGTTCAAAAAATGAAGTAACTTCAAATATTTTTTCTTCTTGTGTATTATTTTGAATTTCTAATCTTCGTATTTCAACAGGCTCATTCGCATCTACTGTAACCTTCAATTTAGTTTTAATTTGTTCTTCATTTTCTTTATTAATCATCTTTACCTTTTCAAATTGATTCTTATCAGGCATAAATTGAATTGTAAAATTCTCACAATTATCTTCTCCTGTAGCAGACCAAATATCATTTGTTTGAATATCTTTAATATAGAAAAATATTCCTTGATTATAGTCATCTGTTCTCTTAAATCTATTTATATAATTTTCTTCAAATTTGCTTACTCCAATACCATTTTGATTTATTGCTATAACATATTTTTCATTTCCAATTACATTTCCTCTAATAATTCTTTCATCAATTTTATTATATTCTCTAACAGTATAATTTTCATAATCTTGATATTTAATTTTTTCAGGTTTTTCTTTATTTTCTTTTGTTAAAATAAATGTTTCTGGCATTCTTTCTTGTAACAAAATACTAACTGCTTCTATTTCAGGATTTTGCATAAATCTCTTTTGAAAAATTTGATTATTAAAAAAGTTGTTTATTGATAACAAAATCAATGCTTGATGATGTGCCATATAAGTTTTTACAGGTTCTGACTTTTTACCTTTTGACAATCTTTCTGGTGTATAGTCTATTGATTCATAAAAACCATATTTATCATACATACCTTGTTTTTCTAATATTTTTAAATTTCTTACTACTTCTAGTGGACTATCAGTTATAGCCAAAACGCTTCCATATGTTGTAACAACCATTTCATCTGCTAACCCTCTTTTTAAACCTAACCATGGAATTCCAAATGCTTTATATTGATAATTTGAGTGCAAATCTTTTAAATTAAATGCTGCTTCAGATATTCCCCAAGGTATACCTAGTTTTTGACTATACTCAATTTGATTCATTATCAAAAATCTACATGATTCATCTAATAGACTTCCCTCATATCTTGGTATATTTATGTTTGGCATCAAATATTCAAATGCTGTTCCTGACCATGATATAAGACCTTTATATTTTTTTAATACTGTTAATGTTCTGCTTAAATTATTCCAATGTTTTTGTGGCACATCTTTTTTGGCAATAGCAACTATACTTGCTTGCCTTGCTTCAGATGCGAGTAAATCATAATATGAATCTGTTAATTTATTTTCTTCTATATTATAACCTATTGAAAATAAACGCTGTTCTTCACTATATAACACATTAAAATCTGTATTTTCTATCATTTCTTTTAGTTTTTCCATTAAATCTTTTATTTCTGTCTTGCTATAACTTAATTTATTATTATCTATTTTTTCTATCTCTTCTAAAAAAGAATATGTTGTATACATATATCCTACCAAATTACCACTATCAACTGTTGATACATATTTTGGGATTAGTGGATTTTTGGTTTTTATATTATACCAATTATATAAATGCCCATTCCATTTAGAAAGTTCATATACAACATTTATGATATTAGTTAATCTTTCTATTGTTGATTTTAAATCTTCAAATCCTAAATCATAACTTGAAATTACAGCTAACATAGAAAGACCTATATTAGTTGAAGATGTTCTTGGTACTACAATTTGTTTTCTGTCTTCTTGATAGTTATCTGGTATTAAATAATTATTTTCAGGTTTTAAATAATCTTTAAAATATTGCCATGTTTTATATGCTATTTCTTTTAAATATTTTTCATCATTTTTAGATATCTCTTTTTTATTTTTTTCAGGAATAATGCTAATTTTATACATTATATATGGAGTAATTATCCATAAAATTCCTATACCAACAAGTAGTAAAAAATTCATTGCTATTCCAATAATTAAAGATATAATTCCTAATACTACATTTATAAACATCATTTTATAATAATTTGCAAATGTTGTTTTTGATTGTTTATCTGCTTCTTCTGATGTCATCCATTCAAGTAAATGTTTATGAGTAATTGTTAATCTATATATTGTTTTACAAATTGATTCTAATTCAATATATGCTTTATATGGCATACACCCAAGTGTAAGAATTGCTCTATATATTGCACCTTTAAAGCCTGCGATGTGTGGCGTAAAAGTTTTTTGCTTTTTTTCTCCCTCTTTTCTTGAAAATGCTAAACTAAACATTTCTAACAAAAATGGATATATTACAATCACTAATATTCCCCATATTAACCAGTTCATTTTTATATAAATTAACCATGCTAATAATACAATTATAGAAATTTCAAATAAACTTCTTCTTAAATTATCAAAAATTTTAAATTTAGAAAGCATATTTAACTTACTTTTTAGCCATTTAGTAATTTGCCAGTCTCCTCTTGTCCATCTTGCAAGTCTGTTTGTAAAACCTGCATATTTAGTTGGATATCCATCCATTAACATTATATCTGTAGCAAGTCCACATCTTAAATAGCTTCCCTCTAATAAATCATGACTTAAAACTGTATTTTCTGGTATCTCATTTTTTAAAACATTTGAAAATACTTCTACATCATATATTCCCTTTCCTGTGAATATTCCCTCGCCAAAATTATCTTGATATACATCTGAAATTGCATTTGTATAATTATCAATTCCACCTGCTCCTGCAAATATTTTTGTAAATAGGTTTTTATGACTTATATCTAAATTTACTCCAACTCTTGGTTGCATAATTCCATGACCTTTTACCACAATTCCATTTTTTACTTCTGGTCTATTTAATATATGTGCCATTGCTCCCACAAGCTCAAAGGCAGTATTTAGTACTAAATCTGTATCAGAATCTAATGTTATAACATATTTTATTTTAGGTAATTTTTCTTGATTTATAGTATTTACTTTAAATTTATTTTTTTCATGTTTTAAAATATATTCATTGAATTGAGTTAACAATCCTCTTTTTCTTTCCCATCCTAAGTATTTTTCTTCATTATTATTATATTGTCTTTCTCTATATATAAAATGAAAAATCGGAAATTTATTATTAGAATATTTACAATTTAATTTTTCAACTTGTTTTAATCCCTCTTCAACTACTTCTTTATCAAATTCTTCATCTTTCTTTTCACTTTCTGAACAATCTCCTAAAAGAGCAAAATATAAATTATTGCTTTTATTAGCTAAATAGAATACTTCCATTTTTCTATATAATTCTTGTACTTTTTCTTTTGATTTTATTATTGTTGGGATTACAACAAATGTAGCATTTTTTTCATCTATTCCCTCAAAAAAATCCATTTTAGGTATAAGTTTTGGTTTTACAACTTTACCTAATATATATTGAATTGTTTGGTTTACAAATTCTGATATTGGTATGATTAATAATAATGTTGTAATTATAAGCTTAGAAATTTCTTTTACTATTGATTTTGATATAATTATTGAAATTATTATTGTTAATATAAAAAATACTGCAATATAAATTTTTGCTTTGGCTTGTTGTGTAATTAATTTTTCTTTATATTCTAATTTATTATATAATTTCTTTTTTCCCTCATCAATTAAATAATAGCCTATATGTCTTTCTCTGCTTCCTTGAGCTTCTTGATTACACAATTCTATTGTTTTTTTTGCAATATATATTTCTGACATATTAGTTTTTCTTGCAATTTCTTTTATCGTATTTCTGTAATATTCTTTTGTTTTGTATTCCATGTTTCTATATATTCCAGATGGGTCATTATTTAAAATTTCTTCTACTCCATTTATTTTTTCAAATATATCTAAAAAATTGATTCTTTGAATTTTCTTTATGCTTGTTATACAATTTGCCATTGAAATTTTTCTTAGTGCTGTTGCAAAATGCTCTTTTTGTATTGCGTCTGAAACAGTTATTCCTAATTTTTCTACTTCTTCTTCTAAAATATTTAAATATCCATATGCTTTTTTTCCGTATTTTTTTAGTGAGTATGACATGTATTCTATAAATGGATATTTCATGCTTTTGAATTCTGTAGATTTTAATTTCGTTCCTGCTATTTGATTATATTTAAGTTCACTTTTTTCTTTTTTTTCTACTAGTCTTTCAATTATATTTTTTACTTTATATTTTTGCATTTGACTACTGTATATTTTGTCACATATTTCAGAAATATTTTGTATTATGGCTATTTGCAAAAATAAACCTATATTCCATATTTCTTCCATATTTAACGTTTTTTTGGTTTGGTATGCTTGAAGATATTTTTCTAGATTTTCTCCATCTATTTTGTTGTCTGTGTATGCTACAATCTCTGTTGCTAATACGTATATTCTTGCGAATCCTGCATATTTTCCATTTTGTATTCCTAAAAAGTTTGTGTATTTTTTTATTGTCATTTCTTTTTCTATTTGTCTAACAGTCTCTTCTATTATATAAAAATTGTCTAAAATCCATTCTCCTGCTGGATGTATACTTATTTCTAATTTTATATGTTCATTTAATAGATTGTACACATTTTTTATTTTGGCATAGTTTTCTAGCATTTGTGGTACTGGATATGTGCTTTTGTTTGATTTGTTTTTTAATGTGTGTTGTATTGCTATTTTTTCCATGTGTGCTTTTAGTTGCTCTTCATCTAGTATCGCTCCTTCTATTTCTAATTTTTGATATTTTTTCAAAAAAATCCACTCCTTGCAAAATATGTTTTATACATATTGTTTGCAAAAAGTGCTTATTTATACATTATTATACTATTGCTTTTTATTAAATTTGCCTAATATCAATTTTTGTGATATAATATAGTTAACTAAATTTGAATGGAGGAATCAAATATGACAAAAAAAATGAAAAGAAACATTTTCCGGATACTCGTTGTTTTAATTATGACTTTATGTGCAGTATATGCATTAAAGTTCTTAATTATTACATATAATTACAATGAAATATCAGCAGATATTTCTTCCATCGAAGAAGATGCAGCCAAATATGGCTGGAATTCCACACATGGTCTATATTATAAAAGAAACACGGAAAAAAGAAAAAAGCTTATCGAGAACAGCGATATAGCAAAATTCTTATTTTATTCCGGATATTCAAAAACCGGAAAAATTACTAGAGCAGTACTATGCATGCTTGTATTTGTATATCTGCTGGCCTATGTAATTTTGTCAGTATGTTACATATACTATTTAAAAAAATATTTTTCCAATAAATATTGTAACTAATTCCTTTCCACCAATCTCAGGGTGGGCTAAATGTCAGAAAAAGAAGACGTTACATTAACATCTTCTTCTGGCATTTTTTTTGCTTTTATTTCTCCATCAATTTAACAATATAGCAAAAATCATAAATTACAGGTATTGCAAAGCAAGTTTACATATTTTTAAGTTTAAATTCAAGACCTGTATTTCTTTTTTTACTATCAACATTTTTAATCATATAATCAACAACTCTATCATTACCAATAACAATTAATAGTTTTTTAGCACGAGTTAAACCTGTATACAATAAATTTCTTGTAAGAAGCATTGGTGCAGTTTGTGGTACAATCATAATAACAACATCAAATTCACTACCTTGTGCCTTATGAATAGTCATACAATAACTATGTTCTATTTGTTCTAAATCATTAAATTCATATTTACATACTTTTTCATCATCAAATTTTACACACAAAATTTTTCCTTTTTCATTAATACTTGTTATTATACCTGTTTCACCATTAAATATTCCATTTCCTGTCTCAACACCACTTTCACATAATCTTTCCCAATACATATCATAATTATTTTTTATTTGCATTACCCTATCACCAATTCTAAAAATAGCCCCCATGCTATTTTTTTCTGCTTCACTTTCTCTGTGTGGATTTAATTCCTCTTGTAATGCTTTATTTAGCTCTTTAGTTCCAAGTAAACCTTTTTTAGTTGGTGTTAAAACCTGTATATTTTCAAAAAAGTCATATTCTCCAAAATTCTTTAGTCGTCCATTGCATAATGATAATACTTCTTTTAATATTTTTTCTTGATTATTTTCTTTTATAAAGAAAAAGTCTTGATTGGCATCTTTATCTAATTCAGGATCTTCTTTGCTTATAAATCTTTTTCCATTATTTACTCTATGTGCATTTACAATTATTTTACTTTTTGCTGCCTGTCTAAATATTTTATCAAGATGTACTGTTACTATCTTTTCTGATGCAATTAAATCTTTTAAAACACTTCCCGGTCCAACTGATGGTAATTGGTCACTATCTCCTACTAATATCAATTTCGTCCCTTGATATATGCAATCTAATAAATAGCTCATAATAAACATATCAACCATTGAAACCTCATCCACTATTATTATATCACCATCTATAGGTGCTCCTTGATATTCATTATCTTTTTTAAATAATGATTCTTCATCAACCTTTCCTATTTCTAGTAATCTATGTAATGTACTTGCTTCTTCTCCTGTAGTTTCTGACATTCTTTTTGCTGCTCTTCCTGTTGGTGCACATAGAACAATCTTATATTTCTTTTGTTTATATATTTCTATTATACTTTTAATTATTGTTGTTTTTCCTGTTCCTGGTCCACCTGTTATAATTGTTACATTATTATCATTTATTGCTTTTATAGCTTCTTTTTGTTTTTCTGATAATAATATATCTGTTCTTTCTTCTACTAGTCTTAATTCTTTTTCTATATTTGATACTTTTTTTACATTTCTTGCTTTATCTAATTTTGTTATTCTTTCTGCTATTTGATTTTCTGCATTATAAAATGAATATAAATATATCCATTCTTCTCCATCTCTGTTTTCAATTATAATTTCATTATTTACTTTTAAATTGATTATTCCATCTTCTATCACAGGCTCATTTACATTTAAAAGTGTTTTTACATATTCAATTAAATTTTCTTTTAATGTACAACAATGTCCATTATATGTTATTTTTATTAATGCATATTTAATTCCACTTTTAACTCTTTTTTGATTTTCTTTTTCTACTCCAAGTTGTATTGCCATTTCATCTATTTGTTTAAAGTCTACACCTCGTGATATATCTATTAATATATATGGATTTGCTTCTATTTCTGCAATAGCATTTATTCCTAATAAATCATATACCTTTTTTGCACTTTCAGCTCCTATTCCAAATCTTTCAAGAAATCCAACTATTTGCCAAACTTCCCAATTTTCTATAAAGCTTTCTGAGATTTCTATTGCTTTATCTTTAGTTATTCCTTTTATTTGCACTAATTTTTCTGGCTCAAATTTTAATACATATATTGTGTCTTCTTCAAATTTATTTACTATTTTAGAGGCTGTTGCAGGTCCTACTCCTTTTATATCTCCATTTGCTAAATATGTTTCAAGTGCTCCAAGTGTTTTTGGCATAAGCTTTTCAAATGTTTCTATTTTAAATTGCTCACCATAGTCTTTATGTTCAACAAATTTACCTACTATTTTTAGCGAATCTCCTTTTCTTATGAATGGCAAATATCCTACTACAGTTATTTGTTCTTCTTCTGTTTCAAATATTCCTACTAGATAACTGTTTACTTCATTTTGATATATTATTTCTGTTAATACTCCTTCAATTTCCTCCACTATTTATATCTTCCTTTCTAGGTTAAAAGCTTTCTCTTCTTAGTATTAAAATAATATCACTTTTTCTTATATTCTTCAATAAAATTTATATAAAAGAATAAAAAAACTCCCTTATTTAAGGGAGAAAAATTTTTTAAGAAACTCTTTTCAATATTTCTAATTCTACTATTTCTTCTTCTATTTTTTTGTCTTGAATTTTTAATTCTTCAAGTAATAATCTTCTTATTTTTAATAAATCTTCTATTTCTATTTCTTGTAAGTCGATTGTTTTGTTTTTTACTTTATTATATAATTCAAAAAATTCATTTTTACTTTTTTGTTTTATATCACTTTCTTTAGGAACATCTAATCTTTTAATTTTATTTTTTGAAATAATATTTTTAAAAAATCGCTTTATTTTATTAATAAAATCTATCATTTTTACCTCTCATCTAATAAACTCTTCCTTAATTCTTTACCCTGTTTTAATTCACTCTTTATTGCTTTTTTATCTTCTTTATATTTTTTTATTAATTGTTTATTTTCTCTTCTTTTCTCTTGTAGTTCTTGACTAATTTCCAATAATTTTTTTATATCTTGTATTATTTCTGAATTAGGTTCATCATTTTCTAGAATACTTTGATTTATTTTTTCTTCCATTTTCTTAATTTGTTTTTTTAATTGTTTTTTCTCATCTTTTAATTCAGCTATTTTTTGATCTATATAATCAATATTTTGTTGTTTTTCTACTATATCACTTGTCATCTGTCTTACTTTTTTATATTCTTCATTTTCTTTAGTTAAACTTACTACTTCTTTTGAAACTTCTTCAATTTCATTTTGTTCTATATTTTTATTTTTTAATAATGCTACCTTTAAAATTTCACTAATATCTTCATTTTTTAAGCTATTAATATCACATTTAGAAATAATTTCATCTATTTGTTCTTTAACTTTATTTGCACTATAAAAATAATCTCCTATCTTTATTACAATTCCATCTTGTGATTTATTTGTATCTAATTTTTGAAAAATGTCATCTGATATTTTTTGTTGCTCATCACTTAATAAAATTGTTTCATTCTCATCTTTAACATAGTATTTGTTGTCTTTAATCAAATCTTGACCTCCAACACTGGATAATTTATTCAATGTCTCTTTGTTGGTTATTCCATATGTTTCCATTAAGTCTTCTTCTGTTTTAAATAATTCTTCATTTATTTTTCTTTTATCATTATTTTCAGTTACCAGTGGAGTATTATATTTATTTAATAAATTAATTCTCATGTTTAAATTTTTATTATTACTAGTGAACAATTTATTTACACCTGTTTGTGCATACTCATATAATCCATTTTCAATGAATAAATCCATATTTTTCTTTATATTTTGAGCATCTCCTTCAAATGCAACACTTATATTTTGATTTGTTAAATCTATCTTATATTGTTTTAGCACTTCATATATTGGTTCAATTTTATCTGATTCTGAGACTGTTAAAAAATTAGGATATTCAGTTATTATATTAGAATCAATTTCTAATTTATTTATTTTGTCTAAAATTTCCATAATATCAATTGCTTTTTCTTGACTAACTAATAATAATCTCTTACATCTGTTTAATATTTCTAAGTCTATTCCATTATTATTTAATATTTCTATAACATCACTAATTGCCTCAGGATTTCCTTTATCTAATATTTTTTTAGTTATTACAGTTTCCGGCTCTATACCTGCTTCCTTTAAAATTTTTACTATTTCATTTGCTTTTTCTTTGTCTTGTAAACTTTCTATCAAACTATCAAATTCAATTCTTTCATTACTTTCTTGTATTTTACTGCTCTCTGAAACTCCTGTACTTTCTTTCACATCTATATTTTCTACTATAGAACTCACTATTTGATATCTTTGTTTATTTTTTTCTGATAAATTTTCTACATCAACATTTTTTACTAATTCCGGATTTGCCTTTGAAAGTATATAAACACTTCCTAAAAAATCTCCCTCATAATCTTTTACATCATATAATGTTCTTAATTTCTCGACTTTTTGTGCATTATTTTTTCCCATATGAACAGAAAATTGCCCATATCCTGGGACATCAAACATAAATGCATCTTCTTTCACTCCATATTTATATTCACCTTTAGTATATTGTAAGTCGTGCAAAACCTCTTGTATATACTTTGATTTTTGCTTAAACATCCAATTTCTTGCATTAATACAATATTCCACTATTTTATCATTCTTCAAATTTCTAGTTTGATTTGTTCCTAATTTTTTTATCAAACTTTGTGTTGCTTTTTGTGAATCTTCTTCTATTATAGAATACATTTCCTCTATATATTTTTCTATATTTTTCTTATCAATTTCTCCAAAACTAGTATTAAGCATTGGAATTTTGCTATACAATATGCTTTTAAATAATGAATCATATCCATGTGCCATTCTATTTAACATTTGAAGATTTCTCATTTTTTTTACAATTAATGGATCTTGTTCAAATTCTCTTGTATAATCATCCCATTCTTTTATTTCTTTATGAAATGGATCATTAAAATCATTTATCTTTTCTTCATCAAAGGTTTCTACTGTTGAATACATATCTATTAATGCATTATATCTATCAGTTTCTATTTGATCTTTTGTTTTGTCACTCTTCATATATTCGATTTGACTTACATTAGATAAATCAAACTTTTTATCTGAAATATCCTCTTCGTTTAGACCATAAAAACTCATTAAAAACATTTGCTCTTCTGTAAAACCATTCTTTAATGGATCTTCTATGATACTTATTATTGTATCTTCTAACATTTTTATCTTTTCTCTTTTTCTATTTTCATTATCAATTTTTTCTTCTACACTATAATAAGATTTTCCCATTATCTTTCCTCTTTCTTTTTCCACTTAAGAAAAAATAAGTAGAGCAATATAAATCGCTCTACTTCTAACCACATTATTTTTCTTTTGGAAATACATTATCTAATTCTTTTTCAACACTTGAAATCTTATCTAATACATCTTCACTTGGAATATCTTTTGATAAAGTATAATCCAATTCCTCCAAAAGAAACTTAATTCTTGCATGAGCTTCCAAAGTATTTTGCAATTTTAAAGAATCTTTTCCAACTACACCTTGGTTTAAAATTTCTTCTGCTTTACTCTCTACTTCTTTAACTCTTCTGCTAATCTCATTTTTAGGGTTATTCATTTTGAATCCTCCTTATGCACTTTAATGGTTACATAAATAATTATATCATATTTTTCTAAAAAAACAAGAATTTTTTTCCTTTTTTTGTTATTTTTAGAGCAATTATTATAAATTTTTACACTTTTCTTTTAAATTATACCATAAATAAAAGTATTATGTACTATATTTTAATAATGTAATAAAAAAATATTATTTCTGTAACATTTTTGTAATATTCTATTTTTCAAAATAATTACTAACTCCTTGTAAGTCCTCAAAATTATGTTGTCTTAATATTTCATAGGTAATTATTGCAACAGAATTTGACAAATTTAATGACCTTAATGTTGGTAACATTGGTATTCTTATTGTTTTTTTGTCTAGATATTTTTCTAAAAGCCATTCTGGTAATCCCTTTGTTTCTTTTCCATATAATACAAATACCTCGTTCATTTCAGAATAATCTATATCTGTATATTGTGTTATTCCTTTTGTTGTAGCAAAAAACATATTATTTTCTTCTGGATTATACTTTTCTAAAAATTTTTCTAATGAATCATGTTCTTCTATATCTAATTTATCCCAATAATCTAATCCTGCTCTTTTTAATGTTTTTTCGTCTATTTTAAATCCTAATGGATGTACTAAATGTAATTTTGCTCCTGTTATTGCACATGTTCTTGCTATATTTCCTGTATTTTGTGGTATTTCAGGTTCTACCATTACTATATTTAATTTCATGTTTATTATCTCTTCTTTCTTTTTTTGTATATTATACTATAATTTTTAATTAAATAAAAGAGATTTACATGAAAAAAGCTCTCACAAATGAGTGAGAACCTTACTACAGTAAACTTAAATATAACAAATGAGTTATGTGTTTATTTTACTATTTTTCATTCTGAATAATTAACAACAACTGCCACATATTCCTTTGAATTGTTGTTTTTATCAATTCGTTCCGGACAGTCACACGAAATTATCCTTGACCAGTTTTTATCAATATCAAACTTTTGCTTATTTCCACAAGCTCTGCACTGAAATTTGATAAAAACTGTTTCTCCTTTCTTTAGGTTAATTGTCACTTTATTTTCTAGCGCCAATTTCTTTCCATTCTTTCCGTTATAACTTAAATACGCTCCAGTTCGTCCATTTGAAGCAATATAAATTAAATCTGCGCTTTTATCATCAGTCCGTAAATCTGCTATCATCCAAATAATTACTACTGACATAAGTATCATAATAATCCATTTTACTTTTTTCTGTTTTTTCATTCTTTTTTCTCCTTTTGTTCTTATAAATTATTATTAGTTACTTACATTTGCCTCCTTTCATCTTTTGTGATATCTATATAAAAAGGACTTTGCCTTAACTGTATATATTATACTCTTTTTATTTATGTTATGTCAAGTTTTAGAGTGAATATAATTCTACTTTCCACTTTCAATTTTTATTTCTAATAATTTATCTTTTAATTCTCCCTCAATTTGTTCTAACTGTTGCTCTGCTTCTTGTCTCTTCACTTTTCCATTTTCGTGAATTTCAAGTACTTTATCTAAAGTTTCTATAATATCTTTGTTTGTTTTTTGAAGAGTTTCTACATCTACTATTGCTTTTTCTGATTCTTCTGCTATTTGTATTGTTCCTTGTTTCAAAAGTTCACTATTTTTCTTAAGCATATCATTTGTCATTTCAGTTACTTGTTTTTGAGTACCTAATGCATTTTTTGCATTTGTAATTCCAAGTGCAATTACAATTTGATTTTTCCATAATGGAATTGTATTTATTAATGAACTTTGTATTTTTTCAACTAATTCACTATCATTGTTTTGAATCATACGAATTTGAGGTGCCATTTGTATTGATATTATTCTTGTTGTTTTTAAATCATATATTCTTTTTTCAAAACGATTTATTGTTGCTATCATATCATTTACAATCTGTGCATCATTTTGTTCATTTGATTCTTTTGCTATTTTTTGTAATTCTGGTAATGTAACATTTTTTAATTCTTCTATTTTTCTTTCTCCTGCAATTATATATAATGATAGTTCTTTAAAATATTGTAAGTTTTCTTCATACATATTATCAAATATTGCAATATCTTTCATCATTTGAAGTTTATGATCTTCTAATTGTTGTTCTATTTTTGCTATATTATTCTCTACTTTATTATATTTTGCGATTATTTTCTCTACCTGTTTTTTGGCAGAATTGAATATTCCTAATATTCCTTTTTTCTCTTCTGTTGGTAAATTTGAATCAAAATCTTTTATCTCTACTACTAAATTACTCAATAAATCTCCAACTTCACCTGTACTTTTTGTTTTTACATCTTGTAAAACTGAATCAGAAAATTTTGAAATATTATTTTGAGCACTTGCTCCAAATTGTAAAATTTGTGCTGTGTTTTTTACATCTATTTTTGCTAAAAATGTGTCTATTGCTTTTTTTTCTTCTTCTGTCAAAGCATTATAATTTAATGATTTTTCTACAGCTTTTTCATCTATATTTTTATTTGTTTGTAATGCTGTTTCTATCTCCTTAGTCTCTACATTTGATACGATATCTAATTTAATTTCTTCCATATTTATTCCCTCCATTAATCATTTCCTAAGTATGAAATTAGCTTTTCATACATATCCATTTTTAAACTTGTAACTGTACTGTCTATACTTTGTGGAATCCCACTAACATTTACTTGAGATACATCATAATTTCCTCCAGTTACACCTGTTCTAAAGCCATATTTAGACCATGCTATTTGTTGAATTTCTTTATCATTATATGCATCATAATATTCATTTCCTGCTTCTGTAAAAGTAGCAATACAATGTGAATTCCAAATTGTTGGTGTTGGATATAGTATTCTTATTTTGTCTTTTACTTGATTCCAACCATCTGGATTTGAATTTGCAAAATCTATGACACTTTTTTCATAATCAACAATCATAGGCTTTCCTCCCATTCCTGTTTTCAAATATAATTCAAACAAGTCTGCTGGTGTATTATTCATATATCCTGATTTTATATAAAATTCTTTTAATTTTGATAAGTTTTCATTAGCTGTTTCTTCTGTTACATTTCCATTACACATTATTGAAAGTAATAATCCATAATAAGTTGCTCCAGGTGATGATGTTACTGGGTCTGTAGAATCTATATTAATACTTCCATATAATGTATCAATTCCTATATCTGACCATTTTTTTCCCTCTAGTATATAACTAATTAATTTATTCATGTCTGTTATATAATAAACATTATCTTTTTGTGTTACTATATTCTCTTTTATAAGAGCATCTACTACTGTATCCCAACTATAAATAACAATCGGTGTATTTAGTGTTAATCCTCCTTTTAATACAGTATTTCTTTTAGCTTCTCCTTTACTTTCATCTGGTGCTAATTTATAATAATCGTAAAATCTTTGATCAGATGCAAACATTACATCATATCCACTTCCATCTTCTCTTGTTAATGGATTTTTTATTAATTTTCCATTGCTCCAAGAGTCATAGACTACATTTAAATTGTACTTTTTCTTCATAATATCTACTACTTCTTCATCTGATATAAAATTTTCTTTTCCTCCTCCTGTAGCTACATATACTGTTTTTAAATTTTCATCAGATATTTTTTTATTATCTGTAATAAATTTTATTCCTATTATTACTATAATCAATATTAATAATATAAAAAAACCTATCCATACTTCTTTTTTTCCTTTCATACTTCCCCTCCTTGTTTTTTATCCATATTAATTTCATTTAAAAATCCGTCTGATTTAAGCATAGTTTCAAAAACTTTAATTTCTGCATCTGTATCTATCATTTCTGATTTATACATATTGTTTAATTGCTCTTTAAAAGCATTTTTTATCTTTTCCGTCATTTCTTGTACTGATTTCATAAATTTTTCACTTTCTGCTGTATTTAATCTTTGATTTTCTATTTCATCATATCTTGTTAAAATTTTTATTGTAACAGGAAGATAATAATTTAAAAAGTTTTTTGCTTGTCCAAGTTTATTTGGATTCTTTGAGAGTGTGTCTATAATTTTATTTGAAGTACTACATATTTCTCTTACATTTTCCACTAAATGCTTATCTTCTAATAATTTTGAAATATTATCTATTTGTGCTGTTTTTTCTTTAGCTTCTTTTAATATATCATATAAATTTTCTTTTCCAACAGATATATCTAATTTATTTTTATCTTTATCTTTAAATATTAATGTCCCTGCACCGTATGCAACTACGCTTATTACTAATGATGGTACTAGCTCAATTCCTAGTCCTAGGTATGGGACTGCAAAAAAAGTTCCTCCTAAAACTACTGAATAAATATATCCTTTTTTCACTTTTATTGTCCTCCATTCTTAATCTTTTAACTAATTAATTATACCCTCTAACTTGTTTAAATGCTTCTAATAAATTCGTTTTTCCATCAAATACTTTTGCATTTGTTAAATTTGCTATATCTTGTAGTTGCTCTTGTTCTGCTTCTCCAAACATTATACTAAATATAGGAATATCTTTTCCAACATCTTTATAAACTTTAGATAATTGATTTATTCTATTATAATTAGATGCTCCATCTGTCATTAATACAATGGATGTATTATAAGTATTTAAATCTTCTTGTGATAATATATTTAATCCTTTGATTGATGGTAAATATATATCTGTTCCTCCATTTACTTGTGTTTGTTTAATTTGACGTATTAACCCCTGTGTTTCTGTTCCATTTTCTGTACTATATGTCCCTATTATATTGTGATTAAATGGTATTATAGTAATTTTATCTTTTGAAGAAAATTGTAATAAATTTTTTGATGCTTCATTTTCATCTAAAATGTATTCCATTGCTTGTGTTAATTGTTCATTTCCATCCCCATACATACTTCCTGAATAATCTAAACAAAATACTATATGTATTGGTTTTCTTAGCTCTGTTTGATATATTCCTAATGCTTGTTTTATAACACTTGTATTTGGATATTTTACTGGCACAATATATTTAGTTGTATCTATTCCCCATTCTGGATTGAATATCGTTTTATCTGCTTCTTCATTTATTCCTCCATACCATACTCTTCTTCCTGTTTTTACTAATTCGGCTTGTCCTTCATTACTTAATATATAATTTTGTATTTTTGCAAATTCTTCTGCTTTTTTATCATTTTTATTATCTATGTATGCAAGTGGTGAATCAGAAATTGAAACTCCATCTTTTGCATATATTATATATAGTGGTTCTTCTCCTTTTTCTTCTAATTTTTTATTTATGTTTATTATTGAAGTTTCATATGTTATTACTGCTTCATAATTTCCTTTTAAGAACATTTCCTCTAAAAATTCATCACTTCCTGATGAACGTGTTACACCTGAATATAATTGTGTTAATTCTTTTTTTAATTGTTCATTTTCTAAGTCTTTCTCTGTTAAAATCTCTGGATTTCCTGCTAATGTACTTACAAATCCTAAATAAGCTGTTGCTCCTGTATTTGTTTGCGTTGGTGATGACATACTAAATTTTAACTTTCCTTGATTTATTGCTTCTAATATATCTTTTGTATATACTTGTTTTCCTATAAATCCCATTTCTTGTGCTTTTGATTTCTTTACACCAAATACTACTGGATTTATACTTGTTGATTTCGAGTTTTTTATTGTTACTTTATCATTTAACATATATAACCAAATAGAGTTAGAACACCAAACAGCATCATATTTTTCACCATTATTTAGTTTTTCCATTATTTCTATTGTTCCTGCATAGTCAATTTGCAATTTTATATCATTTTCTTTTGTATAGTTTTGTAATATATTTTCTATGTCTTTATTTTCTGTACTTACTATCATTTTAAAGTTATTATTGTTGTATTCTATTTCATCTTTATATTCTATTGCTTTTTCTTTTATTAAATTAACTATTCCTACTAATATAAAGTAAATTACAACTAAAATTGCTATTGCTTTTACTTTTTTGTTTTTCATAAATTTTCCCTCCTTTATTTTCATGTACATTTATTATATTATAACTTTTTATTAATTAAAAGAGATTTGACAAAAAAAATAATTACAGAAGTTTCTATATAATGGTTTTAATTAATTTTTTTAAGAAATACTTTAAATATAAACTTTGAATGAAGTGACGAATGTGTATGAAAAAATTTTAGAAATTCTATGCAGTTTTATGGTAAGAGTTCACGATAGTGGAAAGGACCCATAAAACAAATTAGAATTTCTTAAATTTTGTAATAAACCGAGGAATGTAATGAAAAGTTTATATTTAAAGTATTTCTTGAATTAATTTGAGATAAACCATTGCTATAGGAAAAATATATTTTTCAAAAAAAGCTCCCACAAATAAGTGAGAACTTTACTATAATATATCTTAGACTCTTCATATCAGTTATTTAATTTCTATATCTTTATATCTTACATATGTAATTCGTCCTATAATTATAAAAATAAATATTATACCTAACATTAATATTCCTTTTCCTGCTTTAGGAAATATCTCTGGTGCTATTGAATTATCTCCATTTTCCCCTGGTGTTGTGTCTATAATTGTTTCAGAATTTATATCTGCTACCTTTTCTCCATCAATATATTCCTCAATATCTATATCATCTACTTCTAATTGTAAACTTGATGTTACTTTTTCTTGTTTCATATTATTTAATCCTGCAACTTCTTTTATGTATATATATATATTATCTTCATTTGAAATTTCTTCATAATTAGATATATCTGATGTATTAATTTCAAATGATAATTTATTATCATTTTTATTTATACTATTTATTTTTACCCAATCTACTATATCTATCTCTTTTGGATTTGATGATAAATAATAATAATATTCCATACTATCATTTCCACTTGCCATCACAATATCTGTTAATTCTATAGATATAATTGTATATTCCTTGGTGTTAGAATTTGAGAAATAATATGCTCTCATTTTCGTTATATTTCCTTGCATATTATCAAAATTAGAATTTTGAGGTTTTACTTCTTCATTTATTTCAACATTGAATTGAGCAGTTTTTCCTTTATATGTAACTGTAATCGTATTTGTACCTAATTTTTGATTATTAAATCCACTAATAGTTATTTCATCTGATGTCATTAACATTTCTTCTTTAGTATCATCATTATATGTAATTTCTATAATTCCCCCAGTTAAATCTAATTCTTCTTTATTTTGAATATATTTTGTTTTTGTTGGTGTGCTTTTTACACTTATTCCTGTAACTGCTTTTTCTACAACAGTAATTTCTTGTGTTACTGTTTTTTCTTCATAAGTTATTGTTACACTTGTTTGTCCTGTTTTTAAATTTGTTCCATCTTTTATTGTGTAATCCTCAACTTGTCTTATCTTTCCATTTTCATATGTTGCTTCTACTACCATTCCTGTTGTATCAAAATTTTGTCCACTTACATAATTTGTTTTATTTGGCTCTTTTTTTATTTCTATTTTTTCTACAGGATTTGCTTTTACAGTAATAGATTGTGTTACTGTTTTTTCTTCAAATTCTATAGTTACTGATGTTTGTCCATTTTTTAAATTTGATCCATCTTTTATTGTATAATTTGATATTTCTTTAGTAGTTCCATCTTTATAAGTTGCTTCTATTACCATTCCTGTTGTTTCAAAATCATCTCCTGCATAATATTCAGTTTTTGATGGTACATTTTTTATCGTAATACTTGTTACTGAATTCTCAATCACTTCTATGGCTTGTGTTGTTGTTTTTCCATTATATGAAATTGTTACACTTGTTTGTCCTAATGATAAATTTGTCCCATTTGTTATCTTATAATCTGTTATTTCTTCTGTTTTTCCATTACCATATTTTGCCTTTACTATCATTCCTGTAGAATTAAAATCTTCTCCAACAAAATATGATGTCTTTTTTGGTGGTGTAGCTATTTCTATAGTTTCAAGAACATTAGATGTTGTAAATGCTTTAATTGTTGTATCAGAATTTGGAATTCCCCCATTTGTTATTTGTTGCATTTTAGAAGTATCTGTCCAATTATTAACATTAAACTCATCTTCTGTTGCAATAAAACATTTATTATTTTCTACAGTTACATTATCAAATATAGACTCTTCTGTTCCTGAAAAAAACTCTCTATAATTAAATTCCATCATTACAGATATTCCTTCTGTTTGATCTCCATCAATTTCCAATACAACAACAAAATTTTCTCCTGTTATTTTTATTGGGTTTAAAAACTCTATTGTATGATATCCAGCATCAAATGTTTCTGTTTCTCCTGACTTTAATTGCACTTGTTGTAAATCATTTTTTGATTTACTTGTCCCATTTGGATTTACATAAACTTTACAAGTATATGTTTCAGGAGAATTCACTGAAATTTGAGTTAAATATTCATTTCCTGTTGTCTTTTTATTAAATACAGTTCCTAAATATACTTTTGAAGCTAGCTTTGTACATTTTGCCATACCACCATATTGATCATATTGATATATATTTTCATAATCAATACCATATTGTGCATTCATTATTCCTGTTAACTCTTTATATATATTAACATCTTCATATGATATATACATAAAACCATTATCTCCAATTTTAAGAACTGCTTCATTATTTTCTATTGTATAGCCAAGATATTCGAAAAAAGATTTTGCAGTATCATCTGGAATTAATTCCGCACTTGTCCATCCATTTTTTATACAAACATCTTTATTACTATCAAATATCATTTTCTTCATTTCTGTCAAAGAATATCTTTCTCCACCAGTTCCCCAAGAATTTTTTATAATCCATGCACCATTATTTTGTGGTCTTTTATTTTCTACAAAATTCTCTTTACTATAATTGTCATCCCATCCAATTATTTGTACAGCATGATTTATTACATAATCATCATTATCACAATATATCGCTCCAGTCTTCTTATTATAACATAAACTATCTGATAAACTTGCACCATAAATTCCTGCATCAATTCCACCATAATTTTTTATGTGTTCTTTCATCTGTTGTTTTATTTGAGTTTTATCTTCTGTCGAATTATATGCTGGAAAATCAACTGTATCATTTACTTGTGTTTGTACTTTTTTATTTTGTATTTTGCTTAATTCTATTGTATCTTCATTATTTTCAAAAGGCATATCACTTTCCAAAATTGCTCCTGTTCCATTTGTTAAATATGGAATAAACAAGTAGCTACCTCCACCTGAACCAACTTTTCTATTAAATCCATTTTTATTAATTCCATCTTTAAATACATTACTTGTTGCATATTCCATATGTCTTTCAGAAAAATCATATACAACTGGACTTTTTCCATTTTTATAATCCATTAAAGCTAATGTACTTTCTAACATTCCAAGACTTGAAAAAGTCCAACAAGAACCTGTATTCATTTGATCTTTAATAACCATATTAGCTGGTATTACATCTTTTAGTGAATATTTTGTATCTACAGTAGAACCTAAAATTCGAGCTAATTTTAAAGGATTTGTAACATCCTTCTTGTTTTTTGGTATATCATACATTCTTGGCATAATTGCTTTTTCTTTTTCTTCATCACTTAGCTCTAAATATTTCTGGAATTCTTCTGATAACTCCATCTCTCCTACATAATCAGCTATATTTGTTGCAAAAACTCTACAACTTGATAATACAATTATTGAAAATATTAATAATTGCAATAAAAACTTCTTTTGTTTTTTCATTATCATCCCCCCATATTTTCTCTTTTAATATTATTTATTTCATTAATTTTTCTAATACAATTATAAACATTGCATGTGACCATCCCAGTCCTATAACCCAATTAGGTTTTAAAGTTGCATTATCAATTTGTTCTCCTAAAAAGCTATGTTTTCCTGCAGTTTTTAATACAAAATCAAATGTCTCTTTTGCTTTTTTTCTTTCCCCATTTTCTAAATAATATAATGTCATCCATAAATTAGCAATAGGCCAAGGAGAACCATTTCTGTAACCATCATATTCATATCTTTGATATCCACCTGTATATGTCCTAATAGTTAGATTTATATTTTCTACCGTATTTAATACCTTTTTCTCTTTTGATGAAAATACATTAAATGGATAAACTGCACCTAATAAACTAATATCAATTCTTCTATCTTCAGTATTTCTAACATAAGATTTTCTATTTTCATCATATAAATTTTCTTCAATATATTTTTTTACTTCTACTTGTAATTCAGAAATTTCATTAATGTTTTTATTTACTTTTTCATCTTTTAATCTATTATTTTCAAAACTAGAAATATTTTTCCCTAATGCTTTATAAATTTTTATCATACTATTAAATCCCGCAAAAATTGCTGATAAAGAATACATGTGAATTCCTTTATCCATTTCTTCCCAAACATCATAACTTACATTATATATACCTGTTTTATCAATTATATCTTTAACATATCTTTTCAAAAAATCTATTGCCTTTTCACACATTTGAAGATTTTCTTTCAAAAATTCTTCATTTTTAGTATATTCATAATGTGAATATACTCCATAAACAACACTAGCAGTTTCATCTACTTGATATCCCCATGATGGAGCTAATTTTCCATCTGTATAAAAACGTTGTTCCCACATTCCATTTTTGCTTTGTGTTATTCTACAAAAGTTATTATAAAATTTTTCTGTTTCTTTTGTCATTTTCAAAATATCTAATGCTTTTGTTATAAAAACAGCATCTCTAGGCCAACAATATGCATATCGCCCACATTGTGTTAATTCTTCATCAACTTCCGGAGCTGCAATTATACCTCCTGTTGCTTGATTTGTTAATAATGGAAATAATAGGATAGTTCTTACATATATATTTTGAATTTTTTCTTCATAACTATTTGCTGGTGTTTTTAATTCTAATCCATTGTGTGTCTTTACATATTTTCTCCAATATGATTTTACATTTGTATATTCTTTATTTAAATCAATTTTTTTGATTCTTTCTATTTCATCTACAAACATCTTCATTGGCTTTTTACTTTCATCTATACAAATACATATTTCAATTTCTTTTTTTTCTTTTGGTTTTATTATTCCTATATCATAACTTATACTAGAGTCTTTAGACATTCCTATATAATCTTTTCCACCAATAGTTCCAGATTGTATTGTTCTTTGACTATCATTAATCTGACAGCTAAGTAATTTATTAGATTTAGAAAATGTTGCAACTGAAAAATCATGTGCATATTGTACCATTCCTGTATCTATTTTCATTCCACTTATAAAATTATTTTGGTCTGATAGTAATTCTGAATGTATTAAAAAATTCACATTTAATTCTATATTACTTTCATTTATAAATGAATATTTCTTTATAAGTACATCTTCTTTTATTGTAACAAAATCTGTCTGCAATATTTTCAAATTAAAATATGTATTAGTTACTTCTGTATTTAATATATTTGTATCTGTGTCATAATATTGTAAATATGTATTATTAATATCATCATGCATATATATTAGTTCTGAATCATTTATTTTCACTCCAGTATGAAAGTATTTTAAATATTGTCTATTATCTTTGTTTGGATAAGATAATCTTAACATTTCTCCTTTTTCTGAAAATGTTACTAACATATTCTTATTTCCTATAATTGCTTCATTTAGGTATTTTTCCATTGTATTTTCCTTTCTTTATCCAGCACTTACACTTCTTTTGTTTATAATTTTATATTATCCCTCTATTATATTTAAAATTTGTTTTTCTAAATCTTTAATTTTCTCATTTATTCTAAACATATCTTCATCATGTAAACTACTATTTTCAACATCTTCTTTAACACTAGTATTCATATCTTCAATTTCATGATTTAATTTATTTAATCTATCTAAAATTTCTTGTCTTAAAGTTTTTGCTTTTCTAACTTTTATTTTGTTTACAACTTTTAAGTCATCACATAATTCATAAGTTTCTCCATAATCTGGTATAGTAACTCCTATTCCAGTTTCTTCTACTATTTTGTCTCTTAAAACTTCTTGTGATTCTTCTTCTCCATGTACTAAAAATATGTGTTTTGGTTTTGAAATAAATGAATATACAAAATTCATTAACCATTCTTGGTCTGCATGTCCTGAATATCCTTCAATATATTCTATTCTTGCATTTACAGCAAACTCTTCTCCAAATATTGTTACTTTTTTGGCTCCATTTACTATTGAATATCCAAGTGTTCCTGGTGCTTGATATCCAACAAAAAGTATTGTACTATTTGGATTCCAAATATTATGTTTTAAATGATGTTTTATTCTTCCTACATCACACATTCCACTTGCTGAAATTATTATAGATGGTTCATTACTTTCATTTAGTGCTTTAGATTCATCTGCTGTTTGTGTGAATTTTAATCCTGGAAATTCTAATGGATTGTCTCCTCTTTCCATTTCTTCTTTTATTTCATCTTCAAAAAGTTCTGTATTTTGTTTAAATATTTCTGTTGCAGATATAGCAAGAGGACTATCTACATATACTGGAACTTTCATTAATGTTCTATATTTTCTTTTAAATTCTTCATCATCAGTATTTTCTTTTATTTTATTTAATTCATATAATATTTCTTGTGTTCTTCCTACAGCAAATGATGGTATTACAACTGTTCCACCTCTGTCGATTGTTTCTGATACTACATTTAAAAATATCTCTGCTTTTTGATTATTTTTTACATGCAATCTACTTCCATATGTTGATTCCATAACTAAATAATCACAATTTTCTATCATTGTAGGAGAATCTAATAATGGTAAATCATTATTTCCTATATCTCCTGTAAATACTGCTTTTGTTTCTTTACCATCTTCTTTTGCCCATATTTCAATTATACTTGACCCTAACATATGTCCAGCATCATTGAATCTTACATATATATTTTCATTAATTTCTATTATTTCATCATATTGTACTGGAACAAAAAGTTCTTGACAATTAATTGCATCTTCTGCAGTATATAATGGTGGTACTACTTCTTCTCCTTTTCTTATTCTTTTCTTATTTTTCCATTCTGATTCCATTTCTTGTATATGACCACTGTCTGGTAACATTATTCCACATAAGTCACATGTTGCCTTATGTGCATATATTGGTCCTTTAAATCCTTCATTATATAATTTAGGAATTCTTCCTGAATGGTCTATATGTGCATGTGTTAATAACATAAAGTCAATATCTGCAGGATTATAATCAAACTCATTATAATTTTCCATTTCTAATTCTGCTTTTCCTTGATACATCCCACAATCTACTAAAAATCTTTTTCCTGCTGCTTCTACTAAAAAGTTTGAACCTGTAACTATTTTTGTTGCTCCTAAAAATGTGATTTTCATAATTTTTTCCTTTCCTAAAAATAAATTTAATCTTTAAATATTTTTATTTTTTTATTTATTTTTACCTTTTCTAATGGTGGTATTTCAAATTTTTCTTCAGTTATATTCTCATCAAATATTTGTACATAGTATTTTTCAAATTCTGTTGTTATTTTATAATATAGTTCTTCTAATATTATAATTCTTGTTTCAAATACATGTTTCATTATTTCAAATGGTATGTTTGAAATAACTTTTTTTTCTATTGCTTTTTTTACTAATATTTTTTCTGTTTTTATAATATCTTTTTCTATTTTTTTTACATCTTTTATGCTTTTTTCTAAATTAAATGGTAAACACATAAAATACCTAAATTTATATATTAATTTTAATATTTCCTCTGATTCTGTTATTTCTTTAATTTTTATATTTAAACAATATAAAAATTCTTTTATAAAATCTACTAATAATTCTTCTTTTTGTTTTTGATTAAAATTACTAACTTCTAACGCTTCTTTTTCTTGTATTCTTATATTTTTTTCTTGCAAATAGTTCAGTGGATTTAATAAATAATTATCTTCATTTATTTCATTTAATAATTTTTGTTTTTGTCCATTTAATTCTTGTTTTAGTACATTTATATTAAATATCTTTTTTTCTATTGGTGCTTTATCATTTCTTTTTTTATATTCTTCCTTTAATCTTGTCTCTTGCCCCAATATCTTTTCAATATCATTTAATTTTTTCATTGCTTGATTTCTATGTTCTGAAATTCTATTTATATTTGCTTGTGTATCCTCAAATTCTTCTAATTCTTTATTTAATTTTATTAGCTTTTGTGATATGTTTTCTGCAAATTCTTTATTTTCTTTTATTTCATTTATTATTGCAATTTTTATCAATAAATCTTTTATTTTTTCTATTTTTTCTTTTCCATATATATTACTATATTCATCTACTATGACTTCAAAATAATCTATTATTCCGTCTTTATCTCTACACCAATTATCTAAGAATTCTTTACCAAATAATATTTGGTAAATTTGGTAAATTAAGTTTGCATCAATATTTTCTATTTCTTTTTTTATCGTTGTCCATGACCAACCATTAAAATCTCTTAATACTTCAACTCTGTCTATGTTTTTTCCTGTATTTATAAAGTCTGAAACCGCTATTGTTGCTTCTCCATATTTATTGTTTAATATTTTGTTATTGCTTGATTTTTTTTCTATTGCATATAATATTTTTCTTTCTATGGGATAGCTTATAATTTCTTCTTTTCCTATATAAAATTTATTTTTCTTTAGTTCTTTTTGAATTTCATCATCTTCTATTTTTTGACTTAATTTTACTACTTTTATTTGATTACAATTAATTTTTATATCTAATATTAGTTGATTTACATATTCTTTTTCTGTTTGTTCTATTCCTTTTACTTTTTTATAATCATTGTATGAAACTTCAATTTTATATAATATTCCTTGGAGAAGATTTTTTGCTTGTTCATCTACTTTTTTTTCTTCTAAAGTTCTTTCTAGTTCTTCATTTCTGTCCTTTTTTAGTATTTTTTCTAACATTTCTTCTCCTTTCTTTATTTTAGGTTAATAAATATTTTAAGCTTCTTTTTGCTCTGCTGTACCCATTTTTAACTCTTGTAATTTTTCTAGAGACATAAGCACTTGACGAGGCTTACTTCCTTGATATCCAGAAATAACCCCTCTTTCCTCCATTTGGTCAATAATTCTACCAGCTCTTGCATACCCAACTTTAAATCTTCTTTGGATAAATGATGTTGAAGCTTGTCCTGTTTCTACAACTACATCTATTGCGTCCATTAAAAATGGATCTGTATCATCATCTGCGTCTTGTTCTTGAGATATCTCTTTATCTGTTTTATTTCCATTCTCTATTGTTTCTAATATATCTTCATTATATGTAGCTTCTCCATTTGATTTTACAAATGATACTATTTTTTCTACTTCCTCATCTGATACAAAAGCACCTTGAACTCTTACTGGTTTTGGAGCACCTGATGGGTAAAATAACATATCTCCTTTTCCTAATAACTTTTCTGCACCAATTTGGTCTAAAATTGTTCTTGAATCTACTTGTGATGATACTGCAAAAGCAATTCTTGAAGGTATATTTGCTTTAATTATACCGGTAATTACATCAACAGATGGACGTTGAGTTGCAATTATCAAGTGCATTCCTGCAGCTCTTGCTTTTTGTGCTAGTCTACATATTGAATCTTCAACTTCTTTTGCTGCTACCATCATTAAATCTGCTAACTCATCAATTATTATAACAATTTGTGGTAATGTTCCTGTTCCTTCTTTTTCTGCTAAAACATTATATCCTTTTAAATCTCTAACACCTTTTTGTGCAAATAAATTATATCTATTATCCATTTCTTGTACAGCCCAAGCTAATGCTCCAGCAGCTTTTTTAGGGTCTGTTACTACTGGTATTAATAAGTGTGGTATACCATTGTAAACAGATAATTCTACTACTTTTGGGTCTACCATTACAAATTTTACTTCACTTGGTTTAGCTTTATATATTATACTTGTTATTATTGTATTTATACATACACTCTTTCCAGAACCTGTTGCTCCAGCTATTAAAGCATGTGGCATTTTTGCAATATCCGCTATTTCCATGTTTCCCGCAACATCTTTTCCTAATGCTACACTTAATTTTGATTTACTGTCTTGAAATGCATCACTTTCTACAACTTCTCTAAAATGTACTGTTTCTTTTTCTGTATTTGGTACTTCTATTCCGACTGCTTGTTTCCCTGGAATTGGTGCTTCAATTCTTATTGTTTCTGCTGCTAAGTTTAATGCTATATCATCTGCTAAATTAGCAATTTTGCTTACTCGTACTCCTTCTGCTGGTTTTAGTTCATATCTTGTGATTGCAGGGCCTACTGATACATTTTCTACTTTTGCTTGTACTCCAAAACTATATAGAGTTTTTTGTAGTCTTGTTGCTACTTCTGTTAATGCTTTTGCTCCACCTTTTATTGCTTTTTTAGTTCCTTTACTTAATAATTCTACTGGTGGATATTCATAATGTTCATCTTCAACTGCCATTGCATGTTCTAATTGTAAAACTTCTTTTACTTTTTCTTCTTTTTTCTCTTCTTCTTTTTTGAATAAATTTCCCTCTATAAAGTCTGGCTCCATTTTTGGCTTTTCTTCCATTCCTAATGGTACTAAATCATCTTTTTCATGTTTAAATTTTTTTCTACCTCTGTTGTTATTACTTTCTTCTTCTATTGTTCTTCCGTTTAAATTAATTTTTATTTGTTCTGGTTGAATTTCTTTTTGTGATTCATTATCATCTTCAATTTCTAAATATGCTTTTCTGTTTTCTTTTATTGTTTTGGATCTTTTCCCTTCTTTATGTACTTTTATTTGTTGTTGTCTTCTTGCCTCTTCATATTCTTCTCTTGCTATCATTCTTTCTTCATGTTTTTCTTTTCGTACTTCAACTCCTGATTGAATCCAGTTACTTATCATTGCAGAAATATCAACTCCAAATGTAATAGCAAATAAAATCAAAGATGCTCCTATACTTAATATTATTGTTCCTATTTTTCCAAATAATTTGAATAGTGGTACTGCAGCAATCGTTCCTAATGCTCCACCTCCTATATTGTTTTCTCCAAGTGCATATGCATCTTTTACTACTTCTGATATATTTTGTTCTATACTTATTTCCCCATTACATATTTCATATACACTTAAAATAACCGCTACAAATATTAATAATAAAGCATATTGAAATATTTTTGAAGTTATATAACCATCATCATCTTTACATGCCATTTTTATTGATACTGCAAATGCTCCTATTGGTAATATATATTTTATTATTCCAAACATTCCTCCAAAAAAGTCACTAAGTACTATTCCTATATATCCTGATTCTGTGTATATTAATACTGTTAGCAAAATACTTAATATTATTGTTACAATTACTCCTAAATCTATTGATTTCTTTTTTGTTTTTCTTCCTTTACTTTTTCTTTTTGCCATTTTTATACTTCCTTTCGTTTAAAAGAGGCACTCCCTTCTTTTTTGAAAGGGGTGCCCCCAATTTTTATTGAAGTTCCTTTTTACTGTTCTGAATTGTTTTTATTGTATCTTCTAATGACATTTCCATTAAGTTTATTGCTTCACTAAGATTTTTTTCTAGTTTAGCTAATGTATCTGTTAATACTTTTTCTGTTGTATCAAGTAAATTGTTTGCATATTCTTTTGTTCCTTGTGATATTTCTCTTGACATTTCATTTGCTGTTTCTATTATTTCTGCTTTTTGTTCATATGCTTTTCGTGTTATTTCATGTTCATCTATCATAGATATAATTCTATTTTCTGCTTCTTTTACAATTCCATCAGCTTCTTTTTGAGCCTCAACTAATATTCTTTGTCTTTCTTCTTTTACCCATTTTGCTTGTTTTAACTCATCTGGTAATTTAATTCTTATTTCTTTTATTATTTCAAGCATTTCTTCTTTATCTACCATTCCCTTATTTGTAAATGGTACATTTCTGCTATTTTCTAATATGTCTTCTAATGTTTCTAAAAATGTAAAGATTTCCATTGTTTACCCCTTTCTAGGCATTTCTGATTTCAGAAATATTATTGTTGCTCTTCCATATTTTCTTTTGTCAACAATTTTTACTTCTAAGTCTTCAATTTCTTTGAGTATTCTTTTTTCATCATCTGTTTCTACTATTATAATACTTTCATTTGTTGCCATCTCAAATTCAATTATTTTTTTTAAAGCTTCTACAATATAATTTGTTTCATATGGCGGGTCTAAATATATTATATCAAATTGCTGTTTTTTTATTTTTTCTAAACATGTTTCATAATCTGTATTTAATATTTGTACTTGTTCCTCCATATGTGTTTTTTGTGCATTCTTTTTTATTATTTCTATGGCTTCTTTTGACTTGTCACATAAAATTGCTTCTTTAGCTCCTCTACTTATACATTCTAATCCTATTGCTCCACTTCCTGCAAATAAGTCTAATACTTTTGAGTCTTCTATTTTATTTTGTATTATATTAAAAATTGATTCTTTTACTCTGTCTAATGTTGGTCTTGTGTTCATTCCATCTAATGTATATAATTTTGTTCCTCTTGCTTTTCCACTTATTATTCTCATTTGTCAATTTCAGCCTTTCTTTTATACTAATATTTTATTCTTTTTTTCTATAATGTCAAGTGTTTTAACTAAATTGTAATATAGTTTTAATATTTCTGTAACATTGTAAAAATTCAGAGATATTCTTTAAATTCTGGAAACTTCCCAGAATCAAAGGAATACCCCTGAATTCCGACTTCTTCTTTTGTTTAATCTTCATTTTTATTTATTTCTTTAATTAACTCTGATTGAGATATTAATAATGATTCCATTTTTGCTTTATATATATCAAATTGTTGTTTTACATCATTAAATTGTTGTTCTTTAAGTCTTGTTTGTTGTTCAATTTCATTCAAGGCTTTTACTGTGTTTTCTTTAGAGTTTCTTAATATATTTTCAGCTTCTTTTTGTGCTTCTGAAACTATTTGATCTGCTTGTTGTTTTGCTACACTTTTTACCTCTTCTGCAGTTGATTGTGCCATTACTAGTGTATTTTGTAAAGTATTTTCTATTGTTTTGTAATGATTTAAAGCATTATTTAGTTCATCAACTTTTGCAGTCATTGTTGCTAATTCTTTATAGTTTGTTTCATAATCTTGCATAATTTGGTCTAAAAATTCATCTACTTCGTCTACATTATATCCATTCATCATTTGTTTATTAAATTTCTTATTTTCTATATCTAATGGTGTAATCATATTAGATAGCCTCCGTTCTTTTGAAAGGTTTTATTCCTGTTTAATTTATATTGTTATTTTTTAACCATGAAACAGATAATTTACTTTTTATTTCTTCTCTAGCCATTTCGTTTGTTATTTCATAATTCATTGGTGCAATTAAGAATATTGAATTTGATATTTTTTGAATGTGTCCATCTAATGCATATACTCCTCCACTAATAAAGTCAACTATTCTTCTTGCTACATCTTTGTTAACATATTCTAAATTGACAATTACTGATTTTTTCTCTTTTAATAAACTGCATATTTCTTCTGATTGTTCAAATGAAGTTGGTTGAGAAATTACCATTTTTACAGGTTGTCCTTGTGCATTTAAAGGAACTACTTTTCCTTTTTTACCTCCGAAAAATTTTCTTTCTTCATCATCACTATCATATTCAGATGATTTATCATTATATTCATAAACATCCTCATCATCATATTCTTCTGTTTCTCCCTGGTCTACTCCTCCGAATAGTCCCCATACTTTGTCCATTATAGCTCCTGCCATTTTTTTAACCTCCTAATATTTTACACTTTCGTATTCTAATTTTGCATTAAGTATCTAACTTTTTTTCAATTTTGTCAATAGTTTTTTGAATTGTAATATAAATTTAATATTTTTGTAATATTTTTGTAACATTAATTATTCATCATAACTTCATCATAATTACTTATCTTCTTATATTTTTTTATATCTTGTTCACTATATCCTAATTCTCTTAATTCATCATTTTTATATGATTCAATTATTGAATATTTATCTGTTTGTATTTTTACTTTTACTAATAATTTAGTTTGTACACCTGCTTTATTTCTTGTTACATAGTATAATTGATTTTCTTGTGTTAATACTTGATTTGGAACTTTTAATCCAGAAGCATCCCACCATATTACATCAATATCAATCTTTCTATGATTGATTAATACCTCTGACATCTTACTAAGCTGAAATATTATTGTTCTTTTTCCACTTTCTTCATTTATTTGAATAATTTTAGCGTCATCTTCTTCATCATTTGATATTCTTATTTTTACCTTATCATTTACTTTAGCTTCCATTGCTTCTTTAGAATTCATTGTTACAGCAATGTAACATTTAAAATTATCTATAATCTTTCCACAATCATTACTAGCTGATATTATTTGTCCTGTTTTTATTTCTAAATTATCTAAATATTGCTCATTTATTATATTGAATTTATCTGGAGAAAGCTTTTCTTCTAATCCATCTACTCTATATGATACTATTCCGCTCTTTTGAGCTTTTTGATATTCTGAACCATTTTTCAATTTGTTTTCTAATGAATTTCTTTGTTTTACTAATTCTTTTATTTCTTTATTTTCAGTTACATCTCCAATAAATTTGATTTTTTTACTTATTAATGTATCTATATTTTTTTTATATTCATTCATTTCTTGATAATTATTTAATATATTTATATTTTCTATTTTTTCGTCAATTTGATTTTCTATAGCTTTTATGTCTGCTGATGTAACACTTTTATCTTGTTCTAATAAATTTTGTATCTTGTAATTTAGCTGATTGATTTCATCTGTTACTTCTTTTTCGCTATCACTATAATATCTAAATATTGGTTCATTAATAGCAACTCTTTGTCCCTCTGAAGCTATTGCATAAATTCCATTTGAATATTTTTCACTTTTTTGTACAACTTCATTTCTTATTATGTATCCAACTGTTTCATCTTCTTGAGAAATTGTTCCTTGACTAATAATATATGTATCTGCAGTATGGAATATCAGCAAATATATCGCCCAAGTTATGTACGCAATTATTACCAATGCTGATAATATCACTATAATCTTTTTGCCCTTTCCCAAATCTTTTGCTCCTTTCTTAAATGAACTATATTTCATCTAAAATCTTTTGTAAATCTTGTGGTCCTATCCATATTGTTTGTTTATTTTTTCTAAACCATGTAAGTTGCCTTTTTGCATATCTTCTAGTTTCCATTTTAATTTTTTCTATCATTTCTTCTCTTGTAATTTTATTTTGTAAATATTCTACAACTTCTTTATATCCAAGTCCTTGCATTGCTGTTGGAAAACTTTCATATTTTGTTAATAATTTCTTAACTTCTTCTACTAATCCTTGTTCTATCATAATATCTACTCTTTTGTTAATTCTTTCATAAAGTTTTTCTCTATCCATATTTATTGCAAAAACTTTATAATCATACTTTACTCCATTTTTTCTAGATTCAATTTCTTGTTCAGTTTTAGTTTTTCCTGTTGCTTTATAAATTTCCAACACTCTTAATATTCTTTTCTTGTCATTTTTACTTATTTTTTCCATTGCATGCGAATCCACTTTTCTTGCTTCCTCATATAATGTTTCTAGTCCCTCATTTATAACTCTGTTTTCTAACTCTGTTCTATATTCTTCATCAAATTCTATATTTTGATATTCTATGCCATATATTAAACTATCCACATATAATCCAGTTCCACCAACTACTATTGGTGTTTTGCCTTTTTTTAGAACTTCTTCTATTGCTTTTTCTGCATCTTTTTTAAAATCTGCCACACTATATCTTTCATCAGGCTTTACAAAATCCAACATATAATGTTTTATTCCCTGCATTTCTTCTATCGTTGGTTTTGCAGTTCCTATATTCATATCAGTATATATCTGCATAGAATCACTCGAAATAATTTCTCCATCAATTTTTTTTGCTAATTCTATTGATAATGCTGTTTTTCCTGACGCAGTTGGTCCACATATAACTATTACTTTTGGTTTGCTCATATTTTCTCCCTTATATTAAATTTTTGCACATTTGAGAACAGGTATTTTGCTTGCAATTTTATTTTTGCACCTCTGGGACCGGGTATTTTGTGTGCAATTTAAAAATATCCTTACTTTCTTGCAAATTTTCTTTCAATATCATATTTAGACATCTTGATTGCAGTTGGTCTTCCATGAGGACATGTAAATGGATTTGGTAATACTAATAATTTATTCATCAAACTATCCACTTCTTCTTTTGTTAATGCCATATTTGCTTTTACTGCTGCCTTACATGCTATTGTTGATATAAATCTTTCTTCTATTTCTTGTTTTGCAGTTCTTGATACTGAGTTTATTTCGTCTAATGTTTCTAAAAACATTTCTTTTGTTTCTAAATCTAAACACATTTCTGGTACACCTGTTAGTTTTATTGTGTTTTCGCCAAATTCTTCTATCATAAATCCTGCTTTTCTAAACATTTGCATATTGTCTTTTGCTATTTCCATTTCTTTATGTGATAGTGTTATTATATCTGGTAATAACATTAATTGTGAATCTTTGCTTTCTTCATTATAATAGTTTGCTTTTACTTTTTCATATAATATTCTTTCATGTGCTGCATGCTGATCGATTATATACATTTCTTTATCAATTTCTATTATTATATATGTATTAAATACTATTCCTATAAATTTATAGTTTGGCTTTTGATATTCTTCTATGTTATCGAATACTGATGTATTTCCTAATACTGCTATATCATCTACTTTTTCTTGCTCTTTTGGTTCTTCTTCTTTTTCTTTTACTGGTTTTGTTCCAAATAATTTTAAATACATTTCTTCAAATTTTTGCGTATATTCTTGTGGTTGTATTGTTTTTTCTTCTAATGTTACATTTTCTTCTTCTATTTTTTTTTCGTTTTCTAAATTATATGTTGTTGATTCTTCTTCAACTTTTTCTTTAGTTTCATTAATTTCTTTGTTTGTTTCTGTATCTTCATTATATTTTATTTCTTCTTTTGTATTTAAATTTTTTTCTTTTGCTTCTGATGTTTCTTGTAATAACTTTTGTTTCATTTCTTGTAATTTTTTTAAAACTTCTTGACTTTTTTCTATTCCTGATATTTCAAGTGTTTCGTTCTTTTCTTCTTTATTTTGTATTGGTTCTGATATCTTTTTATCATCTTGTTCAGCTATTTGCCTTGCTTTATATATTTGTTCTATTATTGTTTCTTTTTTTTCTATTTGATTATCTTTTTCATTGTTACTGATAGATATTGGTTCATTGTTTTGATTTATAACTTTGCTTCCAAATAGACCACTTTCTATTCTTTTCTCACTTGATGTATGTTCTGTGTTTGCTACTAATTCTGCTTTTAACAGTGCATCTTTTATTGCATGGTATACTGCCTTAAATACCAAATTCTCTTCTTCAAATCTAACTTCTAATTTAGCTGGATGTACATTAACATCTACTTTGCTTGGATTCATTTCAATGTTTAACACTAAAAAACTAAATTTTCCTATTGGAATCATTCCCTTATATGCTTTTTCTGCTGCTGATGATAGTGCTTTGTCTTTTATATATCTTTTGTTTACAAAAAATATTTGATTTGCTCTATTTGAACGTGCTATTTCTGGTTTTCCAACAACTCCATATATATGCATATTTTCATATGTATAATCTGTTTCTATTAGTGCTCCTGCTACATCTTTTCCATATATACTATAAATTACTGTTTTTAAATCTCCATTTCCATTTGTTTGTATTATTGTTTTTCCTGTATTTATTAATTTTATAGCTATTTCTGGATGTACTAATGCTATTCTTGTTATAGCATCTTCTATATATCCTGCTTCTGTAAAGTCTTTTTTTAAAAATTTATATCTTACTGGAGTATTATAAAACAAATTGGTTACTGTTATTGATGTTCCTGTAGGACAACCTGCTTCTGACTTTTCTAATACATTTCCTCCTTCAACTACTACTTTATATCCATTTTGTTGTTCTTTTGTTTTTGATACCATTTCAACTCTTGCTATTGCTGCTATACTAGCTAATGCTTCTCCTCTAAACCCCATTGAAACAACTGTATTTAGGTCTTCTGCTGATCTTATTTTGCTTGTAGCGTGTCTTTCAAATGCCATCTCTAAATCATCTTCTGTTATTCCTTTTCCGTTGTCTGTGACTTTTATATATGATATTCCACCATTTTTTATTTCTACTGTTATATTATTTGCTCCTGCATCTATTGAGTTTTCTACCATTTCTTTTATTACTGATGCTGGTCTTTCAATTACTTCTCCTGCTGCTATTTTATTGATTGTTAAATCATCCAACAAAACTATGTTTCCCATTTTTTATTTTATCCCTCCTAGGTATCTTTCGTTACTCTTGTATTTTATCATTTATCATTTTCTTAATCAAGTATTTTGTAAAAATTTATAACTCTACTACAGGTTAATGGTTTTCTTTGGTATTTTATACAATATGCCTGAAATATAAGCTTTTCATTACATTCCTCGGTTTATTACAAAATTTAAGGAATTCTAATTTGTTTTATGGGTCCTTTCCACTATCGTGAACTCTTACCATAAAACTGCATAGAATTTCTAAAATTTTTTCATACACATTCGTCATTTCATTCAAAGCTTATATTCCAGGCATTTCTAAAAGAATTAATCAAAACTATTAATTATTAACACTATATTACATGTTACCATCTTATTATAGATTTAATTTAAAATAAGTAACACTTTTTTTTAATTTCCATATTATATATTATCAAAAGAAAATCCTAAAGATTTACTTTAGTTAAGATTGTTTTTCGAAAGGGGGGGTTTTATATGCCAGAAAATAGAGGATGTGGATTTGGATTCGGTGATGATTGTTGCTGGATAATCATCTTAATACTTTTAATTTGTTGCTGTTGCGGTGGTAACAGAGGCGGATGTTGCTAATCCTTTGACATATAAATAAAAGAAGTCCCTTTTTGAGAGGCTTCTTTTCATTTATTTGTTCTAAAAAATTTACTTAGTTTTTTTTGCTTTATATCCTAAAAATACTGCAATTCCTAAATATACTATTATTGAAACTGATATTATTGATATTCCCGCTTTAGGTATTGGATCTGGTGCAATAGTGTTGTCTGTATTTGTATCTTCTTTTACAAGTTTTATTTTAGGTGTTACATCAGATGTTTTGTCTTTATTTTCTCCATCAATGTCTTTATACTTAATATCTATTTTTTGATTTGTATCAAGCACTTTATCTATTATTGTTTCATCAAATTCATCTTTTAATGTTAGTTTATATTGAATTATTGCTGTTTTTCCAGCTTCTAATTTATCTATTTTCCATGTGATACTATTATTTTGAGTATCTATTTTAGGAGAAATATTACTAATATCAATTCCATCAACATATGTCATTTCAAAATTGTCAACCATATACTGTGGAAAATAATCCACAACTACTATATCTTTTAATGAATTTTCTATTGGCATTAAATCATTAAAAATTTTATTTGTTATTGTTTGTTCTATTTGATTATCACTAATTTTATAAAATTTTCCCTTTGTAGGATTTTCTTGAGTACCAAATACTTCTTGTATAACTTGACCATATGTATATGTATTTGTTCCATCTGTTCTAAATGTTGCTTCATCATTACTAATACCTGTCAACATTGTGTACACATCTACATTTTCTAATGATGTTAGTGTATTTTTTGTTTGTGATATGATTTTTGTTAATCCATCATAAGTAACTAAATCATTATTACCTACTGCCAAGTTTGGTAATCCATCTGTTAAAATTATCATATATTTATTTGTATTTTCATTTGTAAATTGATTTTTAGCTAATTTTAAACCTGCATCAAGGTTAGTATATTGTCCTGTTCCTTTTATTGCAGAAATTTTGCTTGTTAGCGTATTTAAATCGTTTGTAAAATCACATACTTTTTGTGCATCAGCTTCTGTTCCTGTAACTAAATATCCATTTTCGTCTTTTTCTGTTCCTGTTGAAAATGTAGTTACACCAATTTTTAATGATGTTGGATTGGATTTTAGTAAACTTTCAACTAATTTATTTGCTGAATTTAATACTAAATCTTTTCTTGTTGTATTTCCACTTACAATTTCATCCATACTACTTGAACTATCTATTACTAACATCATCTCTCCTGATGGAATTACTTCTTTTGAGTTATTTGAAACTTTTAATTGTATTGTTACTTGATGCTTTTTTAAATCATATTGTATCATTTTCTTTTCAAAACTTGAATCATCATTTAATTTTATTGTACAAATGTTATCTTCTACAATTTCCATCGTTACATCTGTTGATTTTGCAGTAGCAAATACACTTGTTGTCATCATTGTTAATAATAAAAATATTGTTATTGCGATTTTCTTTTTCATTTTAAACACCTCATGCTATATTCTACCACATATCAATAAATTTTGCAACACATTATCTATCTAATGAATCTAAATTGTCTAAAGCCTTACCAGTTCCTAATGCAACGCAAGATACAGCGTCATTTGCAATCATAACATTTATTCCTGTTTTTTCTTGTAAAAGCTTATCTAATCCGTCAACTAAGCAACCTCCTCCAGTCATATAGATTCCTCTATTGCTTATATCTGCAGAAAGTTCTGGTGGTGTTTTTTCTAATACCGAATGAACAGCATCTACAATCATCATTGCAGGTTCTATAAGAGCTTCTAGCATTTCATTAGAATATACTGTTATATTTTTTGGTAGTCCTGTTGCTAAATCTCTTCCTCTAATTTCCATTTCTGCATTTTGTATTTTGGGGTATACACATCCTATGTTTATTTTTAGGTCTTCTGCAGTTCTTTCACCAATCATTATATTATGTTTTTTCTTAATATATTTTACTATATACTCATCAAATTTATCCCCAGCAACTTTTAAAGATGTACTTTCTACTGACCCTCCAAGTGATATTACTGCTATGTCTGTTGTTCCTCCTCCTATATCTACTACCATATTTCCACATGGTTTTGCTATGTCTATTCCTGCTCCTATTGCTGCTGCTATTGGTTCTTCAATTAAAAATACTTTTCTTGCTCCTGCTTGTGTTGCAGCATCTATTACAGCTTTTTTTTCTACTTCTGTTACTCTTGATGGTATACATATCATTGTTCTTGGTGAAAACAATGTTTTTCCATTTATTTTATTTATAAAATATTTTAACATTCTTTCAGTTACAGTATAGTCTGATATTACTCCTTCTCTTAGTGGCCTTGTTGCTACTATGTTTCCTGGTGTTCTTCCTAACATTCTTCTTGCTTCTTGTCCTACTGCTAATACTTCATTTGTATTGCTATCTACCGCTACAACTGATGGTTCTCTAAGTACTACTCCTTTTCCTTTTACATATGCGATTACTGTTGCTGTTCCTAAATCAATTCCTATATCTTGCCCTAATCCAAATTTAAACATATTCATGCATTCCTTTCTGATTTGCGTATTTTTTTATACTTGTTTATATTATTTAAACTTTTGTATATTCATATGTTTATTATTTTTTCTCTTTATTTTCTTTTTTATTCTATTCGTACGTAAATTATTTAACAAAATCTTTTTCTGTTTCCTTTATAATATATATAGGTCTATTTTTTACCTCCAAGTATGTTTTAGATAAGTATTGTCCAATAACTCCCATACAAAATAATTGTACACCACTAACAAAAACTATAATACATACAAGTGATGGCCAACCTGTTGTTGGATCGCCATATACTAATGTTTTTATTATTATAAATACTATTGCAAAAAATGCAATTACACAAAATATTATTCCTATTATAGATGATAATATCAATGGAATTGTTGAAAATGCCGTTATTCCATCTAAAGCATATTTAACCAATTTCCAAAAAGACCATTTGGTTTCTCCTGCAACTCTTTCTATGTTTTCATACTCAATCCATTTTGTATTAAATCCTACAAAACTAAATAATCCTTTTGAATATCTATTATATTCTTTTAATGATATTATTGACTCTACTACTTGTTTTTTCATTAGTCTATAATCTCTTGCTCCATCTACCATTTCTATATTTGATATTTTATTTATTATTTTATAAAAGATTCTTGCACAAAAACTTCTAATTGGTGGTTCACCTTTTCTTGTTACTCTTCTCGTTCCAACAGAATCATATCCTTCATTTACTATTGCATTATACATTTGTTTTAACAATGCTGGAGGATCTTGTAAGTCTGCATCCATCAATGTAACATAATCTCCTGTTGAAGCTTCTAATCCTGCAAGCATTGCTGCTTCTTTTCCAAAATTTCTAGAAAATGAAACATATCTTACTTTACTATCTTTTGCTCTTAACATCCTCATTATATCTAATGTTTTATCTTTTGAACCATCATTTACAAATATATATTCAAAATCAACTATTCCCTCAAAATCTTGTTTTCTTACTTTTTCCATTTCTTCATAAAATAATGGCAATGCTTTTTCTTCGTTATAGCAAGAAACTACAACTGATATTTTTTCCATGTTTTGCTCCTTTCTAATTCTATTTTACTAATATATTATTATTATAAAATCTTGAAATTTTCATTAATTCATTATTAACATACTCTAATCCGTATTTTTCTATAAGTGTTTCTTCACTTGAAAACAAATTAGTTCCAAGTCCTAATTTATTCCCCTCAATATTTGCACCTAATGATGCTAATGTTGTAGGATATAAATCCATAGTTGAATATATTCTATTAGTATCTTCAGCTTCTATTGCTGGATTTATTATAAGATTAACAACCTTTTTTTGATAATCTTGTCCCTCTTCTAATTCAAAAAAGTTTGATTGCATTGTTAAATGATCTCCAGATATTACAATCGTTGTATTATCATAATAATCTTGTTTTTGTAACCATTTTATAAAATCTCCTACTTTTTTACTTGAACAAGATATTACATTTTTATATTGTTCATCCCATTTGTTTGGACAATCTCTACATTTATATCCATCTGGAAAATGTGTATCTGCTGTTAACATTGTAAAATTAAATGGCTCATCTTGTTCTGCTAAATAAGATACTTTTTCTTTAGCATACTCAAATAATTGGTCATCTGTAAATCCCCACCAAATCTGTTCATCTGCTTTATTTTCAGCTCTTGCTGATTCAAAATCCCATATTTCATAATTTCCATGTTGTTCAAATAAATTTCTTCTTCCACCAAATGTTGCATCAGAACCTAGTAATAAATAATTATGATATCCACTCTTTTGTAGTACTTGTCCTATACTATATGCTCCTCCTAAAAATGTACTATATTCTCCCATCGCATTATCTTCTATACTAAGTTTTAAAGGAATACCTGCTGTTTGTGCTGTCATTGCTCCAACAGTCCATGTTGTTCCATATAATGTATATGCTCCACCTAATTTATCTGTATCTGAGAAATTAGTATTTTCTTTCGCAAGTCTTGATATTTCTGGCATTAAATCATATTGTGATAATCCTCCATCTTGTACTGAATAATATGTTGTTTCCATTGATTCTAGAAAAATATATATCAAATTTCTCTTTTCTTCTGGAAATTCTATATTATTTTTTTCTGGTCTTACATATTCTTTTGCAATAAAGTTCGAATCATGTGTTTGATTTTCTATATATTCTTTTATATCTGTTGTTTCAATTATTTTATCTATACTAACAATTAATATTAATATAGATATAGTTAGGCTTACAACTACAGTTCTTCTTCTTTCTGATGTATGTATTTCATGTATTAATTTTATGTCTTTTACCATTGGATATATTAGTGCAAATGCTATTATTGCTGTTGGTAATATTACTTTCCATAAACACTGTTTCATAAATGTAAATATTATATCTGTATTAGTTCCTTGTATTGGTACTTTTAAATGGAAGACTATTTCATCCATTGATAAATGTCCAAATGTTTCATATAACCAATCAACTGTAACTGTTGCTCCAAATGCTATTAAAAGGCATATTACGATGACTATACATGCTATTCTTTTCTTCATTTATTACACCTCTTGTTTTCTGCTTTTGTTAATAACTATTTATTTTGATTTTGTATATATTTCCAAGAATCTTTACACATGTCTTCTAATGTTTTTTCAGCTTTCCATCCAAGTTCGATTTTCGCTTTTTCTGGATTCGAATAACATGTTGCTATATCTCCTGCTCTTCTTGGTGCAATTTTATATTTTACCGTTTTTCCTGTTGATTTTTCAAATGCTTTTACCATATCTAAAACACTATATCCAGTTCCTGTTCCCAAATTGTATATGTATATTCCTTTTTCTTCTTTTTCTAGTTTTTCTAGTGCTTTTATATGACCTTTTGCTAAATCAACTACATGGATATAGTCTCTTACTCCTGTTCCATCTGGTGTATTATAGTCATTTCCAAATACTGATAATTGCTCTAGTTGTCCTGATGCAACTCTTACTACATATGGCATTAGATTATTTGGTATCCCTTGTGGCTCTTCTCCTATTAATCCACTTTCATGTGCTCCTACTGGATTGAAATATCTCAATATTGCTATATTCCATGTATTATCTGATTTATATAAGTCTTGTAATATTTGCTCTATGAATAGTTTTGTTGTTCCATATGGATTTGTTGTTCCTCCTGTTTTGCATTCTTCTGTTAAAGGAATTTTTTCTGGTTCTCCATATACTGTTGCTGATGAGCTAAATATAAATTTTTTTACATTGTATTTTCTCATTGTTTCTAATAGTACTATTGCTCCTGATATGTTATTTTCATAATATTCTAATGGCTTTTGTACTGATTCTCCAACAGCTTTATATCCAGCAAAATTTAATACCGCTTCTATATCATTTTCTTCAAATACTTTTGCTAATGAACTTCTGTTTAAATAGTCTACTTCATAAAATTTAAAGTCTTTTCCTGTTATTTTTTTGATGTTTTCTAATACTTCTGGTTTACTGTTTGAAAAGTTGTCTATTATTACTATTTCTCTTCCTGCTTTTAATAGTTCTACTGCTGTGTGGCTTCCTATATATCCTGCACCACCTGTTACTAATATTGACATTATTTTTTCCTTCTTTCTTTTTATTTATATATATGTCTCATTTTTTAGCATTTGTATTGTATCACTAAACGACAATAATTTCAACCATTTTTCATGAAAATAGACTGTAGTTTAACAGTCTATTTATTCTACTTATATGATATTAGTTCATATAATATTTCTTTTGTTTTAAGTTTTTTTTCTGTATTTGTTGTTAAAAAAATAATTAAATCATCTTTGTTGTCTACACTTTTAGTCGCTTGCAATGGATCCATATCTTCATAAAAATTATCCAATATTTCACCAGTTACTCTATCTATTTCATAATAAATTCCTGATATTGTTATTATATATTTCTTATTACTTTGTATCATTTCTTTTAATGAATTATCAATATCTGTTGGGTTATTTTCTTTTTTTATTTTCAAAAACCCTTCTTCTGTTATTTCATATTCATTATCTGAATTTTCTTTTAACATTGCTAAAAACTTTTCTCTACTAGTACTATCAATCCATATTCCATAATTTTTAGGATAGTTTTTATTAAAAATAGTATCTACATTTTCAAGTTCTGGAACTTTTTGTTCTATTATTCCCGCAAATGCTACTTTATATTGTATTTCTGGTTTTATATCTAGAGTTTTGTTTCCATCATACTCTGTTTGAATTTGATATAAATCAGTATCCCCACTTACGCCTATATCTTCTTTTAAATCTTTTACTTCTTCTTTGGAAATTTCATTACTAGGTTTTTGTTTTAAATATCCAACTACTCCTAATCCAATAATTATTACTATACCAAATATTACTATAATAATTTTTTTCATATTTATCAACTCTCTCTAATTTATTCCATGAAGCATTGATAATGTTGCTTGTATATATCTTTCTGCTAATTTTTGATTTTCAGCATCTTTATTACTATATACATTTCTTGGCAATTCAATTAATGATGTTTTTGCAATTCTTCCATTGCTTGCTAATGCAGTTCTTGCCCAATTTATTATATATCCATCTCCATATCTGTCTAATGACCTTCCATGGGCATTTGGGAATTGTACTGCATAATACATTCCAATTTCTCTGTCACCTATTAATTGTTCTAGCCATCCATGTAAATCTACTAGTACTGTTTGTCCATTTTTAGATTTATGTGTTATTAAAAAGTCCCTTAATGCTTGTGCTTCATAGGCTTGATATGGTGCTGTTCCTGCATAATTTCTTGAATTTTCATTTGCTCTAAAACCAGAATTTTTCCAACATCTGTTTAAATCTATTCCTTTATTATTAGGTGCTTGACTAAATAATGTTGTTCTTCCTGGACCATTGCTACCTGTTCCTAATTTTCTTCCATCTGGGTTTATTTCTGGTAATATATATATTGTCCATTTATCAGCAAGTTCAAAATTATTGTTATGGTTCTTTTTTAAATCATCATAAAATTTATTTGCTATATTAACTAATGCTTCCCCATCATTGTTCCAATTATCTTCAAACCCATGTACTGTAAATGTTGCAAAAAATACATTTTCTCCATTTCCATAACGATAATACTGTAGTTTTGAACCATATGGATTTCCTGCTTTTGTTAATCCACTATCACCGTATGTTCCCTCATCATATATAATAGTACTTCTTAACCAAACATATATTACTTCTTCACCTACAATTTTTCCATTTTGATTTTCTACTCTTACCGCAATTTGATGTAATCCTAAATCATATTTTGAAAAGTCTATTGAAAATTCAAAGCCTGGTAATGCATTTGTATTTTCATCTCCATAGCCTTTTATCGCATTTAATACATCTTTTCTATCTGTTCTTTTAGCTTCTCCATCAAGGTATCTTCCATCTATTAAAACTCTTATTTTAGCATTTTCTTCTGTTGTCATTACCCAACCTGACACACTATGTACTGAATTTGTAATTTTTGTTCTATCATATGGTGTTTCAACATGCATTCTTGTTTTTAAATTAACTATTGTGTGTGTTCTTTCTTCTAATATCTTACCATCTTCTGTTGTCATTTGAATTTTTAGAGTACTGTCTGTATCTTTAAATTCTGTTACAGGTATATTAACTGTAAAATTAGGTGTAGGATTTTCTTCATATGTTCCATATCCTTTTACTATTGATATTAAATCATATGCATAATATGTTTTTATCTCCAAATTTTCAATTTTTCTATCTTCTATACAAATATTTATTTTTGTATTTGGTTCAGTTGCTAGTTTCCATCCTTTTATTTCTATTCCGTTTGGTTTCCAACACATTCCTTCTACATTTGTATCTATATGCATTGCATGTTTTATTGAAGTATCTATTATTATATTATTTTGTTCTTCTTTTAGTACTATATCATCAAATGTAACTAACTGTACTTTTATTACATGTTTTCCTTCTGTTAACTTTTTAGTTGGAATATTTATTTTATAATTAGGAGTAGGATTTTCTTCATATGTTCCATATCCACCTATTATTGATATTAAGTCATATGCATAATACATATCTATTTTTGTGTCTTCTACTACTTCTCCATCTATTCTTGCAACTACTTTAGTATTTGCTTCTGTTGCTAATTTCCATCCATTTATTATTATTCCATTTTTTCCAAAAGTCGCACCTTCAAGCTTTGTATCTATTTGCAATGCATATTTTATATTTCTAGAAATGTTAATTTCTTCTTCTTGGGACTGTAAAGTTAATGTTTCATCTGAGTTTTTTAGTTCAATTTTTAATTTATGCTTTCCTTCAGTTATATTTTCCTTTACTATATCTATATCAATATCAAAATTAGGCATTGGATTTTCTTCATATGTTCCGTATCCTTTTACTATTGATATTAAATCATACTTATATGAATATTTTATATAATCTTGGCTTATTTCTTTTTCATCCACTGAAACTATAATCTTACTTCCCGTCTCAGTTGAAAGTTTCCATCCCTCTATATGTATTCCATTTTCTTTATAAAAAGTCTGTTTTAAATTTGTATCTATATGCCATGCAGACCTTTGTGTAGCTCTTTCTAAAATGTTGTCCAATGCAAAAGATATATGGTTTATTAAAACACTATTTATTATCAACAATATAGCTAAAATTTTTTTTGATTTTTTCATATTTATTTATCCTCTTAATATTTTTTATAACACACATTCATATCCACTTTAGTTGATATCCCTAAAACTTGCCCTGAATCTGTATATTGCCATATTTGATATTCTCCTTTAAAATTAGATAATATGTTTTCATCATATGTATAATGTGCAAGCCAAATATCATAACACTGAATATCTGAAAATTTTAATTTATTATTAAACCAATCTGAACTTGCATATACAGCTGGTGTATATCCATAATACTTTATTATATCTGAAAATGCTCTACAAACAGTAGTCCTTGTTTGGTTATCAATCAAATCAGCTCTTCCTGGAAGATATCCATTTTTTCTTGCTCCTGAGTCTTCAGTATCTATTGCAATTGGATAATCTATATATATATGATTTTGGTGTAATTGACTTACTGTCCATAGTGCTTCTTCTTGTGCTTCTTCAAAATTTACAGCTTGTGTAAAGAAGTATATTCCTATTTTTATTCCTCTTGCTTTTGCTTCTCTTATATTATATAGAGCTTGTTCATCTATAACTATTTTTCCGCTTCTATATCCTCTATACCCAATTCTTATCATTGCAAAATCTATTCCTGATTGTTTCACACCATTCCAATCAATTACTCCATTGTGTGAACTAACATCTATTCCTTTATATTTGCCACCATAGTTGACTACAAATTCTACATTTTTTAAAATAGTTTTTTCATCTTCTGTTACGAATTTTATTTGCATACTATGATTTTGTTTTGTTAATTCTTCTACTGGTATATCAATATCATAATTTGGCATTGGGTTTTCTTCATATGTTCCATATCCTTTTACTATTGATATTAAATCGTATTTATATGAATATTTTATATGATCATCACTTATTCTTTGCCCATCTAAAAATACTATTAATTTAGTATTTGCATCTGTTGCAAGTTTCCATCCTTCTATATGTATTGATTTTCTTTCATTAAATACTAGTTCTCTTAGATTAGTATCTATTTGTAAAAGTGATTTTATTGATTTATCAATATATATAGTTTTTGTAGTATTTTCTAAAACCGTTCCATCTTCTAATACGAATTGTATTTGTAGACTGTGTTTACCATCTTTAATATCTTTTGTCGGAATATCTATATCATAATTTGGTGTTGGATTTTCTTCATATGTTCCATATCCACTTACTAATGATATCAAATCATATTTATATGAATATTTTGTATATTCTTCACTTACTTTCTGTCCATCTATTAATGCTATTATTTTTGTATTTGGTTCTGTTGCTAACTTCCATCCTTCTATATGTATTCCTTTTTTGTCAAATGTTGCATTATCTAAATTCGTATCTAAATGTGATGCATATCTTAATTTTTGTATTGTGATACTCTTTTCTATATTTTCTAGTACTGTTCCATCTTCTAGTACAAATTGTATTTGTAATTTATGTTTTCCATCTTTGATATCTTTTGTCGGAATATCTATATCATAATTTGGTGTTGGATTTTCTTCATATGTTCCATATCCTTTTACTATTGATATTAAATCATATTTGTATGAATATTTTGTATATTCTTCACTTACTTTTTGTCCATCTATTAATGCTATTATTTTTGTATTTGGCTCTGTTGCTAACCTCCATCCTTCTATATGTATTCCCTTTTTGTCAAATGCTGCATTATCTAAATTTGTGTCTAAATGTGATGCATATCTTAATTTTTGTATTGTGATATTTTTTTCTATATTTTCTAGTACTGTTCCATCTTCTAATATAAATTGTATTTGCAGACTATGTTTTCCGTCTTTAATGTCTTTTGTTGGAATATCTATGTCATAATTTGGAGTTGGATTTTCTTCATACGTTCCATATCCTTTTACTATTGATATTAAATCATATTTGTATGAATATTTTGTATATTCTTCACTTACTTTTTGTCCATCTATTAATGCTATTATTTTTGTATTTGGCTCTGTTGCTAACCTCCATCCTTCTATATGTATTCCCTTTTTGTCAAATGCTGCATTATCTAAATTTGTGTCTAAATGTGATGCATATCTTAATTTTTGTATTGTGATATTTTTTTCTATATTTTCTAGTACTGTTCCATCTTCTAATATAAATTGTATTTGCAGACTATGTTTTCCGTCTTTAATGTCTTTTGTTGGAATATCTATATCATAATTAGGAGTTGGATTTTCTTCATATGTTCCATATCCTCCTACTAATGATATTAAATCATATTTGTATGAATATTTTGTATATTCTTCATTTACTTTTTGTCCATCTATTAATACTATTATTTTGGTATTTGGTTCTGTTGCAAGTTTCCATCCCTCAATATGTATTCCTTTTTTATCAAATGTTACATTATCTAAATTTGTATCTAAATGTGATGCATGTTTAACCTTTTGTATTGTAATACTCTTTTCTATATTTTCTAATACTGTCCCATCTTCTAATACAAATTGTATTTGCAAACTATGTTTTCCATCTTTGATATCTTCTGTTGGAATATCTATATCATAATTAGGAGTTGGATTTTCTTCATATGTTCCATATCCCTTTACTATTGATATTAAATCATATTTATATGAATATTTTATACAATCTTCACTCACTTCTTGTCCATCTATGAAAACCTGTATTTTTGAGTTTGGTTCTGTTGATAATCTCCATCCTTCTATATGTATTCCATTTTTATCAAATATTGCATTATCTAAATATGTATCTAAATGTGATACATATTTCACATTTGTTGTTGCTTTTCCTGTTATAGATAAAATAGCTATTATACTCAAAAATAACATAAAACAAAATATAATTTTAATTTTTAACTTCATTTCTATCACCTTCCTTTAATAAAAGTTTTTCTTTGTGGTCAAAAATTTTTAAACTATTTTTAATTCCACATACTCCTATTATAATAAAAATTGGTAAATGATTTACAATATATCTTGCTCTTCCTTCAAAAAGTAGTAAAAATATAACTATTCCTATTATTGATAATTTTAAAATTGCAAAATTATTATCTTGTTTTTTATTATACGAAAATACCAAACCTATTATTATCAATATCCATAAAGTTTGCATTATATTAACTGTAACCGTTTGATATTTAACATCATCTTTATTAATTAGTTCTTGTATAAACTTTCCAATTTCACTATTGTTATAGTGTTCAGATGTCCAAAACGTTCCTTCTTCTCCATAAAAAAATGTTCCATCAGATAATATCCAGTTTGCTTTATTATATAAAAACTTAATATATCCTTTTATTCCAAAGTCTTGCAGTCTTTTTTTAACGGTTCGTAAATTTTCCTTTTGTTTTTCATCTTTTCCTATTATGCCTTGAGTTGTAAGAGCATCATTTTCTGAATAACTACCATACAAAGTTTTATTTTTAGTTGGTAATGGGTTTCCACTTTCTGTTTGACTCATTCCCATCTTTAAAAAATGTGTAAATGACATTGAGTATTTTTCATAATCCTCATCACTAATTAATGAACCTAAATTTTTATTTTTTAAATAGCTGTATCCTGTATATGAAATTATACATCCAATTGCAAACATCGCTATAATTACCAAACTATCTTTAATTTTTGTTTTATTTATTTGTAATAATTCTATAATAGCAATAGCAATCATCATTATAATAGCAGTTGGTTTTATAAAGAACCCTGTTACTACCAAAATTCCCTCTATTAGTGCTAATATATTTTTCTTTACAGGTTCTTTCTCCTCTTTAATTATAACATATGTATACATAATTGCAATAGGAAATAACATAGTAATTGTATCTGTATATGGTACAATAATATATGGTGAAAACAAAATTAGTGGTACAATAAATAATAATGAAAAATATGCACTTTTATTTCCTAGTAATTTTTTACACAAATAAAATGTCAATACTGCAGATATATCAATCATAACAATATTAAATATAATCATACTAAAAAAAGCATTTTGTAAAGTAGCTGTTGTAAATAAACTTGTAAATTTTAATACATATTTGCTTATTAACAATATTCCAATATTATTGGAACAAACTGCAAAATAATGTGTATCAAAGTTTTCTCCATTTAATAAATTTACAGCTTGTCTAACAACTATTCCACAGTCCCATCCACAGTCAGCATATGTCAAATTTGCTAAAATTATTTGTATAACAAATATAGCTACCATTACTAGTCCAACTTGATATGTTTTAGGAAATTTAAATTCAAATTTATTATATTTATATAGTAAATAAATTATAGAATACGCTATTATTGTTAATATAATCATTGTATGTACACTATAATTAATCTGAGTTGTTCTATTAAATAATATTGTATTTACTAATATTATAAAAAAAAATATTGAAAACATTATAATCATAGTTTGAACTAATACATTTTTTAGATTAAACTTGTTTTTTTGCTCTACTTTCTTCATCTTTTCTATCATCTCTTTCCCGATTTCACTCTATATATATTTTATAGAACTTCCTCTACTTTTTGTAATGCTGTTTTAATAACCTTATCCATATCATAATATTTGTAGTTTCCAAGTCTGCCTCCGAATATCACATTTTCTTCTTTATCTGCTAATTCTTGATATTTTGCAAATAATTGATTATTTTTATCATCATTAACAGGATAATATGCTTCATCTCCTAATTTCCAATTCATTGGATATTCCTTTGTTATAACTGTTCCTTTACATTTATTAAACTCAAAATGTTTATGTTCAATTATTCTTGTATATTTTTGTTCATGGCTTGTGTAATTCACAACTGCATTTCCTTGATAGTTATCTACATCTTTTAATATTTCATTTTCAAATTTTAGTGAACGCCATTCTAAATTTCCATATTTATAATCAAAGTATTCATCAATCATTCCAGTATATAATATTTTATCTGCCATTTCATTATATTTATCTTTGTTTTTTAAGTAGTCTACTCCTAATTCAACATCTGCATTTGCTAGCATCTTTTCTATTATTACATTATATCCACCAATAGGTATCCCCTGATATCTATCATTAAAGTAATTATTATCATATGTAAATCTTACAGGTAATCTTTTTATAATAAATGCTGGTAATTCTTTGCAGTCTCTTCCCCATTGCTTTTCTGTATATTCTTTTATTAATTTAAAATATATGTCTTTTCCTATCAATGAAATTGCTTGCTCTTCTAAATTTTTAGGTTCTATTATATTAAATTCTGCCTTTTGTTCTTCTATTTTTTCTTGTGCTTCCCTAGGTGTTACAATTCCCCACAATTTAGAAAATGTATTCATATTAAATGGTAAATTATAAATTTCTCCTTTATAATTTGCTATTGGTGAATTCACATAGTTATTAAATTCTACAAATTTATTTACATAGTTCCATATTTCTTTATCACTTGTATGAAATATATGTGCTCCATATTTATGTACATTTATATCATTTATTTTTTCACAATAAATATTTCCACCTATGTGATTTCTTCTGTCTATTACTAAACATTTTTTTCCTTTTTTGCTTGCTTCATATGCAAATGTTGCGCCATATAAGCCTGCCCCAACAATTAAATAATCATACTTTTTCATAGCTATACCTCTCTTTATATTATATTTTAATAATTTCAACATCTATATTCATTTCTTTAATTTGTTTATAGATTTCTTGTACACTAATATCATCTATTGCACTAAAATGTGGCATTTCTTTTCCTATTGATTTATATTTACTTTCTGCTAAATTGTGTATTTTAAATATTTCTACTTTTATATTCTGATATTTTTTTAATAGTTTTAGAATTTGTTCAATATTATCTTTTTTCATTGTATATTCCTTTACAAGTGGTATTCTAAAAGTTTTTATCTTATTTTTTGAATCTAAGATTTTTATATTATTCATATATGCTTCTATATCGCCATTTAATATTTCTTTGCATTTTTCTTTGTTCAAGATTTTTATATCAACTATAAATTCATCTACATAGTTTTCTACAATTTCTATCAACTGTTTTGGGACTTGTAATGCAGTTTCTATACAAATGTTTATATCATTTTTTTTTAATTTTTTTAGTAATGGTTCTAGTTGTTTAGCTTGTAACAAAGGCTCTCCCCCTGAAAATGTTACACCTCCATTATTTAACTGATAATATGGTTTGTCTTTTATTATTTCATTAAACAAATCATCTACATCTATATCTTTACCAAAATAACCATTTTCTTTTGTTTCTTCATTTTTATATGGTGTAAATTCATACTCCAAATTTTCTGGATTCGCACACCAAGGACACCTTAAATTACAACCTTTTAAAAATACAGTAGTTCTAATACCAGGTCCATCATGCAAACTAAATCTTTGTATATTAGATATTCTTATTTTATTATTCATTATTAATATAGTCTCCTCTAATTACTATATTTTGCCTTCATTCTTCAATGCTCTCTCTATTAGCAAATCTTTATAATTTTCTGGTAAATCATTAAAGTATGCACTAAATCCCCACACTCTTACAATTAAATTTTCATATTCTTTGGGATTTGCTTTTGCTTTTATTAATATTTCACTACTTGTTACATTCATTTGCATTTGGAAAAATCCTAATTTTATACTTATCATTAAAAAGTCAATCATTTTATCAAAATTGTCTTCTATAAATGATGGTGTTATCATAAAATCTATAACATTCCCATTAAATCTATGATTATCATATTTTAATTTTGATGCAAATTGTATTAATTCTGTATATGCTACAGCTGTTTTGTCAGATGATATATGAACTATAAATGCTTCTCCATCTTTTCTTCCGTCAAATGAAGCAGGTACTGCTCCTGATTCCATTATATATGTTGGAGCACTTAAACCGAATTTCATTTTTCCACCTAATCTATTTGGAATTTCATCTAATAATTTATCAACATAACCTGTTATTTCATTTGCAAGTTGTATTATTTCTTCATTTTGAGTTCCATATCTTTCTGGTTGTTGTTTTAAAATTCTTACTATTTCTTCTTGTCCTTCATAATTATTTTTACGCATTTCATTAAGTTCACTTAATGTATATTTTTTCTCTTCAAATACTAATTTTTTGACATTATATATACTATTTACTGTATTTCCTAATGATACTGTTGTAAGACCATAATTATTGTATTTGGCTCCTCCTTGTGATATATCTGTTGCATTTTTATTACAATTATCTGTTAATAATGAAAGCAATGGTGATTCTTCCCATAAAATTTTATTTATATCATTCATATATTCTATAATATATTGTTTTAAATATAATTTGTATTTTTCAACAAACTCATTGTATGAGGAAATGCTCTCTAATTGTTCTGTATCAAGCATTTGATTTAATGGTTTTATAAATACAATTGAACTTATATTGTTTTGGTCAATTGATTTTCCTGCCATTAGTGGTTCCCAACATGCTGATGTAACATAATTATAAGCATCTTTTTCATCATATCCAAATTCAATTAATCTTGGTATGATTACGTCATCATTTGAAAATAATGGACATCCTATCCCTGTTTGAATACATCTTAATGCAAGTTCCATCAAATCTCTTGGCATATTCTCTGTTACTCTCAATAATACTTTTGGATCAGGTAATTGAAGTTCTTTCAAAACTTCTATAAATAAATATGTCAAGTCATTACAAAAATAATCTCCATTTTGTTCTTTTCCACCAAGAATTATAATTTGCCCTGTATCTCCAATTAATCCACTGCTTTTAAACCAATATTTTTTATGTAGGATTTTTATCATATCTTTTAATATTTCTTTTGCTTTCTCTTTAGTTAAATTATTGTTCTTTTTGTCATATTCATAGCTATTTTCTAGTATTTTATCTAATCTTCCAAGTCCGTTTAAATTATGTCCTAGTTGCCATAATAGCTGATTATAAAACATTATTCTCTGTATTGATTCTTCAAATGAAATTGCTTTTTTATTTTTTATATTTTTTAAGTATTGTATTGTTTTTTCTTTATCTTTTTTATTACTTTTTTCTATTACATTACATTCTCTTTCGATGTATTCTTCTATTCCTTGTAATAATTCTTTTTGGTTTTGTTTATATTTTCCTTTGGGTATTTCTTCATTTGTTTTTTTCATGTCTTCTAATGATGTTTCTAATATTTTAGAATAATCTATAGATATATTATCTATTATTCTTGTTCCTCTATTTGTTCTAAATCTTGTTTTATATATGTCTATATTATAAACAAATCTGTCTTTTTCCTCTAACTTAATATCTACTTTATTAAATAGTTTTCTATTTTGTAATCCAGTAATATCTTTTTTCTTAGGAGAATACAAATGTGGCAAGGCCTTTATTGCAAAAACTGCTGTTTTACTTATACTTTTATACTTTCTTTTATATCTAAATACTAACATCACAAATGAGAAAAGTGATTTATTTATATGTCTTATTACAAATTCTCTTAACTTTTGCATTTTATATTCCCCCTTACTGCATTAACTACCAAACCAGTTAGCTCCTTTAGAAATTCATATTTTAATATAAGTAATACCACTATATAGACAATTCCTCCAACTAGTATTTCTATACATGTATTTAATATACCTACTGGTAAGAAATTTGTTATTATTTTTACTACCATAAACATAATAAATGCACTAATAAAACATTTTATTGATAATTTTAACATTTCAGATATTTTATATTGTTCTTTAAAGTATTTTAGTTGGTATATCAAAATCGCAGTTTCAGCAATTGTTGATGCTATAGCTGCTCCAACTCCTCCCCAAAATGGAATTAATATACTATTAAATATAACATTTGTTATTGCACCTATTATCACTGAAATTGTAAATGCATTTTGTTTTCCTATTTGTATTAAATATTGTATTCCTGTTATTCCATTTAGTCCTATTGCTATTAGTATTGGTGCTGTTGCTAATAATATTGGTGTTACACCCTCAAATCCTTCTCCATAGTACCATGGCACAAATTTAGATGATATTGCAAAAAATCCAAACATCATAGGTATAGTTAAAAACCATACAAAATTTATTGATATCCCTAAACATTTTTTTATTTCTTGTTTATCATTTTGTGCATATGAATTTGCTATTCTTGAATTCATTACAGTTTGTAATGCTGTTGTTATCATTAATGCAGCTTTTACTACCTTTTGGGCTTGTTCATAATATCCTACATCTACCATATCTTTTGTTATTACACCTATCATTGTTTTATCTAGCACTGTATATATTTGAATTGCTATTTGTGGTAAAAACAGTGATATTGCAGGTTTTATGTGTTTTTTTAAATCTAATTTTTTTATACTTACTTTTTCTATATATTGGGGTAAATAAAACCATAATGTTGTATTTCCTATCAATTCTGCACCTACATAAATTGCAAAATATTTCCATAAGTCATTTGGTGTTTTTATTACTGCAAAAATTAGTATTAAACTTAATAATTTAACAACTAAATTTCTTATAACAGTCTTCTCAAATTCTTCTATTCCTTGGAACAACCAACTTATATCAAATAAATTTGCTACTAGCTGTATTAGTAATATTCTATAATATATTGCATATTCTCCAGTTCTTCCATATATTATATAAAATAATAACATTGATATACTTAAAGTAATTGTTCTTATTATTATTAGTTCCCAAAATACTTTACTTCTTTCTGCTTTATTATCACCTTTATAAGCAGTTTCTCTTTGTCCATACATAGAAATTCCTAATGTGCCAAATAATACAAAGTATGTTACAATTGAGATTGTATATCCATATATTCCTATTGGTTCAGCACCTAATACTCTTGATAAATATGGTGTTGTTACTAATGGTAATAATATTGTTAACATCTGATATATTAAGTTATATATATAGTTTTTAGCAATGCTTTTTTTCATTTTAGTTTTTCTCCCTCTCTTATACATTGTATTTTATTGTATTCGCTATTTTTTTCGCTGTTACATCCCATGAAAATTCTTCTTTTACTTTCTTTTCTATATTAATTCCCATATTTTTCATTTTTTCTTTATTTTTTATAACTTTCTCTATCTTCTCTTGGATTTCTTCAGTTTCAAAACCACATATATAACCAACATCTTCATTAGTTATTATTTCTGTTGTTCCTCCCATTGGAGTTGCAACAACTGCACATTTCATCATTCCTGCTTCTAATATTGTTGTTGGCAATCCTTCGGAAAAATGTGATGGATTAACAAATATATTGGTTTTTCTTAATAATTTCATTACTTCTTCATGTGATACTTTTCCTAATATATTTATATTTGTTATATTTTTATTATCTTGAATTATTTTTTCTAGTATAGGTCCATCTCCTGCTAAATTTAATTCTAAATTATGATATTTTTTACTTAAATTTTTAAAAGCATCTATTAATCTTAATACACCTTTTTCTTCTATCATTCTTCCTGTGTACGTTATAACTGTTTTTCCTGTATCTTTATTAATATATTTACTATATTTTTCTATTTCGTCAGTATTAACAGAATTATAAAACACTCCTTTTGCTTCAATATCAAAGTGTTTTAACCATTCTGTACATCTTTTTGAAACTCCATAATAGTCTTTTATCCTTTTCTTTATGAAGTTTGTTAACTTATGCTCATATATTTCTCCAAAAAAATCTAATATTTTATTATTTACTGTAAAATGTGTACTTCCATGTTCAATTAAACATGCTGGTATATTATTTTGGCTTACAAATTTTGCTGCAATATATGACGTTGTCCAAAATCTTGTCTGTATTATTGCAGAATTAATATTTTCGTTTTTTACCATTTCAAGTAATTCTTTGCATCTCTTATTTTGTTTATTTATAGGATATCGTTCTGAAACTATTTTATATGTAGGCAACCTTACTATTTTTGCATAATCTGTTTCTTCTATTTCTTTTAAATCTTTATTATATCTAGATGTAATGATTATAATTTTATATCCCATTTTCTTTAGCTTCAGTGCTAAATTATATGTATATCTTTCAACACCACCTAAATGTGGCAAATAATATCCTGAAAATATAGCTATAGTTTGCATTTATTTTATTCCTCTCTGTTTTTAATTTATCATTAAATATTGATTATATGGTCTTCTATCTGTATTATATACAGGCATTTTTTGAATTTTAAGCTCTTTGTTCTTTAAAAGCCAAACATTGAATAGTCTTTCTGACATGAATCCAAATAATCTTTTATTATAATCATCATAATTGCTTATATCAGTTCTTTTTTCTAACTCGAACAAAATGTCAAATAACCATTTGTAATATTCATCAAAAATTTCTTTTCTTGCAATAAACATATTACATATGTATAGAAATCTACTTTTAGAAAATTGTTCAAATGCTTCTACATAATCAGGATATTTTTCAGCTATAATTTTTCTACACTCGTCATAGTCCTTTTTTATATGTGTTTTTTCCCATGATTTTTCTGCATTATGTTTTATGATAAATGTTGAATTTGGAACTATTATGTCCTTATCTTTTAATATTTCTCTAATATCTTGTTCGCTTAATACATTTTCTAATTTATTATTTTTATGTTTTTTAAAGAAGTATCTACGATAATGAGTTAATCCTACTATATCTGATTTATCATTTTTCATTATCCAGTATGTTGCTGTTAATTCGCAAAAACTCTTATTCTTGTTGGATATATTATCTCCAATATCGTCTCTTTGATATCCAAAATCATCACTATTTAAAGCTGAGCCTACTCTTATTGGTTTATATATTTTTTCTTTTGGAAATTCAGCTTTTTTATGTGTTGCTACATATATAGTTATTTTTTCACTCATTTTTATTCTCCTTTTTAAATACAATTATTTTGCTTAATACATAATTGGCTACAATTACTAATATTTGTGATAATAATTTTATTATCTTATCATTAAATTTTAATGTAGTTACTCCTATAAACATTATTATCATGTCCATTAATAATGTTGCTACTCTTGAAGCCACAAATTTACTAGCTTCTTTTAATTTATTTTTTTCTTTACTTTCAAATACAAATTTCCTATTTGTAACATATGCAAATATAACTCCAGCAATCCAAGAAATCACATTTGCTACCTGTAATTGAAAACCATCATTTGGATTTAAAAATGTATATACACTACCATAATATGTTCCAAGAGAAACAATTGTTGTTAATACTCCAAATATCAAATAATTAATTATTTCTTTGTATTTTATAACTAATTTCTTTATTTTTTGCATAAATATTGTTACCTTTCATTTTAAATTTTATTATTTCTCATCATGTTCTTTTAGTGCTATATAATGATCTAAGTCCTTAATTTTTTCATTTAATACTGTAATATGTAAATTGTCAATAAATACTTGTATTAATAAAAATGCTATCATTATTAAAAAAACAAAATTTACTGGTGATGCAAATCCTAAAAGATTTGAAATACATCCTACAAAATCTGAAAATATACTCATTAATATTAGTAAAATGCTTCCAAACATCCATGTTACAGCATTTTCTACTTTTAATTTTGATTGTTTTATTTTCATAACACATAATATGAATGCTATAAATGAACTAATTATTAAAATTATTCTTAATGTATTTGACATATTTTTCACCTCATATATTCTTTCTTGTTATTGCTCTTATAAATACAATTGAAAATATCATATTTACCATGTATTTCATTGATTTTATTGGAGTCAAATAACTTGTTCCAAATTCTCTTTCTTTCATCTCAACTTGTACTTCTTTTACTTTTAAACCTTTTTTTAACATATATACCATTGTATCAGGTTCAGGCGTTAAGCTTGTATTTCTTATAAATTCCCAAATTGCTTTTTTGTTATATGCCCTCATTCCAGATGTTGTATCTTTTATTGTTTTTCCAGTTGTTAATTTTGTAAAAAATGTTATTATTCTACTTCCTAGCATTCTGGCTGTTAATGGCTTTTTCTTAGTTGCAAATCTAGAACCTATTACTATATCTGCATTATTTTCTTCTATTTCTTTCACTAAATCTTTTAAATATTTAGCCTGGTGTTGTCCATCTCCATCAAATTGAATTGCTATATCATAATTATTTTTATATGCATATTTCATTCCTAATTGAATTCCACTAGTTAATCCATAATTAATAGGTAACGATAACATATTAAATTCGTTTTTTTCACATACCTCTTTTGTATTATCTTTTGAACAATCATTTATTACTATGTAGTCATAATCAGTATTTTCGGTAATATCTTTTACTGTTTTTTCTATATTTTGTGCTTCATTATAAGCTGGTATTATTATTAAAACTTTCATTAATTAAATTCCTTTCACAATATTCTTATTATATTTATTTAAAAAAATTTATTATTGCTCCTACTATATTAGCATTTAAAAAAACTATAAGTATTGGATATATTAAATTTACATTTTTTAATTTTATATATCTTTCCTTTCCACACATACATAATAATAATAATATAACAACTGGCATAAAATATCTTCCCTGTATTCCTTTTACTATATCTGTTCCAACTCCAGAATGTCCTACATATAATGCTGTTAATGTTAATACAAATATTATTAAAAATGTACCTATAAAAACTAATTTATCTCCTATTTTTAATTCTTTATCATTTTTTTCCAAAAATGGTGAAAACAATAACATTATGAAATATATATCTAACCAAATTCTTTTCACTCCTATATCCATCCATCCTAAACTAAATCCCATAAACCATAAATAATAATTTTCAATATTTACATCAATAGTATTACATAATACTTTAATATAAGAAATTGGATGTGTTAGTATAAATTTTATTTGTTCAACTGAATTTATATTATTTTGTATTGCATATATATCTTCTGTTGCCTCTCCCTTTGGCTCTAATAGTATCCATAAAACTCCAACTACCAATCCAACTACAATTGTAGCTATTATAAATTTTATTTTTTCGTTCTTTGTCATTTCTTTCACTTTAATTAAAATTATAGATATCAACACAATAGGGAAATATACTATCTTTTGAACTGATACAAGTGCAGCTAAAGCAATATATAAAATCTTATTTTTTTTATTTATTTTTTCTTTATAGTATAAATTTAGTGTGTATGCTATAAACAACAATATAGTTGAATTTGTAATACTATCTGCAGACAATGATATTGCTTGATGTACAGACATTGGTATTAGCAAATATGTCATTAATAATATTTTTCCAAATGGCATTATTCTTATAGCATAATATCCACATATTAAAAATATAATAAAATTCACTATTCTAGCTAAATATAGTACAATAATTCCATTTATATTAAATATTCTTCCAATTAAAAACATAATAGTATTAGGAAAATATAATGTTGGAAAATATGAATATGCAGGGTTGTCTACTTCTACTTTATCATCATAATTTGTATTTTTCTGCAATTCTTCATTTAGTTTGTTATATTTATTTAATGTATTATGATTATTTTCCACAAAAAAGTTGGGAATATTAGATTTTATTAAATTCTTTTCATTTGTCTTTGTAAATAAAATTCCTTCTGAAATCTCATAACTTCTGTAAATATGAGCATTTTCATCTGGAGCATATGTAGGTGTTAAAAACACTAAATATGCCATTCCTATTGGTATTGCAATTGCTAGAAATATTTTTTCTAATTTATCTTTATTTTTTAAAATTGTAAATATAATTATCCCTAGTGCTATTATCCCTGTTATCCCACATATAATTAGATAAACTCTTGAATAATATCCTTCATATGCTTTAGTAGTAATAAATTTGTAAAAGCTTGTCATAAAAATTCCAATAATAAGAAATTCTATTATAAAAACAAATTTCACAAAAATTTCTTTTATTTTTAGTAACCCCTCTTTAATTACTAGCAATTCTTTTTTATCGTTCATTATTCTCTCCTATTTTTTTATCTTATATTTTTCTAAAACATTTCTAGTAGCTTGAATATAAGCATATCCATAATTTCTATCAGGTTCTAAACAAGCCCCTTCTGCCCATTCATTCCAAGCATTTACAAATATCATTTTATCATCAAGTTCATCATTTTCTAATGTTTCTTTTACTAAATCTTCTAACCATGTTTCATATAGTTTTGGTGTTGACCCCCAGAATATATCTGGTGTAAATTGTCTTCTTGGTGAATTATCCCAAGCTGGGAAAATTCCTCTATATAATTTATGGTCAAATGGTCTTAAATAAGTCTTTTCGTCTACCATTCTTTTATAATCATATACAACTCCTTTAAAGTTTTTATTAAAGAATTTTAATTGATTATTCATAACTTTTATTTCCATTCCAAAAGGTGGAAATTCAACAAATCCATCAAATATATTTTTATATTCATCTGTTATATCAAATGTTTTTACTCCCATTATATATGCTTCACCAATACCAACTTCTCTTAGGTAATTTCTCCAATTTTCAATCATTATTTGAATATTTGGTATTAATGTTGGCTTATATATTATGATTAATGGCTTTCCATCAATTTTTATATATCTTTCATCTCTAATATATTTTTCCATATCTTTTATACAATATATTAGTTTTTCTTCATCATAATTTTGGGCCATTAATATTTCTTTGTCTCCACCATCCCATCTCTTAGACCAATTTTCATTAGCCCAATTTATACAAAAGTTAATATCTAAGTCTTTATTTTCTAAAATGATGTCTAGTGGTTTTTCCATCAATCTGTGTCTATCAAACCAATAATAATATATTGACCATCCATATATTCCATATTGTTTTGCAAGTTCTATTTGTTTTTTTATATTTTCTTTTTGTGATAAATCATAAAACCCTATATCTTGAGGTAATTTAGGTTGCTTTTGTCCTACAAAATGTGGAAATGCTTTTGTTACATTATTCCATTCTGTAAATCCTTTTCCCCACCACTCATCATTTTCTTTAAATGAATGATATTGTGGCAAATAGTGTGTAATTATTTTTACATCATTTTCTGTTTTTTCATAAGGCTTTTCATTGTAAGGAACAAATGTTGATTTTCTCTCAGGCTTTTCAAAGTTATCATACATTTGGTCTACTAATTTTTTATAATCTTCTATATTAACATCATAATTATATTGTAACCCTCCATTTGCTTCCATTTGCTTTTTGTTTCTATAATTATGTATTGGTGCATATACTTTTGGAAAGTATGTTTGTAATATCTTTTTTGCTAATTGCTTCATTCCTATTTTCTCCTTAAATAGCTTTACATTTATAACATAGATTGTTCTATATATATGTGCAAATAATGGATAGTTGTACATTAACGAAAATTGTTTTATATATTTGTCATCCTCATATTTATACAAGTTCTTAAATGGCTTCTTACTTTTTAACACAATAAATTTTACATTCATTATTGATTTTAAATATTTTATTCCATCATCTACAATAGGCTCTAATTCTGGATTTAAAACATTCATTCTCTTCTTTAATACTTCTAATATTTGAATATGATTTGTTATTAAATGTCTTCTTAATCCTCTTGTAAATTTAAAAATTGTTTTAGTTGTTACATATCCAATTTGATTATTGCCATGTTGTCTATATTTTATTAATGGTGTTTCTATATAACCAATTTCTCCACATGATCCTGCAACTAAACCAATCCACCAATCATGTACTATTGGATATCCTGGTAATGGTAATAGTTTTTCTATTAGTTTACTATTAACTATTGTTGTACATCCTGTTATGCAATTGGTCATTAAACAACTTCTATAATCTCTACTTTTCTTTATCTTTTCTTTTATATTATAATCTGGCCAATATTCCCACATAGATGGATGTATTGTATTTAAATTTTTATCTACAACTTCTAAATCTGAACAAACTAAGTTCAAATTTTCTGATGTTATTTTTTTATATGATTCTTCAACTTTGTTAGGTAACCAAAAATCATCCTGATCAGATAGCATAAAATAATCTGCTGTAACAAAACTTAATAATTTTTCAAAATTTTTGTTATATCCTAAGTTTTTTTCATTTTTAATTATTTTTATTCTGCTATCTCTCTGAGCATATTCTTCTAATATTTTCCATGTATTATCTTTTGAACAATCATCACAAATAATTAAATTAAAGTCTTTAAATGTTTGATTTAAAATACTATCAATTTGTGGTCTTAAATACTTTTCTCCATTATAAGTCGCCATCAATATGTCTACTTTCATTATTTGCTACATCCTTTCTTTTAATTAAACATTTACTGTAAATAATTTATTTTTTTCAAATTTTAAATTTACATTATAATTTGGATCTGGAATACTTAATTCTTTCTCCCATTTTTCAAAAAATTCATTTTTTCCAGTCTTATTTGTAATCTCTAAAGCTTCTAACTCGATATGTGGATTTATTACATTTAGTTTATTATAATTTTTATATAATGAAAAAGCTAAATCTGCTATAGCATCACTATAGTCCATTTTTTCGTCCAAATGTCCTATTTTTTCTAAATCACTTTTATTTACCATTATACATTCTGACTTTATTATTGAATAATTTTGTACTACTGCACCTCTAGTAATATATCCAAAACTTCCAGCAACATCTGTATAGTCTAAATATCCTATTTTGTCTTTATCTCTACCATATACTGTTCCATTATATTGTGAACTTGTATATTTATATATAATTCTTGGTGAGATAACTCCAACATCACCTCTTTGCACAAATCCTAATAATTGTTCTATAAAGTCTTTTGTTTTTATGTCTTGTATATCTTTTACAAACATTATTTGGTCACTATCTGTTTTTTCTATTAATTGATTTAATGTTTTTATAATATCTTTTGTCTCTATTTCTATACTAGATTTTACTTTTGGCATATTTGATAATTCATTATATCCCTGTTTTTCTGTAATTTTTTTAGTTACTATTAAATTAATCTCAAAATTTTCGTATGTTATTCGTTCTATATCTTGTCTTAATTTATTTAAATCAATTCTTTCATCTTGTAAATATAACAACATATCTACTTTAGAATCTTCTTTTCTTTCATATACTGCTCTATTTCTTACAATAGCAACTCCATATTCCATTTTTCCTTGAGTCAAACCTTTTCTTTTTAAATGTTCTTGTACTGCATTTTTTCCCGCCTCAAAACAGTATGGTTTTGCTTCTGCACTTCCTGCTGTTGAAGTTGGACATGCTCTCCAATGATATAAAATTTTAGGTATATGAACTACTTTCTTTGCATTTTCTACTGCTCTTAATATCAAATCATAATCTTGACTTCCGTCAAATTGCTCATTAAATCCTCCAAGCTTATCCATTAATTCTTTTTTGAATATACTGAAATGACAAATGTAATTATAACTTGTAAATGTGTCAAAAGAATAATCTGGTTTGAAATTAGGCTCATATCTAGTTTTCTTATTTATATCTACAAATTTATCTTCATCTGTAAAAAGATATTCTGCATCTGGATTTTCATTTATAGATTTTACAATTTCATATAATGAATTCAATGGTATTAAATCATCATGATCCAATAAAGCTACATAATCTCCTGTAACCATTTTTAGGGCCTCATCAGTATTTCCTGATATTCCCTTATTTTCTTTTAGCACTTTATATTTTATTCTACTATCTTTCTCAGCTATAGGCTCTACAAAACTTAATGGTTCAGTACTACCATCAGACAAACATAACTCCCAATTGGAATATGTTTGTTTTTGTACATGTTTTATTAATTCTAAAAGATATTTCTTTGGAGTATTATATAATGGTATGACTATACTTATTTTAGGTTCATATCCAAATTTATAATTTTTTTGTTGTTTTAATTCTTGCTTTGAAGGTGTATTTTGTTTTATCCATTTATAATATTCTTTTTTTTCTTCATTGCAAAAATGCTTTTTTACTCTTGCAAAAAATCCACTTATTCCATCTTGTTTTAATGAATTAGTCACTTTTTTTACCATATTCATAAAATTCCACATTCCTTTTCTATTTTTTTATAACTTTTTTTATATTTGATATTCCTTTAATAATTTTCCAACTTCTCGAACCATAAATTCCATCTAATTTTTTCTTTAATTCTTTATTCTCATTTGTCAAATAATATATTTGACCATTTAGTATTTCATTTTGTTTTAATTCTGTTTCTAGTCTTTCTTTAAGGTCTGTATTCTGATTTGAAATATTGTTATTTTCACTTGTTAATTTTTTATTTTCATCTTCTAAAATATAGTTATCATAAATAGGATTTTTGTGTTTCTTTTGATAAAAACTAAATATTTTTTCATCTATTATCTTTGTTCCTATTTCTCTATCTAATTTTTCAAATAACGGAATATATTCTTTTATTTTCATTTTCTCATATAACTGATATTCTTCTATTTTATTTCTTAATTTTTCTACATTAACAATACTTCTATATACTAAAAATTCTACAGGTACATTTTTTTCTACCCATTCTTGGTCAAAAAACACACATTCTCCATCTATAATAAAACAATTTTTTAAAATCATATCCCAATATCCATCTTTTAAGTATCTAAACTTATTTAAAATATTTCTATCAATATCTGGTATATATTTTTCGAATATTGTTTTTTCATTTTCATTGTATTCTGTACTTAATGTAGATATTTTCTCTTTATATTTATTTAATATTTTTATTATTTCTTCTGGTCTTTCTATATTGTCACTGACTAATTGAGATGCTAATTTTAAATTAATAAATTTACTTACTACTTTGTCTTCATAAACCTTATCAAGAATATCAATATTTTCGTTATTTAAATTTTTAATATTATTCATCATTTGTTCTAAATGTTTTTTAGATTTAGTGTTTATACTTGTTTTCTCAACTATGTTTTCTCTTATTTTTGTCATTAATTGATATTCTTCTTTTCTGTAATTATTAAATGATACATATCTTGTATCATCTTTAAATTCAATTTGTGAAGCTACAATAAAGTAAGAATTTGCAAAAAAAGGAAACATTTTTTTATCTTCTTTTATTATTGCATCATATGCATCTACTTCACTATAGAATATAAAACTACTATCCATATAATACGGAAAATATCCATTAATTTTAGAACTACTTGGTAAATATTCATCTGTAAATATTAAACTCGGTAATTTATAATCTGGTAATGGATAGAAAAATTTATAATAATTCATTTCTGTTTCTTTTAAAATATTCTCAATTTGTTTCTTCCCCAATTTATATTGTTTATTACTGTTTTTATATCCTGTTATAGAATCAAATGTAATTCCTGTGCATTCATCTTTTTCACCAATATATGATTTTAAAGCAAATTTATTATCAGTTGCTATTAGTAGCTTTCCATTAGGTTTTAACATTTTTTTACAAAAAAATATCAAATCTAATGCTGGATTTTCTGTATCAAAGATTTCTTGTGCATATTCTAAGACTCCAAATAAAGTTATATAGTCAAACTTTTCTTCTAATTTGATTTTTGAAATTTCAGTAACTACTATATCTAAATTATCTTTATTGGAATATCTTTTTAGAATTGCTCTTGCTCTTGCTTCATTAGGTTCAACAGAAATTACTTTAGCACACTTTTCACATAGTGCTCCAGTAATTTCTCCTAAATGTGCTCCTATTTCTAAAACTATAGAATCAGGTTCAAAATCATATGCATATACTAAATTATTTCTAATATTGGATAAACCTAGCATAACAGAATCATTCAAATTTTCTTTTATTATATCTTCAAAATCGTCTTTTTCGTTTGAATTTATATATTCAATTATCTTTTTTTCATCTTCTTTTAAAGATTCTAGATTTATCTCCATATCTCTCAATCCTTTTACTTATTTTTCTCAATTTTTATATCTGTGTCTAAACTTAAAATTCCTACATGCTCTTTAGATGAAATTATTTCAACTAATAAAGCATCATATTTTCTACTTAGTACTTCCAATTCGCCATTTGGCTTAAAGTGTGTACAACTAAACGATAAAGTATATTTATTAGGTGCAACTCTTAATCTTGTTTTAAATGAAACTTCTACTATATCACCTTTCTTAAATTTTCCTGTTGCTATTTTTTCAATTAATGTATTAGTTCCACAAACCTCTAATCCATTAAAATCTTTCAATGTCATTGTAAAAATCGGTTCATTGACATCTGCATTAAATTTTATTTTAGATTTTAATATTACATCTTTTGCATTATCTATTGATTGTAGGTACTTACCATTCTCATCAAATATTCCATAATCAATTACATCTGCTTGTCCATTTCCATATTCAATTATATTGTTGTTTTGATTAAAATGAGATTTCCATGTATTTTTTGCTTTTTCTTTTTTGAAGTCTCCTTCAATACTTATTTTCTTTTTTTCTTCTTTCTCTGGTTGTAGAGACTCATCTAATCCAACAATAATTTTTTTGTATTTTTCAACTCCTTCTTTAACTCCTCCATCAAAGATTTTCCTTCCAGAATTGATTATTATTGTTCTTGTACAATTTTTCAAAACATCTGTAATACTATGTGTAACAAAAAGTATTGTCTTTCCTGCTTTTTTAAATTGTTCGAATTTTTTGAAGCATTTTAATTGAAATGCCATATCTCCAACTGATAAAACTTCATCAACTATTAATATTTCTGGATCTACATTTATAGCACATGAAAAAGCAAGTCTTGCAAACATACCAGAAGAATATGTTTTTACTGGTTGATATAAATGATCTCCAATATCTGCAAAATCTATTATTTCTTGTTTTCTTTCTTCTATTTGTTCATTTGTTAATCCCATAACTTGCCCATGTTGATATATATTTTCTATTCCTGTTAATTCCATATTGAAAGCTGTTCCTAACTCTAATAATGAACTTATTTTTCCTTTTGTTATAATTTCTCCACTTGTTGGTGTTACAACTCCTGTTACCATTTTCAATAATGTTGATTTTCCTGCACCATTTTTTCCTAATATTCCTAGAATCTCTCCTTTTTTTACTTCAAGGTTTAAATTGTCCATAGCTCTAAATGTTCCATGTCTTTGTGCTCCTGGAAAAACTGCTTCTATTAATCTATCTTTTTTTGTAGGATACATTTTATATTCTTTTGTTAAATTTTTTATTTCAATTGCAACTTCTTTTTCTTCTTTTTTCAATCTTTTCCACCCTTTCATGCAACAATACTTTCTTATTTTATTGTTATTGTAATGTCTCCATCTTTTTCTATAATATTTTGTGTTACCCCTAAGTCTTCTAGCCATTTTCTTGTTTCAAGTGTTTTCCATGGTCCAGTATTTTCGCCTTCTCCATTATCATTGTTCCAAATCCATTCTGGAGTTGGCCATAAACATATCTTTGGCTGAATCATTTTATATAAATCTTCACTAGCACCGTTTTGACCATGATGAGCAACTTGTACTATATCTGCTTTTAATTTTTCTTTTTGTGTATTAATTAATTTTTCGCCACTTTCAACTCCTGTATCTCCTAAAAATAATATTGATGTTTTGGGAAGTAACATTTTTATTACCATACTAGAATTATTAAATGCATCATTTGTTATTTCAGGATTTTTTACACCTAATATTTCACATTTAATAAAATCTATATTAATTATTTCATTTATTGATACTTCTTCTACTTTATCTTTTATTCTTTCATTTTGAAGTGCATTTTCAAATTCCTCGGCCTCATTTGCTCTTTCAACTGCATATTGTTCATACCATTCTACATCATTCATAGTGTAATAAACTTTTTCAATTGAAATGTTTGTATCTCTTATTAGTTTTATAAATGCTCCTACATGATCACTATGTGGATGAGTAATAAACCATACATCTACTTTACCGCCTAATTCTCTAATATGTTTTTCTAAATTAGGTTCATCTTCACTTGTTCCTCCATCTATCACAATTACTTTTCCTTTTGAGTCTTTTATAATATATCCCATCATTTGTCTATGGCTATTAGCCTGTAACTGTGTTAATTCAATTTTTTTATTTGAATTCATTATTGACATTATTATGGTTATCATTACTATAATTACAGCCAAACTACAAATTGCTTCCTTATAGAAATTATTTTTTTGTATTCTATCCATTCAATTTATTCCTTATCTTTTTTTCAATAATTTTAAAATAGTATATCTTATATTAAAAAGTCCTCTTCCTATAAATGGTAAATTCATTATAATAAAGTTTAACATATAATAATAAAATGTTTCATTTTTATATAGTTCATAGAATATATGCCAATTTTTAAAATTAAAGTTTTTCTTTTTTTGCAACGTTTTAAAATATTCTAGTGCTTTTAAATTTAATTCTTGCAATTCCTTTGGAAACTTTTCATTATTTGCTACATACGTTCCAAATACTCCTAACTTTACATTAATAAATAATTCCCTTACTTGATCTAACTTTTTAAATTTATGTGATATTTTATCTGTTCCAATTTGGTTATTTCCATGTTGCCTATATTTTATATATTTTTCTGGCATATAAGCTAGTTTTCCTTTTAGTGCAATCATTAATGCCATCCAATAATCATGTGGTACATATTTTGAATCATTAGGTATTGGCAATATATCTTTTATAAATTCTTTTTTAGAAAGTATTGTACATCCTGTAACACAATTATAAAGATAATTTACTTTATAACTATCAATATATTTATTTATTTTTCTATTTAATAGCATAAAGTCATCAAACGATGGATATATTGTATTCATTTTTTCATCTACAACTTCTAAATCTCCAAAAACCAAGTCCGCATTTTTTTCTTTAAGTTTTTTCATTGATTTCTCTATTTTTTCTGGTAGCCACACATCATCTTGATCAGATAACATATAATAATTACTTTCTACATTTGTTAGTAAAAATTCAAAATTTTTTATATATCCTAAGTTTTTGTCTTGTAAATATATCTTTATTCTATTATCTTTATTCTTATACTCATTTAATATTTTTTTTGTGCTGTCCTTAGAATTGTCGTCTGATATTATTAAATTTATATTCTGGTATGTTTGATTTAGAATACTATCTATTTGTTCTTTTAAGTACTTTTCTCCATTATATGTTGCTAAAAGAACATCTATTTTCTCTTCCATTTATTCCTCCATTATAATACATCTGCAAAATCTTTTTTATTTCTATTAAATACATGATTCCCCCATACGAACATAAGTATTGTTATTGTCCAAAATATAAATGTATATATTCCATATCCATCACTTACTATTGTTCCTCCCATAAATACTTCTCTTATTTCTGTTACTAAATATGTAAATGGTAAACACTTCATTATCATTGATATTGTATGATGTTCTGCTATCATTCCTAATCCCCATACTACTGGTGTTATCCACATACATATTTGCATAATTATTGATAATAAATTTGAAAAGTCTGGCACTAATGTCGCTACTGCTGATGTAAATCTTGTTAATGCTATTATAAATGCATATGCTGCTATTAAAACATATATTAATTCTAATACATTCGGCATATATCCAAATATTATACACACTACTGTTGCTATTAAAAATAAAAATATTGATACTACACTATTTCCTACTATTGATATCATTGGTATTACATCTACTGGGAACACTACCTTTTTTACTAAATACGCATATGAACGTATTGCTCCACTTGCTCCCATTATTCCATCATTTAAGCACATCCACATTGCCATTCCTGGCAAAAACCATACTACATATGGAGAGTTTCCCTCTCCTGATGTTTTAAATATAAATTGAAATACTAATACATACATCATCATAAATATAAATGGTTGTAAAAATCCCCATATACTTCCTAAGCTCGTGCTTGCAAATCTATTTTTAAAATCATTCTTTCCTAATCTTATTATTAATTCTCTATTTTTTATTACTTGTTTTATAAATTCCATATTTCCTCCACTGCTTTTATATTATTTTCCCTTTTATTACATTTTCTTTTGTTATTCTACTATAAGAGCCATTTAAAGTCAACAATTAGACCCTAAATAGCTCCCATTTTTTTAATATTTTCTAAAAAGAATTTTTATAAAATATTTAAACTCTATCTATAAATCATACCCTAAACTTCAGATACCCCAAAACAGGAAAATGAAAAAGCACAAACTCTCTAACCATCTTTTTAGCTTGATTTTTTCCAGCTAAAATCTTAAAAAATTCTTTCAAATTCCAATTAAACTTAGAAGATTTCAAAATATCTTTATAGTACTTTTCAGCTTCATCAATAAACAACTCATCCTTTTTTATATGCACATACTCTTTGCACATTTTAACACCACCCAGATAAGCTCTATTAATTGCATCCTTTCTATATTCCAAAAAAGACTTATAACCATTACCATGTTCTTGTTTCCATCTATTCAAATTTTGATTTAAACTTCTCCCCCCAAAAACATTTGAACCATGTAGCCTATAATCAAAAAGAGGTTCCTCAATATAGCACATACCTTTTCCTTCATTTGCAATAAAAGCAACAAGCCAATCATGTGCAATTACATCTTTTTTAAAAGGAATCATTTTATCTTTAACTGATTTTGTTATAATTTGAGAACATCCTATTCCTACACATCTTGAAATTGCTAATCTACTTTTCCCTTTTACTAATGGTACATTTTTATATTTAAAATAATCATCTTGAATAACAATTCCATCTTCATCAACTTGTCTACAATTACAATAAACCATATCAACATTTTCATTTTTTATTTTATTTAAGCTCTTTTCTACTTTTTCTTTTCCCCAAATATCATCATGGTCTGAAAACATTATATAATTCGCAGTTGATTGTTGTAGTAAAAATTCAAAATTTTTATTATATCCTAAATTTTTAGGTTGAACATATAATTTTATTCTATTATCTTTTTGTTCATATTCTTTCAATATTTTTACTGTTCTTTCATCACTTGAATTATCATCACTTATGTATATTTTTATATTTTTGTGTGTTTGTCTTAATATGCTTTCTATTTGTTTTTTTAAATATTTTTCATTTGTATTATATGTTGCAACTAATATATCAACTAATTCTTCCATATAATATTCCTTTCAATTTTTATATTTATTTGTATTATAATATTATTACTAATATTGTTTTTCTAACTTTTCGTTAAAGTATAATTTTGCTATCAATTTTAATTCATTTAATGATTCATCTTTTAAATTAAATGAATATAATTTTTTGGCTGGTGCCATAGTTATATATTTAATAGCTGTTGCAGTACTCTCATTCATTTGTAAACAACTTTTATCTTGTTTACTACATGGTTCGCATTTAAATCCATTGTCTCTTAAACTGAAGTATTTTAAATTTTCATTTTGTTTACAGTTTACACATTCTGTTATTCTTGGAGAAAATCCTAAAAAACATAATAATTTAATTTTAAATATGCTTATTATTAATTCTGGATTTTTATCAGTTTCAGACAATGTATATAATGTGTTTAAAAATAGTTGTAATATTTTATAACAATTCTGATTTTCTTCTGTTACATCTCTTATAATTTTTGTAATTTCTACCGCATAATTTAATTTATCTAAATCTGTTCTTAATTTATAAAACACTTCTATAGTTTCACAAGAATTAATATTATATGTATTTGCTCCTTTATACATTAAATATTCGCCAAAACACAAAAATTGCGTGCCTGCAAGTAAGGCGCTTCTTTGTCTTCTAGCGCCTTTTGCAACACACGATATTTTACCTAATCCAGGTGTTAACATTGTTAACATTTTGTCATAATCTCCTAAGTTATTTTCAGATATTATTATACCACTCATTTTTATTGTTCCCATTTTGCTCCTCCATATGGTGTTCTATATTTTTTTCTATTGTTTTTCCAATCGGTTGAATTTCATTTTCTATTTGTTGTTCAATATTTTGTATTTGCCTTAATTCTAAAAATGTATTTACATTACCTGTATTTTTAAAGGTATTCCATGCAATTTTTCTAATCATAAGCTCACTTCCTTTAATTCTATCTTTTGCAATTCAATAATAAATTATTCAAATTTTTATTTCATGTATTACTGTAGTTTAAATTTTTTGACGATTGTTTCATCATCTTGCCAATCTTCTTTTACTTTTACCCATGTTTTTAAATTTACTTTTGTTCCAAAATTTGCTTCCATATCAATTCTTGCAGACTTACCTATACGTTTTAACATATTTCCATTCTTTCCTATAATTATTCCTTTGTGCGAATTTCTTAGGCAATAAATAGTTGCTTCTATATCATATAAGCTTTCTCCTTTTTGATTTTTTCTGTATTTCATTTTTTCAACTTCAACATAAATTCCATGTGGTACTTCATCTTGTAAAAATGTAAGTGCTTTTTCTCTGATTGTTTCTTCTGCTAGTTGTCTTAGTGTCTGGTCTGTATATTCTTCTATATCATAATATGCAGGACCTGGTTTTAGGTTCTTTTCAATTTCATCTAAAATTATGTCTTTATATTTATTTTTTAATGATGATACTGGTATTACTGCTTCAAATTTGTATTCTTTTTGATATATGTCTATCAATTTTAATAATTTTTCTCTTTTTATTAAATCTATTTTATTTATTATAAGTATAGCTTTTTTATTTGATTCTTTTATTTTTTCAAGAATTTTCATATCTCCTCTTCCAATTTCTTCACTTGTTGCTTCTATAACAAACAATACTAGATCTATTTCTTTTATAACTCCAAATGATGTTTCTACCATTGTTTCATTTAACTTTGTTTTTGGCTTATGTATTCCTGGTGTGTCTATAAATATTATTTGTGAATTTTCTCTATTTACTATTCCTCTTATTGCAGTTCTTGTGGTTTGTACTTTATTGGCTGTTGCTGATACTTTTTCTCCTACTAACATATTTAATAATGTTGATTTTCCTACATTTGTTCTCCCAAGCATTTCAACAAAGCCTGATTTGAATTCTGACATTTTTGCTTTCCTTTCTGTTTTTTGAATTTTATTCTTCAATTTCTTTAACACTATACTCTAATACATTAATTGTCTTTATTATTAGTTTTGAAGCAATATCATTATTGTCTTCTAGTCTTCCTACTCTTATTACTTTTTTACTTTCTAAACTTATATCTGTATCTAATATTTTTGCTAAAATTCTAGTATCTTTATCCATTCCAACAGGTAATGTCTTGTTTTGATTATCATAATATACACAATTTGAAAAAGCTATAGCTTTTATACCCTTAACAAAATTCATTTTATATAAGTTTACTTTTCCACTTTCTGTGTCTATTAGTGCTTTTTCGATTTCTTTTTCTGGATTTAAGTTAAATATATTAAATTCGTTTGTATCAATATTTTCAGTTTCTTCTAACCATTTATATCCAGATATATCTTGTTGTAATTTGTTCTTACTTAGTGCTTCTTCTATTATTTTTATTGCATTATCTAATGTTGCTTTGTATTCTACTGTTTTTAATGATTTTGAAATTTTTAGTATAGAATATTTATTTTTTGGATTTTCTCTGTGTGATTTATTGGCTAATTTTGTGATTTTTCTTGTATCTTCTGATAATCCTCCAAATATATCTATTGCTTCTTCTTCTGTAATGTCTTTTTCATTTTGTAAATCTTTCTTTATTTGTTTTAACCATTGTTCTAATTCTTTTGCTGTTGTTGATTCTGTTTTTAATTTGTTTATTATTTCTATTTGATTTGTTGTTAATAAGTATATATTGTCTAATTCTTCTTTTGAAAATATTTGTTTTTGTATTTCATCCATTGTTTCTCCAAATTCTTCAAAGTCTTCTTCATAATCAAATACTTTTGAATGAGTTTTTACATTTATTACTTCTTCTTCTCCCTCTTCTAATGCTTGTACCTCATCTTTGTTACTATATTTCCAAAATTCAAATATACTTCTTTTATGACTGTCTATTTCATTTATAAATGCTGTTGCATTTTCTATTTTCTTTACCAAATTTAGGTTTTTTAATTTTAAAGCATTTATATCCATTTTTGTGTTTTTCAAATTTGTTTCTTGCTCATTTGCATCTTTTCCTTTTTGAATTAGTTCATCAAGTGTGTATTGTGCTTTTAATTTTTCTTCTACTTTTTCTTGTATTTCTTGAATATCTTCTTGTTCTTCTTCTATAACTTCTTTTTTCACTTTTGCTTTTTTGTTGTTATATTTGAAAAAATATTTGACTTTTCCAAAAAATGTTTTTTTACATTCTAAATATGTTGATATTTGTTTTTCTTTACTTAAATATTCAATATCTAATTCTTTTGATTGCTTTTTTAATTTATTTAATTTTCCTTGTAATGAATTATTTTTTTCTAATGCTTCTTGTTCTATGTCTAATAATATTTTGTATTCTTCGTTTAACCAATCACTTAATTCGTCGTATTTCATTAATTTATTATTATAATAAAATTCTAAACTTCCTTGTTTGTCTATTTGTGTATCAAATTGATAATAACCTGGTAGTTCTGATTGTAATATAAATAATGCTTTTACTAATTTAAAAAATTTAGTTGCATCTATTTTGTTTGTTAGTTTTACTTTGTATTCTGATTTTATTTTTCCATATACTTCTGTTTCTCCAACTATTTGTAAACTTGCTTTTCCACTTTTATCATATACTTCATATATTGATGGCCAGTCTTTTGTAAATAACCATAAGTAATTTTCTAAACTTTGTATCTCTGTTTTATTTAATAATTCTCTACTATAGTCTGCATTACTGATTGGTACAAATATTTTTCCTGCTTTCTTTTTTTCTATTTGTTTTTTTAATACATAGAAAAATGTTGAATAGTCTTTGTCTTCTGTTGGTACTATCATAAAATATTGTTCTGTTGCTTCAGCATAATACATTTGCCATAAGTAATTTCCTGAATATCTTACTTTAAATGGTATTTTTTTATTTATTACTTGTTGCTCTTTTTCTATTTTTTCTATATCTTCTATTTTTACTTCTTCTAACATTCTTAAAAATGTTTCATGCTTTTCTTGTTCGTCTTCGTCTTTACTATTTGGTTTTAAATAACTTGCTAATGGACTTGATTTTGAGTATTTTTCCTTTATATCGTCTAATCTGTTTGTGGGTGATAATAATATTTGTATATCTTTTGGTGATACAAATCTATATTGCCTATATTTCTTTTCGTCAAATCCAGAATTTGGTCTGAATTGTAAGTCTTCCACTAATTCTAGTGTTTTTGGTATTTCTTCTAAATTCAATCCTATATATTCTAGTTTTTTATTTATCTCTTGAGTCTTATTTTTCTTTTCCAAAGCAGTTTCTCCTCCTAATCCTTTTCTTCTTTATATATTTTACTATGTGATTTTAAAAATAGCAAGATTTTTATTGGTATTTTTAAATTAAATTTTCAGTTACTGGTTTATGGGTTATTTAAATTTAATATATAGAAATACTTGAAATATAAGCTTTGAATGAAATGACGAATGTATATGAAAAAATTTTAGAAATTCTATGCATTTTTGTGGTAAGAGTTCACGATAGTGAAAAGGACTCATAAAGCAAATTAGATTTTCTTAAATTTTGTAATAAACTGAGAAATGTAATAAAAAGCTTATATTTCAAGTGTTTCTTTTAAAAATTTAATCCAAATTATAAAACAGTAACAATTTTTGTATAATTTTTTTGAATACCTATTGACAAAAATGGAAATACCTATTATAATACTTATTGTTCATACTTTATGGCGAAGTAGCTCAGTTGGCTAGAGCATCCGGTTCATACCCGGCAGGTCGTAGGTTCGAATCCCACCTTCGCTACCATAAAATTTTATGAACCAAAAATAAGTCAATCATTTCTGATTGACTTTTTTTTATTTTATAATCCAATTTTATTTTTTTATATATTTAGTTCCATTATTACTTACTAAAGTATTTTCATCTAAAATTGTAAGTTCCTCTGTTTGACCATCTGGAAATTCATCCATTTCTTTTCCTTCTGGATCTTCAGCTTTTGTATAAGTTATTATAACTTTATCATCATTAATTTTATATGTACCATAATATGTTGCTAGAGCTCCTGCTGTAACATTATTTCCTGAAAAGTTATAAATATATGCTTCTAATTCATCATTATTTATATATTTTCCATCAAGACTATTAATTTTTACTGAAGTATTTTGTTGTTCATCTTTGTTGTCTGTTGATTTATCTTCTGTCATAATCTTAGATATTGAATCAATTTTATCTTGTAAATTACTTGCTGTATCATTTAAACTATCCACTTGTGCTTGCAATTTAGTTGTTTTTTCTTCTTCAAGTTTCTTTTCATTACAAAGTTTACATATAAACATTCCCATTACCATTATCGCAATTATTGTTAATATTAGTAAAAATATTAATATATTTATTGCAGTAGACTTATTATTTTTCACACTATCACCTCTTTTCCTTTTTTATATTATAACAAAAAAAATCAAAAAGCAACTATTTCTATAAAAAAGTTACTGTCCCATGCTACAGGACAGTAACTATCTAATTTTTACATTATATCTTACATTCTTCTATATTCTCTTGAACAACATCCACTATCATTATCATTATTATCAATGCAATCTATTGAATTCCCATTTATCCTTGCTACTATTTCTCCATTGCCATTAACAATTCTTAAAGTTTCGTCATTACAATTACAGTTATTATTATTATTGTTACCCTCACGTTCACGGCTCCTATCACAGTCATATGGATTATGACATGTCATACAAGCATTTTCTCTAAGAAATCGTGAACTTTTAAATACACAATCTAATAATGCCGATAAAAAAGCTACAATTCCAGCAATTATCGCTAATATTACTATTGTCATATTAGCTGTAATCATAGCAACTAACAACGCTATTGAAAAGAATATAAATCCAACTAATAATGGACAACGAACTAATCTATTACTAAATATTGCTAATACTATTGTTAATAATATTATAGCAATTAAAACAAATATAATATTCATAATATCTCATCCTTTCATTATTTGTTCTAATATATATTATGAATATTATTTTTTTTTGTTACCTTTACAAGTTATTAGTCATACATTACTTTTAATAAGTATAAACCATTAGGTGGCAAAGTTTTTCCTGCGTTTTCTCTTTTTTTCTGTTGTATTATTTCTGGTATCTTTTTAGGTTCTATTTTTCCAAGTCCAACATCCACAAGTGTTCCTGCAATTATTCTTACCATATTATATAAAAAACCATTACCTGTAAGTTCTATATAAATCTTATCTCCTACTTGGTATACTATTGCTTCATATATCTTCCTTACACTGCTTTTGCTACTTGTTCCACTTGCTTTAAATGCTTTAAAGTCATGTTCTCCCTCAAAATATTTTACTGCTTCTTTCATTTTTTTCACATCAAGCTTCTGTGGAATATGTGTTTCTAAATTTCTATATATAGCTGTTCCTTCTGGTGTGTTATTTATAATATATCTATAAGTTTTTTTCTTGCAATTTAGTCTACTATGAAAACGTTCATCAACTTCTTCTGCTCTTTTTATTACTATTGATTTTCTTAATCTTGAGTTAATTGCTATTGCAAATTTCTCTATTGGAATTTGTGAATTTGTTTTAAAATTCGCCACTTGTCCAATGGCATGTACTCCTGCATCTGTTCTTCCTGATGCATTTAATTCTACATCCTCTCCTGTTATTTGTTTTATTGCTTGTTCTATCGTTCCTTGGATATTCAATTTTGTTGGTTGTTTTTGCCATCCATTAAAGTCTTTTCCATCATATTCTATTGTTAATTTGATATTTCTCACTTTCAATCACTCCATTTAATTAATAAAAGTGGCTTTATATTGCCACCTTTTTTTAATTTGCTTTTTTATCTTCTATTTTCTTAAAAATTCTTTTAATAATTTCTTTAAAACTTTTTTTATCTTTTTTTGCCTTTGCTTCATTTAATCTTTTTGTAACTATATTACTAATTAAAATCTTTTTTAATACATCTTCTCTTACATCTGCAATTAATGTTCCGTCTTTTGCTACAGATACTTTTCCAGTTTCTTCTGATACAATTATAGCTAAACTATCTGATTCTTTTGATATACCAATTCCAGCTCTATGACGTGTTCCTAATTCTTTTGCTATATCTTGGTCTCCTGCTAATGGTAACATACATGCTGCAGCTGCTATTTTGTTATTACTTATTACAACTGCTCCATCATGTAATGGAGTATTTGGTACAAATATATTTACTAACAGCTGTGGTGATACTTCTGCATTCATTGGAATTCCAGTTGATATTATATCTTTTATTTGTATATCTCTTTCTATTACTATTAATGCACCTGTTTTGCTTTTTGCTAATTCATATACTGCTATAACTACTTTATATATGTCTTCTTTTGTTTTTGTTATTATATCTTTGTCAAATCCAAAAAATCTTGAAAATTTATTTGTTCCTCCAAGTTGCTCTAATGCTCTTCTTATTTCTGGCTGGAATATTATTATTATAAGTATTACTCCCCAGTCCATTACTGTTGATAATATATAATTTAATATATGTAATTTTAATATTCCACTTAATGCAGTTGCTATTACTAGAAAAGCTATTCCTTTTACTAATTGCCATGCCCTAGAGTCTTTTACTATTCTTAATAATTCATATGCTAAAAATACTACTATTACTATATCTAGTATTAATGAAACTAATTTTATTGGATATTCTTGATACATTTTTACATATGTTAATATATTTTGTTCATAAAAAGTATTTAATACTACTCCTATATTACTCATATTTATACATTTCTCCTCTTAAGGTAATTATTCTTTTTTATTCTTTTGCATGATTATTTTATATTTGTAACTAGAAAATATATGCATGTAGAACATGAAGCTAAAACCATTGCAACTAACAAAAATAATGCCATTGCTTTTGTTAATATCTTCTTTTTATCTATTTTATTTTTTATTTTTACTTCTTTTTCTTTTTTCATTTTTTATCTTCCTTTCTTTTTTGTTCAATATAATTATAACATAAAATTTATTTTTTTCAATATGTAAACCATAATATTAATTATTTTATTTTATATATTTCAAGTATTTTTTTCTCTGCTTCTATTGTTTTTTCCCTGTCATTTGCATATATATACGCTAAAACTTCCTTGTCTGTTACTTGGTCTCCAACTTTTTTATTTAAAATAATTCCAACATCTGGTTCTATTTCATCTTCTTTGTTTATTCTTCCAGCTCCTAAATAACATGCCAATTTTCCAATTTCTTCTGCATTTATTTCTTGAACTATTCCTATTTTTTTAGTTTCAACTGCAGAAATATATTTTGCTTTTTTAAATTTTGTTGTATCCTCTAAATATGATATATCTCCTCCTTGATTTTTTACCATCTCTACAAATTTATTGTATGCCATTCTATTTTCAATATTTTCTAGCATTTTTATTTTGTTCTCTTCTATATTGCTACCTTTTCCTGCAAGTTTAAGCATGTTGGCCCCAAGTTCTAATACAACTTCTTTTAAGTCCTTTGGCATATCTCCTTTTAAAAAGTTAATTGCTTCAATTACTTCTAATGAATTTCCTACTGCAAATCCTAAAGGTTCATCCATAGGTGTTAATATACATATTACTTCTCTACCTGCTAATTTTCCTATACGTATCATTTGTTCTGATAATTTTTGTGCATCCTCTTTATTTTTCATAAATGCACCTTTTCCGACTGTAACATCTATTACTATTTTGTTTGCACCACTTGCTATTTTTTTACTCATTATGCTAGATGCTATAAGTGGAATATTCTCTACACAAGAAATTGAATCTCTTAATGCATATATTTTTTTATCAGCTGGTGCTAAATTCATTGTTTGCCCTATCATACTTATTCCTACTTTTTTTACATTAGAAATGAATTCTTCTATTCCCACATTTGTTTTATATCCAGGTATTGATTCCATCTTATCCACAGTACCACCTGTAAATCCTAGTCCTCTTCCAGACATCTTTGCAATCGATACTCCTAATGACGCTATTATTGGTAATAATATTATTGATACTTTATCTCCAACTCCTCCTGTACTATGTTTGTCTACAACATCTGTACCAAAACACGATAAATCTAACACTTCACCTGAATGTGCCATTGCTAAAGTTAAATCTGTTATTTCTTTATCATTCATTCCATTAATATATATTGCCATTATCAATGCTGCTACTTGGTAATCTTTTATCTTTCCATTTGTATATTCTTTTACAAAATATTCTATTTCTTCTTTACTTAATTCCTTTGAATCTCTCTTTTTTGCAATTATGTCTAGTATATTCATTCGTATCCTCCTATTTTACACAAAATGTGTTGTGAAACTTTTTCTATGTATTGGACAAAGTCCATATTCTTTAATCGCTGTTATATGTGCTGATGTACCATAACCTTTATGTTTTTCAAATCCGTATTCGGGATATACTTTTCCCCATTCACGCATGATTCTGTCCCTTGTTACTTTTGCAACTATTGATGCTGCCGCAATAGAGTAACATTTTGCATCACCTTTAATAATTGATTCATATGGTATTCCAAGTGTATCAATATGATTAAGTGCATCTACTATAATTAAATCTGGTTTTACCGTTAATTCTTTTAAAGACATTGTTAACCCTTTTTTTGTTGCATTTAAGATATTAATTTCATCGATTTCATCTTGTCCTATTATTCCTACTCCATAACTGATAGCTTCTTCTAATATTTGATCATATAATTTTTCTCTCTTTTTTTCTGAAACTTTTTTTGAATCATTTACACCCTCTATCATTGAATCTGCTGGCATTATAACACTTGCAACTACTACCGGTCCAGCTAGCGGTCCTCTTCCTGCTTCATCAATTCCACAAATATTGGAAAAACCTTTTTTTCTAAGTTCATTTTCTTGTTCTTTTAATAATTTTAATCTTATTTCTTCTTTTTCTTTCATTTTTAATCTGATACCTTTCTTGCTACATAAATCTGATTGGAAAATAATATTTTTTCAATATTACTCTTCTATTAATTGAGTCAATGTATATTTTCCTTTATATCCTAATGTATTCATTACTTCAACTGTTGTTTTTTCAAAATCATATCTTACAATAAAATATCCATATTTTTCTGAATTTAAATTCTTTATTCCCATATTATTTAAAATATCTTCATCTAAATAATAACAATTTTCATCTATTGTAATTTCTGTTGGTATGTCTTTTTCTATTTCTGAACCTTGTACTTGTTTACCTTTTAGTTTTTCTTGTTTTATTTCATTTATTTTTGTAATATCTTCTTCTTTATTTTTATCTAAATTAGCTGTTTGAAAACAAACTTCTTCTAATCCTTTTCTGGTTTCTGCTTGTATTAATAACATATTTGTTCTTAAATCTTTTAATTCATTTTCTTCAAAAATTTCTTTTGCATAGTTTGCTAAAATTAACACAATAGCTATTATTACAACTATTATAATAATTAATATTGGTAATGCTACACCATTTTGATTTTTCATATTATCCAATCCTCTCCTAAAATATAATTATATTATATATATAGCAGGTCGTATTTTCAAGAAAAAAATAAAATATTTTTTCTTTTTTACATTATTTTCACAATTTTTTCACAAATATGGTGTATTATATAAAATAGAAATAAAAGAAAAAAGGAGGTCCTAGAAATGGACGAAAATGAAAACAGATTTGAAGTAATTTCAAGTAAAACTTCAAAAGCAAATTTTAAACATTCAAATGGATTTGGTAAAACAATATTATTACCATTTTTTAGTGGTATTGTGGGATGTTCTCTTGTAATTGGAACATGTTTTGGTATTCCATCAATAAAAAATAAAATAATAGAAAATAATGGTTCTACATCTACAGTTCAAACATCTACCCCAACAGGAACAACATCAAATTTAGTATCACTTTCAAACTACTCTAATACAGCAGTATTTGCAGCAAATAAAATCTTACCATCTATAGTTGGAATTGAGGTAACATATACAGCAACATCAAATTCTTACTTTGGATTTGGTATGCCCTCTACATCTACTGCAACAGCTACAGGTTCAGGAATAATAATAAGTGATGATGGATATATATTAACAAATAATCATGTTGTTGATACAAGTTCTTCTAATTCTTATTCTTATTATGATATTTCTGATGCAACATCAGTAAAAGTAAAATTAAATAGTGGCACTTATGGTGATGACGCAACATACGATGCCAAAATCGTTGGTAAAGATTCTCAAACAGATTTAGCTGTTTTAAAAATCGATAAAACTGATTTAACTGCTGCTGAATTTGGAGATTCTGATCAAGCTGTTGTTGGTGAATTTGTAATGGCTGTTGGTAGTCCTCTTGGATTAGATACAACAGTTACTCAAGGTATAATCAGTGCTGTTAATAGAGAAGTTGAATCTGATGGAACAAAATATGTTTGTATTCAAACAGATGCTGCTATAAACTCTGGTAATAGTGGAGGTGCTCTTGTAAATAGTGAAGGAAAAGTTATTGGTATCAATACTTTAAAATTATCTGGTAGTGGTGTTGAAGGAATTGGATTTGCTATTCCTATAAACTCTACTCTTGATGTTACAAGCCAATTAATTGACCATAACAAAGTTATAAGACCTTATATAGGAATTAGTGGTATAAACTTAGATGAATCTACAGCTAAAAAATATAATTTAGTTGTTGGTGTTTATGTTAAAACTGTTCAAGACTTTTCTCCTGCTGAAAAAGCTGGATTCCAATCAGGTGACGTAATAGTTAAAGCTGATGGAAAAGATGTTAAAACAATGGATGAATTAAATGAAATTAAAAATTCTCATAAAATTGGAGATACTATGACAGTCGTTGTTAATAGAAATGGTCAAGAAAAAGAAATTACAATAACTCTTGAAGAAACTCCTTAAATTCCAAAATTTTCACTTTCAGTTCACACAATGAACAAATTTAATTGGTATATTATGAGTATAGTCAGTAAGAACTGATTAAACAAACATCCCCTTTTATTTTCAAAAACGGTCTAGTTTTACTAGACCGTTTCTTACATTACAATTATATCCATTTCATTAGTATTATTTTCATTTCCATATGCATATATTATATATAATGCATTGTCTTTTCCTATAAAATATTCTGTAACATTACTTATACTATATATATCACTTGTATAATCTCTTGCATATGTTGAATACCCTAATCCCTCAAGTTCTTTTGCTTTTTCTTGTTCTTTTTTTATTTCTTCTTTTATCTTTTGATTTGCTTCTTTTTTAGTTATTCCTTTTGCTTGAAGTATTTCATCTATTGTATATTTTTTTTGATTTATTAAATCATAATTATATGTTTGAATTATATCTCTTTGTGGATTTGTTCCTTCTTTTAATGTTGATCTTACTACTAATGATAATATATTATTTGATATATATGCACTATAATCTACTGTGTATATTACATTCTCATTTTGATTATTTAAAATGCTTTTAGCTTTTTTTTCAAATATATCTTTTATTTGTGTATTAAATTCTTCTATTATTTCATTATCTATATTAATATATGGAATATTTACTTTTAAATCAAATTCATTTAACTTGTTTTCATTATTTTGATAACCTGTATAAATAATTTCTTTGTCATTTTCTATTTTTGAGATTTTGTAACTATTATTTTCTAAATAATTTACTTTATTTTTGAATATCTCATCAAATTCTTCTTTATGTTGGCTTTTTTGATCATTAGTTAATCCTTGCAATTTATCAGTATTTTCTACTTTATTTCCACTCTGTATTTGAATTACTACAGCTGATATTACAGCTATTACACATATTGCTATTATTCCTATATATAATATTTTTAATTTTGCTTTTTTCTTGCTTTCATCTTCTATAACTACATTCATTTTTCTTCCTCCGTATTTATATTGTATTATCTTTTGTAAGAAATTGCAATAGTTTTACTATTTTTTCATATATTTTAATTTTGTTGCCATCCCTCCTCTTATATGTCTTTCTGCTTTGTTTTCATCTAATATTTCTCTTACTTCTTTCGCAAGTATTGGATTTATCTTAGCTAGTCTTTCGGTTACATCTTTGTGTACTGTTGTTACTTTTCGTAACGGTAGAATTTTCTTCATTATTATTGGCATCTTTGTTTTCTGTGTCTTTTCCATTTGGGTAAATGTCTTCAAATTTTGTTATTACTGTCTCATTTGTTCCTATTTCATTTAGTAGTTTTAGTCTTACTTCTACATTTGAATCTGAATCTACTTCAATTACATCTATAATTGTTTTTAACATTGCATTTGTTATTGTTTGATTATTTAATATGTCATCTACTGTTTTTATTGTTTTATTAAGTTCTTTTTCTAGTACATCTTTTTCTTTTATTTCTGATGTAATTAGTTTTAATTCTCTTTCCAGTCTTGCTATATCTTCATTTAGCGGATTTGTATATTTCTTTAATTCTTGTATATTGATTATTTCATTTTGAAACATTTCCATATATTTTTGCTTTTTTACTGTTACCTTTTCGATTTCTTTTAATAGACTTTCTTCACTTCTTTCATTGTTTTCTCTTAATTTTGTAATCTTTTCAAATTCTTTTTTAACAGCTTTCATAAAATCTTTTTTATTTTTTATTATACTTTTTAAATAGATTTTTATTGCATTAAAAAGTTCTTCTTCATCAATAACAGTTGTATTTGGACAATGGTTTACTCCCATTGAGTTTCTTCCACTACATACCCATCTTATATATTCTGGTCCATCAGCTGTATATTTTCTCTTTATTCTTCTAAATGAATAACCACAATGTTTGCAATATATAAGTGTGCTAAATACATATTCTGTTTTTTCTCTTTTGTTATTTAATTTAAATTCGTTTGATCTTTGCTCTAAAAGTTCCTGTGCTCTGTTAAATAGTTCGTCTGATATTATTCTCATTTCTGGTCTTTCAACAACTATCCATTCTTCTTCTGGCAATTCTTTTCTTGTTCCGGTTATAAAGTCTGTTACTTCTGATTTTTTATTTGTTACTCTCCCTGTATATATTGGATTTTTAAGCATTCTTACAATAGATGTTTGCACCCATTTTGATTTTGTTTTTTTAGTACGTATTCCTCTATCATTTAAGTTCCATGCTATTTTTGTTGTACCTATTCCTTTATATACGTAACTTTCAAATATTTCTTTTACGATTTTTGCTTCTTCTTCATTTATTTTTAAAGTATATCTTTCATCTGGAATTTTGTCATATCCAAATACTAGGTTAGGCACTCTTCCTTTTTTAGCTGTGATATCTTTTCCGAATTTAACTCTTTTAGACATGTTTGCACTTTCTTGCTGTGCCATTGCTCCTAAAATTGTTAATATAAATTCAGAACCACCTTCCATTACTTCTCCATTATTTAAGAAATCTACTTGTACACCATAAGATTTTAACTCTCTTACACTTTGTAATAAGTCTACTGTATTTCTTGCAAAACGGCTTACATCTTTTACTACTACTTTATCGAATTTTTTTGCTTTGGCATCTATCATCATTTGTTGAAATTGTTTTCTGTGTTTTATTTGCTTTCCTGATATTCCTTCATCTGCATATAGCTTGTACAATTCATAGCCGTTCTTTTTTGTAAATTCATTAAAAAACTCTATTTGCTTTTCTAATGAATCTATTTGTGCTTCTTTTTCAGTTGATACTCTACAATATGCTGCAATTTTCATAACATCACTACTTTCTATTTTTCTGTTTCATTGTTTTCGTTCTGTTACATTCTAGCATATTGGTTTCACTTTTTCAATATAAAAGCAGAAAAAAACTACTCCTATTTTTAGGAATAGTTTTAATTTTGTCGATAACAGGGTTGCAAGTAACATTTGAAATTATATATTATGTATTTAATAATATTTTCTTCATTTCAATTATGTCATAAAATGGAATGTTAATTCCTCTTTCTGCCAATTCTACTACTCTAATTGATGTAATAATTACATTATCTCTAACTCTTGTTGGAATTTCTACATCTATATTAGAATTAACATATTTATTTTCTATGTACCTCTCTGTTGTTGGAAATATATTTTGTATTAAAAATACAGCTTTTTTTCCTAAAACATTACCAAAAATAAAGTTATATACCGGTCTATTTCCACTTTTTGCTTTCTTATTTTCATATATTTTTTTATATTTTTCGTATTTTGTGGATAATGGAACAAACCAAATTATTTCTTTATTTTTTCTATCTTTAAAACAAAAATAGCAAGGTCTTTTATTACCATTTTCTTTATTAACCATTAATCCATAATCTTTAAATACATCAAAAAATTCGTCTTTTATAAAATAAAATTTTCCATCTTCTATTACCATTTTGCTACATCTCCTCTTTATGAAAATATGGGATCTATGTTTATAGATCCCATATTTAACTATAATTAACATTTTTCCACCTGCACATTTATATCTCGCAAGCAGGGTTGCGGTTCACATTCTCTCACCTATAAATTTATATCTCGCAAATAGGGTTGCGGTTCACATTTTAATTATAGCAGATATTAAATATCTACTACTATTATATTCATTATACAAACTTTTTATTAAAATATCAAGACTTTTTATTAAATTTTTTAATAATTTTTATACTAAATTTCAAATTCAACTCCTATTTCCCCATGAGAATTTTGATAAGAATTTGAAGTTTTATAATTAAATGTAACACTATCATCATTTTCAGCTAAATTATAAGCAAGAACACCCGCCATAGCTTGTACTATTTGTTCTTCAGTATTAGGATTTATAAATGTAATCTTCAAACCATTTTTCAAAATTCTCACCCACTTTCTTTTCAATACTATTATTAAAATTTTAAAAATATAACTAAAATAAAAAAATACACTTCGAATAATCTCAAAGTATATCTCACACATATATTTTTTTACTTTTTATACTACTTGCATTTACAACATTACTTACTCTTTTTGGTACATCAAGATTAAATTTAAAGCCTTTCTTTAAAACTAAATCACTAGAATTCTTATCATATTGAAACATTCCCCTTGTATCATCATCATAAATAAAATCTCTCAAAATATTATATCTATATTTTATATCATTTTTCATTCGTACCCCTGCTTAAATTATATCAAAAAAAGAAGAAATTTTATATAAAAACTTCTTCTTTTTCTTAAGTTGTTGAAATTGCGCATAGCTGGCGTTTTTTTGTTTCGCTTTGTGGCTCAACACGCTAAAGCGAATAAAAAAATAAAACTCTTTCAATTTGAGAAAGAGTTTTATTTTTTATTATTACTTAGACAACTCATCAGAAGTTTTCACTTTTCTATCATTATCTATAGAATCTACTTTTTCTTGAAAAGTTCTACTATTCTCAGCTTGTTCTTCCAATGTTGGAGCATCTTTTGCAAGTAATTCTCTGAATGATTTCGATTTATCTTTAGTCTGTTCTTTAGCAGTCATTTCTTTATAAATATCTTCATATGTCTTTACTCCATATTTTTGTAAAGAACTTAGCATTCCTCCACCAAGCTCTGGTATAGGTTCAGAATAAGCTTTTAACGCTTCCTCTGGTGTAATTTCATCAGCTTCTAATTTTTTCTTTATTTCCTCTTCTTTTTCTATTGCAACATCTATATCAAAATTAGGATTAACTTGAGCTTCATTTTCTGTTATATCCATACATTTCTTTTTTAATTTATCATAATACTTTTTGCTATGAGCTTCTTCATCTTTTACTTTTTCTTTGCCTAAACGCTTTTTTCCCATATCATAAATATAATCTGCTGTCATTTTTGTTTGACTTTCTTCAATGTTTGAAACTTTAGAAAGTTGTTCTTCTGTCCAAAATTTAGATTCTCTAATCTTTTCTTTTAATCTTTCTTGAATAGCCTTTTTTATTTTACTCTCTTCATCTTTGACATCATCTACTTTTTCGGGTTTTTCTTGTTTCTTATCATTTGGTTTATTTTGGTCAACAACAAATTTTGAATCATGTGTTTCATTTTCAGGCATATTTTTTTCTTCCATATTCCATCACTCCTATCTTAACATTTGAATAATTATACATCATCTACTCATTTATTTATATATATCATTAATAACAATTTTAATTTTTATTTAAATCACAACATATCTAAATTAAATTATTAAATTTAGATATGTTGTTCCGGAACAGCAGGAAATCTCAGCTCTTACCAGGAAATAAACACTCCTCCCCGGTAATTAAACGTCCTACTTCTCCGATTTCCTAAGAAGGTCGTCCAACTAATGGAGCATTTTTTGTTTCCAAAAAATGTCGTTGGAATAAGTCCAACTTTATGTTTACAATTGTACGTTTCCTCCTTTCCTTCCTGGAATTCCAGTTTGGAGATGGTAATCCCCTTAAACTCGATTATTTTCTTTAATTTTGCATTTTTTACTTCCATATTTACCATCCTTTCTATCATTGGCTTTTGCCGTTTACATATTAATTATACCATAAATTTACAAATTTGTCTACATTTTTATTAATGTAGAAATTTTACTAAAAAATTGAATTCACAAAATTACTAAAAAAAACTACTATTATTTCTAATAGTAGTTTTTTTGTTACCCTTTACTCTAAAGGCTTTATTTCTTCGGGTTTTATCATAGCTGTAAAAGCACCAGTTTGATAAAAATCCACAAATATATTGGAGTTATCCTTTTTCTCACAAAAGACATGATGCCCATTTGGATAGTAATCATACTTACCCATTCCTGTTCCTCCTCCATCTTCTGCAGTAGCAACAACTCGATACTCTCCTTCAAAGATACTGGTATCAAATACCTCTTCACAAGTTTTACAACTAAGTATTTCTCCAATCTTAACGTCTGTCCTCTTTTTCTCATCTGTAGTTCTGTTGCTATAAATGAACTTTTCCGGGATTGTAGCATACACTTTCATCCCTTTTTCTAACTGGATTAAATCTCCTCTTTTCAATAATCTGTCCTTACCCATAAATAAGCCTCCTTAAAATTTTACGATGTACTACATCATAATATTTAGAAAAAAGTTTCATATATATTACCATAAATTATGTAAATTTTCAAGTAATTTTATAGCAAATACATTATTTTCATGTAGGTTTGTCAAACATATGTCACACTTCATTGATAAATCTAGTGTTTCATATACCAAATATGATATGTTGGCTCTACAATGCTTGAAATTCCTCATATTTCTCATTTGGACTTTTCCATCCTAATGGTTTCATTGGAAAGTTATTATACTCTCTTGACCAATGCCTTAATTTTTCTTTAAAGTCTTCAAAACTTACAAATATTCTCTTGTAATAAAATCTTTCTTGATCCTTTCTATGACTTCTTTCCACTTTTCCATTGTGTCTTGGTGTTCTTGGCTTTATTGATTTATGTTCTATTCATAGCTCTTTCAATTTTTTTGACATACATTTTTGAGGTACATATTCTACATCTATTTGTATTCTTTCTCCTGGATTGCTCATTTTCTGATATGGCTTTGGTTCATATGTTTATATCTTTTTGTTGCTTCTGTTACTCCATGTTTTAATGAATATTCTACAACTGATTGCTTAAATAGCATATCTTGTGTTATACTATCATAGGAATACCTTATTTCGATATTAGTTTTGTGGTAAAAACATTATATCATATTGGTATTTCCTTTTTTATTCTTTAGTGTGACATATCTATTGTAAACCTATAGAAAAAAATAAAGATAACCCAAAACTTGCTAATGATTTTAAAAGTTTGAAAAAAAAGATAAAGAAAAAATAAATGTTATGAAAAAAGCAAACTTACTGAAAATGAAGTTTATAAATGGATTTTAAAAAATAAATAAGGATAATTTTAGATTATCCTTATTTATTTTTTATATTATATATAGAAACTATTGGATCTTCTCTTTCTAAGCCATATCCCATTTGTTGTGAGGCAGCTCTGCATCCATATTGACATATGTATTTTTTATTGCAGTTTTCACAAAATATTGGTTCAATCTTTGCCCATTTTTTTAGTTTATCCGATTTTAAAATATATGACATTTTATTATCAAATATATTTCCTAATATTTCTGGAGAATGATTACAATATCTAATATTTCCATCTCTTGTTAAAGTATATCTCCTATTTAAATTATTAACTCCACAATTTGAAAATACTATACTAGGATAGTCATTTGGATTTAACACACAATATGGTGTACATACTAAAGAATACAACTTTAAATTATATTTTTCAGCGAATTTTTGACAATGTTTATATGCATTCTGTAATTCTTCAAAATCAGCTAAAATATCACTATATTCATTACATCCGTTTCCACCAATATTATATCTATTAATCATTATCCTTTTAATACCTAAATTATATATAAATTCTAGTGTTTTTTCTATATCTTTCACATTATATTTAGTTATAACTATTGGAACAACTACTTCTATTCCATTATCAATAATCTCTTTTATGGATTCTATACTCTTTTCAAAAGAACCTTTCATTCCATTTATAGTTTCGTGAATTTCTTTATTGTCTGAATTTATTGTTATCTCTATTAAATCAACTTTTAATTTAGCTAATAATTTTATTTTTTCACTATCAAGCAAAGTTGCATTTGTAATAATAGTAACCTTTTTATTTCTAGCTTTAACATACATAATGCAATCCAATAATTCTTGAAAATTGGTTGTTGGCTCGCCACCGAGAAAAAGTTATTTCATCACATTTTACAGATTTCATAAATTGTTTTAATGTTTTTTTAGGATTATATTTTTCAATATCTACCATATTATCATTTTCCTTTTTCCAGTAATTATAACAATATTTACATTTCAAATTACATAAAGTAGTCATTTCATATATTAATCCAGGCAATTTAATTTTTTTTAACATCTCTTTTCTCCTCTTTTGATTTGTTCTTTTTCTTTCTTTTTAGATTTTTTCTTTTTTATTATTATAAATGAAACTAGTGCAATCACAAGAACAATAGGTACAGCTATTATAAATACTTTTTGTAAATTTATAGAATTAGACACTTCTTTTTCATCAATTAAAGGACCTGTTACATAGCAAGAAACTTCCAAGGCTCGAACATTATTTTGAAATAGAGCCCCCAAATTAACAAATAAGAAACTCATTATTATTCTAGAAATATTAGTCATAATAATTTTTAATTTTAAAAAATGTTAGTGTAGTAGGAATATCCCACACACCAAATCTAAAAAATAAATTTTTTGACTCACTCACTTTAGTTATTCCAAAATAGAAGTCAGAAGAAATGAACTAAAGTGAATTAGGCGTAATAATCCCTTATTTTAAATAATTGAATTATTACGCATATCACTTTTTAAGAGTTTGAGGCATTATCTCTTGGATAAGAAAAAACACACTTGCAACTTTTAATTGCAAATGTGCTTATCTTACTAATATTCAATTTTCTTTGCTCTCACGTTTTCTTTTCAGCCAAATAAAACTGAAAGATAATAAATTATGCTTCCCCATAAGAATAGGCACAAAATTTCTTATTTATTTAATTATCAATCCTAATTTAACAACTGGATTCTTCTCTGCTAGAAAAACTTTTTTAATTTCAATACTTTCAGGAATGACTTGTTCTATTTTTCTACCGTTCTGGAGTGTTATGTCTTTGTGTACTGTACTTTTACTTATACAAAATTTCTTTGCTGCTCCTCTTACTGTATCTTTTGAATCTATAATATATTGCGCCAAATTTATTGCACGTTCTTCTATTTCCTTTTTCCCTATGATTGACGCACTATGTAAAACATTTTTTTTCATTATGAAACCCCCATATGAATACTTTTTGTTTAATTGTATTCATATAAGAGTTGTCCTAGAACATATATAGATATTTAAAAATTCTGTTATTTAGTTTATCTTTCTAATTTCTTATTGCAACTTTAATATCTTTATAGTTATATGATATGTCATTTAATATTTGTAATAGAAGATTCATTAGTGTTTCTGTATCATAGTGAGTTTCTATATACAAATTATCATCTAATTTTAAAGGTTTACGCATTTCCTCTGGAGATTCAGATAGTCTTGTTCTTTTTCTTCCTAATAATTTATCACTTAAATCATATAGCTTTTCTTTCATATTCTCTTCTTTTAATACTTCCTTTAAAATTGTTTCTATGACTATTTTCCATGTTGGTGTTTTTATTCTATTTTCTCCAAATATAACAGCTATTGGTTTTTTTCCTTTAAAAACTTTTGTATTTGATAATGGTAAAATATTTTCAAAATTATTTATTTTTTCATTTTGCTCTACTTTTATATTAGATACCTCATTCACCAACTCATCAAACAATGTATTTACTATCATAATAATTTCATTTTGTTTTTCTCTAATTTCATTTACTAAATTCATAATTTATTCCTCCTTAATTTTGAAAGCATTTTATCACGTGCTAAATTAATTGTCAATACTATATTATATATTTTTACTAAAATACATAAAAAACCAAATCTTAAACTTTTTGGTTTAATAATTTGGTTTTTTAATCTATATTTTTATTTTAATCTTAAATATCCTAATTCCTCCCACATATTATATGCTAAATTTAATCTAAAAAGAACTTTAGGTTTTGCTCCTGCTCTATTTTTATCTACAACACAAGCATAGTACCTTACATCTGGATCCTTGTACTTTTTCAAATCATAGAATTTAGTATCCACTTCTTCTAAAGAATATTCATATTTGTCTAAATCCTCATTATGTATTTGTTTTATCAAGCACAAAGTATCAAGTACTTCTTTTACTGTTCTACTAACAGCTAAATCATTTATATTTAAATTTATTGGTAATGTATCACTTTCTGTTAATTGTAAAGATGATGCAATAAATATTTTTAAATTTTGTGCTAAATTAGAAAGAATAGTAGCCGTCTTTTTTATTTCTTCTCCATTTCCTATATTTTCAGTGTCTGTTTTTAATGTATCATAAAACATATACTCTATTTTTTCTTTATAATAATAATTTAAAATAACTTTTTCTAATTCATCATTTGTATGATTTGTAATATTTACAAAATATATTGAATTTTTTATTTGTTTATCTATCCAATCTGTAACCATTATTGTTTGTTTAAATTCACTTGATATTTCTATAAGTCTTTTAGAAAATGCTTTTTGACTTTCTCCCTCTTGTTTTTTTACAAATCCATCTTCATCAACTTCTACATTTTTTCCATCATCTGGTCTAAACTTAAATTCTAATAATTCTCCTTCTGTTTTTGATATCTCTTGTCCATGTAATTTTTGAATTTCTTTATTATTCAATATAGTAGTTATTAAACATAATTTCATTTTTTCTTCTGACATTTCATTAGATATTATTAAAACTTTTTTCTTATGTATAAATGCTAAATATGATGCTAGGTTTATTGTAAATCTACTTTTTCCCGAATTTGATGGCATTGCATATGCCATTGTTTCTCCTTTTCTTATCCCTTTAAAAACACTACTTAATATCGGAAATGGTAATTTTAATCCTGTTGTTAAACTATTATCTCCTGTTAATAAAAAATCAGTGATATTATTATTTAATATTGCTCTCTTAAATTTTTCTGTTGTTGTTATTTGTATAATTGCATCTTTTATTTCTTGTATTGTCATTTGAGAATATAATTCATATTTCAAAATTCCTACTATCTGTTTTTGAGTATTTTTTATTGGGTTTGTTAAATAGTTCTTTCTTATCTCAAATAATTTTCTTAGCTCTATATATATCTTTTCAAATTCGTATCTACCTTTTTTGGCTTTTTCTTTAAGTTGCATTTTTTGTTTATATGTTTCTGTATCTTCTTTTGCAAAATTAAATTCATTTTTTGCAATTTGTGGTGCATATGCTTGCCCCTCTGTAAATAGAATACTTTTATATATATTTAATAATTTATCACTTTCAAAATAACAATCTTCATGCAAAATGTAATACATTGATATTGCTTTTGGATTTTCTAGTAATAATCCTATATATTTCTCTTCTAATGCAATATTTGAAAGCTCTTTAGGATATATTCCATTATTTTTTTCTTTAATTACTTCCTCTTCATTATTATCATCATCTTCTTCATCGTCATCATCATCTTCTTCCACTTCTTCTTCACTATCTTCATAAACATCATTTTTAATTTTTATTTTTCTTTCTAATTTTAATTCATTTAATATTTTTATTACCTCTGCATACCTTTTTTGCTCTATTAAGTCTTTCATTTCATCTACTTGTTCTTTATTTTCATCTGTTACTTCTATTTTTTTTATTAAATTGATTAAACTTTCTAATCTATCGTTTTCCATATTTTTCTCATCCTTTCTGAGTATATTTCTATTTTAGTATACACATTTCTTTAATCTTTTTCAAGTCAATACATAAATATTATACTTTTAATGGTTTTGATGATTTTTTGATACCTTATTTCAAAATCAAATATTTATATATTCTATTATATCTTTATAAGATGTTACCATATTAGCACCATCTCTAATCAATTCATTACACCCTTCACTCTCTATTCTATCGATATTACCAGGAATTGCAAATACTTCTCTTCCCTGTTCCAATGCAAATTCTGCAGTTATTAGTGCTCCACTCTTTTTGCTTGCTTCTACAACTAATACTCCCATTGATAATGCACTTATTATTCTATTTCTTTGTGGAAAATGTATTTTTTCTGGTTTGGTTCCTATTGGGTATTCAGAAATTATACAACCTCCTGATTTTATTATATTTCTTGCTAATTCTATATTATCTTTTGGATATATTTTATCTATTCCACTTCCTAGAACAGCTATCGTTCGTCCTATATTAGAATTATTTAATAATACTTTTTCATTATTTACATTTTGTACAGCTCCTATATGTGCACATGTATCAATTCCAATAGCTAAACCACTTATTATATTAATACCTTTTTTACTTAATTCACTCGAAATCTTATATGCTGTATTTTTACCATATTGAGTTGCTTTTCTAGCACCTACTATTGCAATTCCTTTTTGATATAATAATTCCTTATTTCCTAATACATATAATTTTAATGGTGGTTTATATATATTTCTTAATTGCTCTGGATATTTTTTTGAATTTATTGATATTTCTTCTATTCTCATTTCAGCTTTCCTTTCTTATTCTTTTTTTATTGTAAAAACACAAAAAACATATATAGACTTAATATCTATATATGCCCCCTAAACCTATTTTTATTTTTTATCTCTTAGTTGCTTTTATTACATTATTCATAAGCATTGCAATAGTCATTGGTCCCACCCCACCTGGAACCGGAGTTATATAACTTGCTTTTTTACTTACATTATCAAAATCCACATCTCCTATTATTTTTCCGTCATCAGTTCTGTTAATTCCAACATCAATTACAACTGCATCTTTTTTTATCATATCTACAGTTATAAATCTAGGTTTACCTATTGCTGAAATAACAATATCCGCATTTTTTGTATGTTCCTTTAGGTTTGTTGTTTTTGAATGACAAACTGTAACTGTTGCATTTTTATTTAAACAACATTGAATTAATGGTTTTCCAACAATATTGCTTCTGCCAATAATTGTTACATTTTTTCCAGTTAAATCAATATCATATGCTTCAAACATTTTCATAATCCCATATGGTGTACATGAAACAAATGTATCTTGATTTAAACACAATTTTCCTACATTTACAGGATTAAAACCGTCAACATCTTTTTCAGGTGCTATTGTTCTAAATGCTTCATTTATATCTAATCCGTCTGGAATAGGACTCTGTAATAATATTCCATGAATTGTTTTATCATTATTTAATTCTTCTATTTTTTTTATTAATTCTTCTTGCTTTATATTTTCATTTAGAAAATATTCCATACATTCTATTCCTATTTCTTCACATACCTTACTTTTATTTTTTACATATATTTGTGATGCCTTGTCATTTCCTACCATTATTACTGCGAACTTTGGATTTATTCCTTTTTCTTTTATTTCTTTACATTCTATTTTTAATTTTTCTCTTATTTCTTTTGCTAGCTTTTTTCCGTCTATTATCTCCATATCTCTTCTCCTTTATCACTTTCAATTATACAAATGACATTGTTATTATATCTTAAAAACATTTCTTTTTCAATGTTAAAACTCTTTTTTTATTTTTTTTGATTGACTTTTATAACAAATAATTGAATTATCTTTATCTTTGTGCTATAATAAGTCAGTTAAAATTTTATTACTAGTTCATCATTTTGAATTAGGTTCACAAAATAAGGGGTTATACAAAGGAGAGAAAAATTATGAATTATTATTATTATTCAATCGTAATCTTAAGTATTTTTATTATGACCATTTTGATAACAGCTGTTTACTCAAATAGCAAATTACGGAAAAGTAAAAAACATAAAGGATTAATTATTGCTTTTATTCTTGTTATCATAGGAATGTCATGTGAATGGCTGTGTGTTAAACTGGAAAAAAGTACATTTACTTCAGTTCTGGAACTAATAAAATTTATATTTGTTCCAATAATTCCTCTTATTGTATCTAAAACATTATTTGAGGATGAAGAATTAGAAGCAGTATATGAATCTAGTACATATAACCGTACAATTTATGAAGCTATCCAAATACTTATAAAATTTAAAAATTATTTTCTTTCATCTAAGGAAAAGCAGGCAAAATATATAAAAATATTATGGATATTAGTAAGGTTCTATGTAATATGTAGTGGAATTTTACTAGGATTTGGTTTAATCAATCAATCCAACATAAGCCGGTTTTATAATAAAATGATGTATGATATCTATGTGTCAACATTTGCAATAACCACACTTTATATGTTTGCTAATGCCTTTCAATACAGCAAAAAATTTGATAATATTGGAAGTAAATTAAAACTTTTAGAAATCATGGCTTTTACGTTTTTAGGAGGAACCATACAAATTATTCATTATGAAATAAAAACTTGTTGGATAACCATAGCTGTAACATCGTTATTCATATACATATATTATAATGATTTCTATGGTTGTATTGACGGTTTGACAGGTTTACTAAATCAAAATAGTTTTAATGAATATATTACAAACCATGATAACGAAAATAAAAAATGCATTATAATTATTATGGATATAAATGACTTTAAAATTATTAATGATACATATGGTCATCACTTTGGTGATAAGGTATTAAAAACTGTCGCTATTATAATAAAATATAGTTACAAGGATTTCGGAAAGTGCTATCGAATGGGCGGAGATGAGTTTGCTGTTATTATCAATATAGACAAAAAGGATGTTGATATTGATTCTGTTAATAGAAAGTTTATTGATAACCTTGAAGAAGCAAGAGCAAAGAAAAATAGATTGCCTCATATATCATATGGAGTATCTATATATAAACCTGAAAACAAAAAAACTTTTTCTTTAAAAGATGCCAAAAAAGAAGCAGATAAAAAAATGTATAATGAAAAACAAAATCAAAAATTAAAAAATAATCCCTAAAAAGTGAACATCAAAAGCACAAGATTAATACCTTGTGCTTTTTACTCTTCTATCTATATATTGCTAAATATTGAAATCCACATCATTTCCTACCTTATACTCTATATCTTCCATATAAGGAAATATTTCTTTTACTCTTTTTAAAGTAATCATAGTCATTCTTGGTTGTGGATTTTTAGGATTATCTGTTAATAATTTTTGTGTATAACAATTCTTTGCTGTTCTAAATAAAACATATCTATTTCTTACATATGTGTAATATATTTGATAACCATTTTTTAGGTCTAACCACATATCTTCAAATGTATAGTTTTCCATATAAGTTCCTCTTTCTAAAAAAATAAAATTATTTTTATAAACACATTTTTTCAAATTCTTCTTCTGTTATTATTTGTACCCCCAACTTCTGGGCTTTTACAAGTTTACTTCCTGCAGATTCACCAGCTAAAACATAACTTGTTTTCTTAGATACAGAACTTGAAGTTTTCCCTCCAAATTTTTCTATTATATCTGCTACTTCATCTCTTGAATATTTTTCAAGAGAACCTGTTAATACAAAGGTTTTTCCTGAGAATCTATCATCCTCATTTTCATCTTTAATTCTATTCATATTAACCCCTGCTTTTTTTAAACGCAATATTAAATCTTTAGTTTGTTCTTGCTCAAAAAATTCTCTTATACTATTTGCTACAATAGGACCAATTTCATCTACTTCACTTAAACTTTCTATAGTTGCTTCTGATAAAGTATCCATGTCTTCATATTGTTTTGCTAAAATCTTTGCTGCTTTTACTCCTACATGTCTAATCCCTAATGCTGTAATTAACCTATATAAATCATTTTCTTTACTTATATTTATGCTATCTATTAAATTTTGAGCAAATTTCTTTCCATTTTTCTTAAGTGATGCAATATCTTCAAATTTCAAGTCATAAATATCAGCAATATTTGAAATCATTTTCTTTTCTAACAATACTCCTATAATATTTTCACCAAGACCATCTATATTCATTGCTTCTCTAGATACAAAGTGTACTAAATTTCTATATAATTTAGCTGGACATTCAATTCCTGTACATCTTACAGCAGATTCTCCCTCTTCTCTAATTGCTTCTGCACCACAAACAGGACATACTCGTGGCATTTCAAAATCTTTTTCTTCTCCTGTCCTTTTATTAACAACTGTTTCAACTATTTCAGGTATTACATCCCCTGCTTTTTGTATTATTACTTTATCTCCTATTTTTAATCCTTTTTCTTTAATAAAATCCTCATTATGAAGTGTTGTTTTTGAGATTGTAGACCCTGCAACTTCCACAGGCTCTAATATTGCCATTGGTGTTATAACTCCTGTTCTTCCAACTTGACATATGATATCTTTTAATATTGTCTCTTTTCTTTCTGGAGGATATTTATATGCTATTGCCCATTTGGGAACTTTACTTGTTGTTCCCATTATTTCTCTTAATTTCAAATTGTCAACTTTTACAACCGCTCCATCAATTCCAAATGTTAAATTTTCTCTGTCTTCTCCAATTTTATTAATTCCTTTTATTACTTCTTCTATTGTATTACAATAAATTCGTACAGGATTTACATTAAATCCCAATTTATTTAAATATTCAAGTTCTTCAAAATGTGAATTAAATTCTTTTCCCTCTATTTTTTGAACATTAAATATATAAATGTCCAATGGTCTACTTTTTGCTATGCTACTATCTAACTGCCTTAATGAACCTGCCGCTGCATTACGTGCATTTGCAAATAATTCTTCTTCATTTTCTTCTCTTTCTTGATTCATTTTTTCAAAGTCTTTTTTAGAAATAAAAACTTCTCCTCTTACAGTTATATTAATTTTCTCTGATAATTCTTGTGGTATTGTTTTTATTGTTTTTAAGTTTTCTGTTACATCTTCTCCAACTAATCCGTTTCCTCTTGTTGCTCCTCTAACAAATTTTCCATCAACATATTCTAATGCTGCTGATAATCCATCAATTTTAGTTTCTACAACATATTTAATGTCTTGTATTCCATTTTCTTCTGCTTGTTTCTTTACTCTTTCATCAAATGCTTCTATTTCTTCAAAATTAAAAACATCTTGTAAGCTTTGTAGTGGAACCTCATGTTCTACCTTTTGAAATCCCTCTTTTACAGTTCCTCCTACTTTTTGTGTTAAAGATGTTTTTGTTATAAATTCTGGATATTGGCTTTCTAATGTTCTTAATTCTAACATCATCATATCATATTCAAAATCTGTTATTTCAGGTTTGTCATCATCGTAATATTTTTTTGCATGGTATTCTACTGTTTTTCTTAATTCTTTTATTCTTTTTTCTGCTTGTTTTTTATTCATCTTTTTGTAACCTTTCTTTTTTGTATTTATAAAAAATAGAGAACATGTTTTTAACATGTCCTCTCGATTTTATGAATCTGCTCTTGCTAATATTATTGTTCTTGCTTTACTATCATCTGTACATGTTGTTAATGATATTTCTATTGCTCCTTGTGTATCTCTTGTTATGTAATCAGATTCGTTTTCTGCTACTTCACGTTTATCATATATTGTATATGATAGTCTTTTTCCTGTTGAATCTGTAATATATATTTTATCTCCAACATTTAACTTTTTATTATTGGAAAAAAATAATCCGTTTCTATAGTTATGTCCTGCTATTGTAGTATTTCCTACTTGATTTAATCCTACTCCATATAAAATAACTACTGATGTTTCTAATGCTTTTGGTGAATATTCATATTGTTCAATTATAGGATATTTTATATTTGTTGCTGGTATTTCTATTGTTCCTGCTACATCAAAACCATTGTATTGTTTTTTCTTTGTTCCTGATGAACTACTTCCATCAGTATTTCCCTCTTCGACACCTTCAAACATACTATTGTCTTGTTCACCATTGTCAGATTTTCTTTCACTATCTGATGTTCCATCAACAAAAGTATCTACAAAATTTTCTGAACTATTTTTTATTACATATGTTTTATAATATTTATATCCTAGAAATCCTATTATTCCTATTATCACTACTATTATTATTACTAAGAGTATTGTTAAAAAATTACTATATTTTTTACTCATATTACAAATACCTCCATTTTTTCATTATATATCTATTATAACATATTTTTAAAAAAATTGGTAGTATTTTATACTATTTTTTCACCTAATTGTTTTCCTGCTAATAAATGAAAATGTAGGTGCCCTACTTCTTGTCCTCCATCTTTGCCACAATTTACTATTACTCTATATCCATTTTGTTTAAAGCCTTGTTTTTCAGCTATTTCATTTATTATTTTATAAATTTTACTTATTATTTTTTCATCTCCATCTTCCATTTCTGCAAGTGATGGTATATGTTTTTTTGGTATTACTAATACATGTATCGGTGCAGCTGGATTTATGTCTTTGAATGCTAATACATCTTCATCTTCATATACTTTACTTGATTGTATTTCTCCTTTTATTATTCTGCAAAATAAACAATTTTCATCCATAATAATCTTATAATCAATTATATAGAAATATTAATCTATTTAATTGATTAATTCCTCCTTATCTAAAATATTTTTAATCTAATATAGCTTTAATTCTTCTAACACCTGATGAACTTGACTCTTCTTTCTTTATTTTGAAATGCCCCAATTCTGAAGTGTTTTGCACATGAGGTCCTCCACATAATTCTATTGATTTATCTCCTATTTTATATACAGAAACTACATCTCCATATTTCTCAATAAACATCGCTTCTGCTCCAAGTCTAATTGCTTCATCTTTTTTCATTTCTAAGTGTTCTACTGGAATTGCTTCTTTTATCCATTCATTAACTAAGTCTTCTGTTGCTTTTTTCTCTTCATCTGTCATTTTTGCAGGATGTGAAAAGTCAAATCTCATTCTTTCTGCTGTTATATTACTTCCTCTTTGATGTACATGTGAACCAAGAATTTGTTTTAATGCAGCATTTAAAAGATGTGTTGCAGTATGATATTTTGTTTCCATTTCTCCTGTTGATGCAAGTCCACCTTTAAATTTTTGTTCTGCTCCTGCTCTTGATTTTTCTTGGTGCTCTTTGAATAATTTTTCAAATTCTTCTTTATCAATTTTCATTCCATTTTCTCTAGCTAATTCTTCTGTTTCTTCTGGTGGAAATCCATATGTGTCATATAATCTAAATACCATTTTCCCTGGTATTGTGTCTTTTCCTTGTGCTTTAACTGTTTCTATTTCTTTAGCAAATTCTTTTTCACCTTTTGCTAAAGTTTTTACAAATTTGTCTTTTTCTTCTAGTATTACTGTTCTTATTGTTTCTTTATTTTCGTTTAATGCAGGATACATTTCTTTTAGATTGTCCACATTTAGTTCTATTAATGTTGACAATTCATCTAAAGATATTTGTAGTTTGTTCATATGTCTAACCATTCTACGTATTAATCTTCTTAATATATATCCTCTATCAACATTACTTGGTCTTCCTCCATCACATATAATCATCATACTTGAACGTAAATGTTCTGCAATTATTCTTCTACTTGCTATATTGTCAACTTTTTGTAACTCTACTAGTTTATCCATTATTGGTGCAAATAATTCAGTTTCAAATGGTGTTTCTTTTCCCTCAAGTAACATTGTCATTCTTTCAAGTCCAAGTCCTGTATCAACATTATGTTGTTTTAATTTTGAATATTTTCCATTATGGTCTTTATAGAATTCCATAAATACATTATTCCAGATTTCTACATATTTTCCACATCCACATGATGGGTTACATTCTGGACTACATTTTGGTTTTCCAGTATCATAAAACATTTCTGTGTCTGGACCACATGGTCCTTCTTCTCCTGCTATCCACCAGTTGTCATCTTTTCCAAAATAATATATTCTTTCTTCTGGTATTCCTGCTTTTTTCCAACATTCTGCTGTTATGTTATCTCTTGGGCAATCTTCATCTCCTGCAAAACATGTTACTGATAATTTTTCTGCAGGTATATTTAATTCTTTTGTTAAGAAATCATAACTCATTTGGATTGATTCTTCTTTAAAATAGTCTCCTAATGACCAATTTCCTAACATTTCAAAATATGTTAAATGGCGGTTGTCTCCAACTTCTTCTATATCGTTTGTTCTTACACATTTTTGATAGTCTGTAAGTCTTGTTCCTGCTGGATGTTTTTCTCCTAATAAATATGGTACTAATGGTTGCATTCCTGCTGTTGTAAATAGTACTGATGGATCATTCTCTGGTATTAATGGTGCTGATGGTATTATAGTGTGTCCATGTTTTTTAAAAAATTCTAGATATTTATTCCTTATTTCTATAGCTTTCATTTCTATATATCCTTTCTCTCTTAAATTTTCTTATAAATTATACTTCATTTTACTTATAAAAGCAAGTATTTGACCAGAAAAGTGGTTTTGTTTGATTTTTTTATAGTAAAATAAAGGAGCTTTTCGCCCCTTACTTATTTTTCGAAAAAAATTTTTGCACCTAATTTTTTTAATTTTTTCTCTATATCTTCATATCCCCTTAATATATAATGTACATTATCAATTTGTGTAACCCCTCTTGCAACAAGTGCTTCAATAATAAGTGCTGCACCTCCTCTTAAATCTGATGCAACTACATTTGTCCCTTGTATTCTTTTGGTTCCTTTTATAACAGCTGTTCTACCCTCTACATTTATTTTAGTTCCCATTCTATTTAATTCTTGAATATATTTATATCTACTTTCAAAAATATTTTCTGTTATTATTGATGTTCCTTTTGCAGTTGAAAGTAATGCTCCAAAAATAGATTGCATATCTGTTGGAAAACCTGGATATGGCATTGTTTTTATATCTATCGCTTTTATTCTTTTTGGTGCTTTTATTTCTACATAATTTTTTCCAATATCTAATATACAATTTGCTTCTTCTAATTTATTTAATACTGGTTCTATGTGATTAGGATTTGCATTTGTTATTTTTACATTTCCTCCTGTTATCGCTCCTGCCACTAAATATGTTCCTGCTTCTATTCTATCTGGCATAATGTTATAACTTATTTCTGATAATTTTTTTACTCCTGTAATTTCTATTCTATCTGTTCCTGCACCTTTTATTTTTGCACCTGCTTTATTTAAAAATTTTACCATATCTTCTATTTCTGGTTCTTTTGCTGAATTAGTTAATATTGTTGTTCCCTCTGCTAAACATGATGCTAATATTATGTTTTCTGTTGCTCCTACACTTGGAAAATCAAGATGAATTTGTGTTCCTAATATTTTCTCTGTATTGCAAATTATTTCTCCATATTCCTCTTTTATGTTTATTCCTAATTTTTCAAATCCTTTTAAATGTAAATCTATTGGTCTTGAACCAATTTCACATCCTCCTGTTTGTGATAGTTTATGGATACATAAATTTTAAGTGAAATGCTAAACCTCCATTTTCATATAATTCTTTATACATTTCTTCAGTTAAATTATATTCTTGTTTTATCTCTTCCGTTATTTCTTCTTTGTCAAATACTACTATCTTATCAAATAATCTAGATAGTTCTTCTTTTCTTAATCCATTTTTCTTTATATCATCTATTTCTTTAAATATTAAATTTTCTTTATCTTCTAATTTATTTAGTGTATTAAATTTACTTTCCGCTTCTTGCAATTTTTCTTTTTCATATTTTATTTTATTTTCTAATTCCTGCTTTTTATCTTTATAAATAAATTCTGGAATTAAATCATTTAGCTTATCTTCATATACTTGCTTAAATTGTTTTTCCAATTTTTCTAAAATTTGTTTTGATTTATTTAGTTCTTTTTCTAATGTTACTTTGTTAGTACTAATTGTTTTTACATTGTTCATTACAAAACTTTTAAATTCTGGATTATTTATTAAATTATCTATATATGCATTTACTATTTTGTCTAAATATTCTATTCTTATTCTGTGTGGTTTGCAACCGTAATTTTCCCTTATATCTTTTTTGATTGCTCCCTCATTACTATATTTTTTGCATAAATAACTATCTGGTCTTTTTCTTGTCCCTGTATTTCCTTTTCTTTTATACATTGGAATTCCACATCTTCCACAATATAAAAGTCCTGAATATATGTTATCTTCTACATCTACAAATTTAAATCCATTATTTATTTTATCACTTTCTTTTTTTCTTTTCTTTCTAATTTTTTGTACTTTCTCAAATAGTTCTTTATCAATTATTGGTTCATGATGATTTTCTAATATTGTCCATTCTTCTGGTGCTTTTACTCTCGTTTTTTTTGATTTAAAACTTAATTTTTCTGTATGTCCTCCAACATAATCTCCAATATATCTTCTGTCATCTAATATTCTTACTATATGCTGTGCTTTCCAATTTGTTGTTTGTTTTGCATTTGCAAAATTTCTTGATTGTGATGGTGTTGGTGTTCCTTTTTTATTTAAGTATGTTGCTATTTTTTGATATCCCCAACTTTTAGCATATAATTCAAAAATTTCTTGTACCACTGGTGCTGTTTCTTCATTAATTACTAAGGTCTTTCCATCTTTGTTGTATCCATATATTGCTTTAACAAGTAAATCTCCTTCTTCTATTTTGTGTCTTAAATTTCTTCTTATATTATTACTATCATCTCTTGCTCTTCTTTCATTAAACCATGCATATAACCCAAACATTTCCTCATTATATTGTTCATCTTCAAATATTATTTCTATCGCTTGTGATTCTAAGTATTCTACAAAATCTAATGCTTCTTTTTGGTTTCTTCCAAGTCTTGCCGAGTTTTTGAATATAATTACATCTATTTCTTTATTCTTTGCTCTTTCTCTAATATCATCAAATCTGCTAAAATCTGTTCCACTTTTGTCATCATCCATTATAATATCTACAATATTAGTATACCCATGATTTTTACAGTATTTAACCAACAAGTCCCTTTGTGTTTCTATTCTTTCATAATTTTCACCATAGTTGTCTCTACTTTCTCTGCAATATATTACTACTCTTTTTTCCTCGTTAGATTTTTTCATAGCATACCTCCGCTTTATTATGTATCACTAACTTTTAATAGTTATTACATTTTATGGTTGCTATTTTATAAAAAGTTCTAAAATTTCAAGATTTTTCTTAAAATTTTAGAACTTTTCTATTTTATATTTAACAGTTAGTTTTTATTTAACTAATTGTTATTTTAAGCTTTTTTTATTATTTGATTTTAATTCTTTGCTTTTTTCTTCTTCAATTTGTTTTGCACTCTTACTTGGTGTTGGCAAATCTTCTGGCATAGTACCACCTATTCTTTTTATAGTTTGTCTAACAGCTTGTCCTACATTATGATGAGTTTTACAAGCATCATATTCATTATTTATATTTTTATTTTTTAAAACTTCATCAGTTTGTGTGATTCTAAATAAATTTGCTGCTAATTCCGTACTACTCATGTAATCCAATATATCTTCTTTTTCTGATATACCTTTTCTGTTTGCAATATCTTTTGCTGTTTCTCCGTTATACAATCCTCTATAACCATAATTATTGAATTTCCCGTAATTTTTCACACCTGCTAATTTTGCTGTATCAAATAAATATTTATTTTTGTCTTTTACGTTTTTTCTAGTGTATAATCTTTTTTCATCTTCACTTAATTGTTCATATTCCTGTCTTGTTAATTCTTGTTTTCTTGTTTGAACTGCAAAATAAGTTTGAGCTAATGCTATTGCTTTTTTTCTGCTATCTCCATTTTGTGCTATAAGATAGCATGCATATCTTGTTAATTTATAATCATCAATTTCTCTTTCTGCTCCTTTGGCTACCATTATCATTTTGCCGACGTCGGCAAAATGATCCAATACGTTCATATTACTGTTTTTACAAGATTCTTTTGCTTTGTCAATTACTTTAATAAAATTTCCCCATTTACTATATTCTAACATTGTCATTAGTTCTCTAGCATACCAGAATTCTGTGCAATTCTCATCCACATGCTTAATACTTTCGAAATCTTTTTCTGTATTGTTTACTAGATCATTTGCCATAAACTCATCTCCTCTTTTCAACTGTTCGGTATTTCCGAATAGTTGAATTATATTATTTTATTTCTTCTATTTATATCATATTTCTAAAACCTTTTCAATACTTTTACGAAAATTTGTTCTTTTCTTTATTTATATTTTTTATTCTATCAGAAATAATATCGGTGAATATCTGTTTATAATCTTCTAATTCAACAATATTTGATTTTGGACAAATAAATACTGCAAATGGTAATTTATCTTCTTTCTTTTTATCTTTATTATTCTTTGCCTTTTCCAGAATATTCACCTACCTTTCCTCTAATTTATATTCAAAAACTTTTTGTCCTTATTACTAAAATTACAAGTAGTATCACTACCCATATGAGATTTGCCCTTATTCCACATAACTACCCAAAAGAATTTAAAGGAAAAAAATTACACGCTTTACTTGACAAAGTCAAAAATTAAGTAATTTATAGTGTAAATATCTTTAACTTTTATCAAAAAAAATCGATAACTTTATTTTTAGTTATCGATTTTCTAAACCTACAAAAAATATGCATTTTGCTTGGCTAAATTAAAATTTCTTATATTAACCATTGATTATAAACTTTAATTTAAATGAAATATATCCTTTATAATTTTAAAAAACTTCATAATAATATTTTCTTTTTTTATTTCAATCGGTAAGTTGCTTTTATTTTCTTTTGTAAATATTAACTCTTCTTTTTCTAACTTTCTATTTTTAAAAATATTATCAAAATTATATTTTATCCTTTTTTCTTCTTCAATCATGTTATTGCAAATTTTATCATATTGTTTCCAAAACTCACTCTCTTCTTCTGGTAATAAATATCTTTCATATAATTCCAAAAACAATGCTTTTGTTTCAATTCTATATTTTTGATTTAATATATTTTTATCTTTATCTAATGTAAATTTATATTCTTTATCCATATTATCTTTTAAGTTTTTTAAAACTAATTTAGGAATTTTTTCTTTTTCTTCATCTGGTAAAATTTTTATTATTTCATATAATTCTACATATGCCTTTTGATATTTTTCTTTTTTATCTTCTGTCATATAATCCTCTCCTATTCAGACAAACTAGGACTTTCTTGTATATGCTCTTTTTCTAATTGTTCAAATACTACTTTTGCCTCTTCTTTTTTTAATGCTACTTCTTTTTCTTTAGCAAATCCCCTAGCGATATTCCTTAATTCAATCTTTTCATTTCTTTCTATTTCAATAAACATACTTAAATAATCTTTTTCATGATTAATTTCACCTGTATAAACAATTTTTCCATTTTCATCCATATATCCAGATTGCCATTCTTCTACAGGTAAATATTGTTTATCAGGATATTTCTTTTTGTAAAACATTGCCATTTCTTTAAATACATCCCATGTTGTCCTTGGATTTCCTTTTTCATCTGTAATTATTTCTATCTTATCAGGAGTAATTGTATGTCCCTCAAATGTATGCATATTCTTTTTTGTCATTGGTCTTTTTTGACTTCCTGTAGCAGAATAATTAGTATCATTCCAACTATAATCCACGTTTTCTTTTAAATTTGCTTTCAAACATATATCATTTTCCCATATAGTTTTTGTAATATTATATATAATTTTATTTAAATCTTGTTCACTCAAATTTTTGTTTATTCCATTTTTAAAAATGTCTCCTTTTATAAAATTAGCTATATCTATAAATCCACCATTTTTAACATCTTTTTTTTCAATCTCATTGTTTACAGAATTATTTAGGAATTCATTCATTTGTTCTTTAACATTTTTCCCATTATCACCCTCATCTGTTCTTTCTATATTCTTTACAAATTCATTTATCAAAAATGCTAAATTGTTTGCTTGTGCTAATACTCCATCTAGTCCTTGACTGAAAAATACTCTAGGTACTGGGTCTTCTGCACTAGTATTTTTTCCATTTCTTTTTCCATCTCGTGGCACTAATCCATTTCTTTGAATACTTTCTATATTTAATTTGCTTGTAATGTGCCAAAAAGTGTTTTCATCTAAATAACTCACTTTTAATTCACTATTTTTCACTTTTATTCTCCTTATATCTTTTTACATATTTTTTAGAAACGGCCCCAGCTACCACCGCCTCCTCCTGTTCCACCAGTAGAAGAACCTCCTCCAAAACCAGAACTTGATGAATATGTATCTCTTTTTGAATTAGATGATGTATTTCTATATGAATACTCTGATTTTGCTTTACTAACCAATGAATTTAAACTATTATTTAATTGTTCTATTGTTTGATAATTCATATATTCTGAAAGAACTTCTTCTAATCCATCATATGAATTGACATATATCTTCATTTGTTTTAATATTTGACTTGAACATCCAAGTATAGTCGCTGTAACTAGATACTTTTCCCATAATATTATTTCTGGAAGTTCTTTTTGTTCAAAACTACCAAAATCTTTCAAAAATCTTTTGTGAGCTAACCATTTTGAATACTCTAGTTGTCCTTTTCTTGTTCTTCTTTTATCTGATTTTAATATTTTATAATATATATAACTCAATACTGTAATTAAAGTATAATAACTTAATATATTAATATATCCATTACCATTTATAAAAAATCCTAATACAAATCCTAATATTCCTATTATTATCGGCATTTTTATCAATATATTTATAACCTTATTATCTTTTCTAAAATAATCTTTATATTTAACTTCTTTTAATACATCTTTTTCAAATTCAGCAAGTTGATAAATAATTGGTTCAGAATTATTCTTTACTTTTCCACATTTTTTTAATTGTTCTAATGAACATTTGTTATCACTACCAACTGTATTAAACAATATTTCTATAACATCATTTTCTACTGTTGTTTTATCATATGTCTTCTTATTTAAAATAAAATAAAAATCATTTTCTACTGTATAGTTTTTTTCAACTGAAATTATATTTTTAGCGATTAAATCAAGTATTGACACTATAAATGTTTTTCCACTAACTTCTTTATTTATCAGATAGTCTATAATATAAGCTTTATCATCACTAGGAAAATCACAATAATATTTTTTGTGATATCTTCTTTTCTCAAATAATCTCTTTAATAAAATTAAAGCACAAATAACTCCTAAAATGCAATATATAACCACAACTATCTTTATTATAGTTTGTTTCGTTTTTAAATTATTTGAATCTAATTGTTGTTGTAATTGATTGGCCTTTTCATAATATTCTTTTTTTGCACTTTCATCAAATCCCTTGTCTATTTCTGATATTAAAGATTTTATTTCATACTCAGAAATACTATTATACTTAATGATAAAATTATATTTTTCTTCTACAGATTCTTTCCAATTTTGGTTAACAGCTTCTTTACTTTCTTCTAATTCAATTTGATATTTTTGCTTTTGAATTTCATCCCAAGTATATTTTTGTAACAATTCACTTGCTCTATTATAATAATAAATAGTTTGTTCTTCATCTAATTTTATAAAAACATCACTTAATTGATTTTCTATTTCTATTTTCTTTTTTTCATCTGATGAAGTTTCTGGATCTGCCATAGCATTTTCATATTGTATAATATAATCTTTACCACTTACATTAGATTTTTTTGTTGCTTCTGCTACTAAAGATTTATCAAACATTATTCGTATAGTTTCAAATTTATATGGACTTATATTAGTATCTTTTAAAGATAATGTTTGATAATCATCAATATTACAATAACCAGAAGCAGGACCATGAGACCATACCATTACATTTTTATCTTCTTGTGGTAGATGTACCTTTAACTGGTAATCAAAAATTGTTTCATATGTATTATTTTCTAAAAAACACCAATATAATTCAGCAATATCATTATGTACTACAACTGCATCTTTTATTGTATATTCTATATAAAAAACTTTTTTCTTTTTTGCTGGACAATAAATCTTAACTTTTGTATCTCTATATTCATTTGTAATAGTATATACCCCATATTTTCCTTTTGATGCACTTTTAACTTCCTTGAATTCTTTCTCAACTTTTTCAATATCATTTATTGAAGAAAAGTTAGATTGTGAAATATCATACACTTTTATATCTGTTACTTCTTTTGCATTATATATATCTGAATCGCCAGAAAAATTACTATAAATTCCTGTAAATGGATAACTATTAGAATTCGAAAACTTTATCTCTCTTTCTGCTCCATTATAATCACCATTTAGCCATAAAGCTTCTTTTACAGTAACAGAGCCATCACTATTTATAGTTGCATCTTGATACAATAGTTTTTTACTATTATCTTCACTTGTTGCATATACATTATTTCCTATTAATAGGATAAACAATATTATAAATAAAATCGAAAATTTTTTATACTTTTTCATATTATACCTCACACATTTTTCAATATCCTAGAACAAAATTGTATCTTTTATATAATAGTAATGTATTACTTTCCTATTATATAAAAATAAACAGCATTCTAAAATGTACTGTTTATTTTCTTTATTATTTTATATTAAAATATTTATATCTTTTATAAAATACTATTCCTAAAATACTTAATACACTACTTAATACAATCGCAATACTTGAAATTCCCGCCTTAGGTAATATATTTGGAGCTATTGTTGAATCACCATCTTCTGTTTTATATTCATCATTTGATTGTATTTCTTTCTCTGTAACAGTTACTTTACATATTGCTGTATAATCTCCATCTTCTGTTGTAGCTGTAATTACAGCATTTCCAACAGATTCAGCAGTTATCTTTCCATTTACAACTGTTGCAATTTCTTCATCATTACTTTCCCAAGTAATTTGTTTATTTGTTGCATTATATGGTGTAATTGTTGCAGTTAAAGTATAACTGCTCCCCTCTGTTAATGTTAATGATGTTTTATCTAAACTAATACCTGCAACTTCTATTTTTGTAGCTTTATTTCCTGTCATAGTATAAATACTTTCATCATAATAAGTTCCATTAGAGGTAACTAACTTTACCCATATTGTATAAGGTTGTTCACCAGAAAACTGAGTAGTATCTACTGATATCTGATTATTTGTTGTTTTAGTCCAATTATTTTCTATATACATAGGTGTTAATTCTTTAATTTTAGAATTTATCTCACTAACTTTACTATTGTATTCATTTATTTTATTGTTACATTCAGTTATCTTGTTTTGATAATTAGTTTTTGCTGTTTCAAAAGCTGTTTTTAAGCTCTCTTTTTCTTCATCAGATAAATTTGTATTCTTTAATCCCTCTTCATAAGCTTCAGAAGCTGTATTATATTTTTCTTTTAAATTATTTAATTCTGTTTCTAAAGCTGTATATTCTTCTTTTAATGTTTTTAATTCTGCCTCACTATCAGTATTAATTTTTTCTAATTGAGAAAAAGTTGTGTTTTCAACTTTTACTGCTTGAAAATATAATGTATAGTCTGTAACTTTACTGGATATAGTTACTGTTCCTTTTCCTCCATATATTATCGTTGGCATAGATATTAAAGATTCTGGATCTAAATCAACAGAATGTGCATTTACTTTCTTAAATGCATTTAATACTATTCCAAATACTACTAATAATATTAAAATAACTTTAATTTTTTTTATATTCATATTTTATTTTCCTCTTTCTCTTTAGTTTATATAATCTTTAAATTTAATTTAACATATCTTATCATATTTTGCAATATATTTTGCAAATTTTTTCAGTACCTGGCTACTGGATAATTACACTTTTAACATATTATTATATTAAAATTTGTCAGATGTATCCACCAAATATCACAATCCCCTGGATATGAAAAATTTGCTTTATTATATCTCCCTATTATTGCTCCAGCCAATATTACAGATGATCTCATTTTTCTCATTAATTCTTCTGGTATCTCATATGTATGTATTTTACTTGTATCTATCATTACTTTATTATTTTTTTTATTTACTTTTCCTCCTATGTCTTCTATAATTTCAAACATAGTTTGCACATCTTGAATATTAGGTACATTATATAATGTTGTTTTTCCTTTAATTAAAACAGTCGCAGCAATTATTGGTAATGCCGCATTTTTAGATCCTGATATTTTTACTTCTCCCTCTAATTTTTTTCCGCCTTGAATTATAAATTTTGACATTTTCTCACCTCTTTTTGTTTTTGCTATATTTTATGTTATTTATAAGTTAGTTGTGAATTTAATGTTTATTTATATAATTTTAAGATATTAATTTCAATTACGTTATAAAATAATGGTTTTGATTAATTTTTTAAAATTTTATTTGCCTTTTTACAAAAAATACTGTAAAATATTTTATATAAAAATAAAAGAGGAATAACAAATGGAAAAAAAGTTGAAGAAAAACAAGAACTTTATATCACCACCAAAAATGAAACTATGGGAATTATTAGCATATTTTATACTTTATAGTATAGCAGGATATATAATAGAAACAATATTTGCATTAGTCAGATATGGTGTTTTAGAGAGTCGACAAAGCTTTCTATATGGTCCATTTTGCAGTATTTATGGAATTGGTGCTGTAATAATGATAATATTTTTGAGATATTTTAAAAAAAATAGAATGACACTATTTGTAGGTGGATTTTTTATAGGTTCAATAATCGAATATTTAGTTAGTTTAATTGGTGAACTAATATTACATGTAAAATGGTGGGATTATTCAAATATGCCACTTAATATAAATGGTAGAATCTGCTTTTATTACTCTATTTTTTGGGGATTTTTAGCTATTTTCTTAATGAAAATTATACATCCTAATATTAGAAATTTATTAGCCTATATATTAAAAAAATTACATTATAAAAATATTAAAATATTAATTTTTTCTATAAGCATATTTATGGCAATAGATTGTATTATTTCAGCTTATGCTATTAATTTATTTACAATTAGAATGATTGCAAATAATGATTTGTCTGTAAAAAATAAAGATATAATTATTGAAATTAATGATAAAGTTAATGAAAATAATTTTAGAAAAGCATTAATAAATACTGTTTTTAATGATAAAATAATGCTAAAAACATATCCAAACTTAAAAGTTCAGCAAGTTGATGGCACAATTATATATTTTAAAGATTTATTACCTGATATAAAACCTTATTATATCAGATTTCAAGATAGAGATTTTTATAAATAAAAAAGAAAAAGCGAAAATTTATTACTTTATAGTTCTAAATTTTTGCTTTTTCTTTTTTATTTGTTTGGAATATAATATCCTACTCCTCTTTTTGTTATTAATATCTGTGGATTTGATGTATCATTTTCAATTCTTTCTCTTATTCTTCTAACTGTTACATCTACAGTACGAATATCACCATAATATTCATATCCCCACACTCTTTCAAGTAATGCTTCTCTTGTTACTACTTGTCCTGGTTGTTGTGCTAAAAATTTTAATACCTCAAATTCTCTTAATGTTAAATTTATTACTTTTCCATCTATATGAACTTCATATTTTTCCAAATCTAATACAAGTGAACCTACTTTTATTGTTGTTTCTTTTTTTTGTTTTTTCTTTTCTTCATTTTTTTGTGCAACCGCTTGAGCTTCTATAGTAGCTTCTACTTTTCTTAAATTTGCTTTTACTCTTGCTACTACTTCCCTTACACTAAATGGTTTTGTGATATAATCATCTGCTCCAAGTTCTAATCCTACTATTTTGTCTAATTCATCATCTTTTGCAGAGACCATTAATATTGGTACATTATATATATTTTTTATTTTTTTACATACTGATAATCCGTCTACTCTTGGAAGCATTACATCTAATAGTATTAAATCTGGTTTTTGTTGAATTGCTATATCTATTGCTGTTTGCCCATCATTTGCTTCTATAGTGTTATACCCCTCTCTTCTTAAGTTATGTACTAATAAATCTACTATTTTTTGCTCATCATCTACTATCAATATAGTCTTTTTTTCATATTCATAATTATTTTCCATGTTCAACATTCCCTCCTAAAGACATAATTTTTTGAAAAGTTACAATATTATAATTCTCTTCTGCCCTCAGTTTTATTAGTCTATTTATATCACAAATTTTAGTAAGATACAAGTTTTTTTGTAAATTTAACTAAATTTAAGTTACTGGATAATGATTTTGATTTCTTTTTACTAACTTAAAGCAAACCATTATCCATTAATAATTTTAAAGTACAGATAGAGCTTTCATAATCCCCAACTTTCCATATTCATATGTAAGACCTCCTTGTAGATATGCTGTATATGGTTCACGTATTGGTCCATCACAACTAAGTTCTATTGTAGACCCCTCTGTAAAAGTTCCAGCTGCCATAATTACCTCATCATCATATCCAGCCATTTCACTTGGTTCTGGTATTACATGAGAATCTATTGGAGAGCCCATTTGAATTCCTTGACAGAATTTTATTAAATTTTCTGCATTTCCCAATTCAACAGTTTGAACTATATCTGCTCTTGGTTCGTCATATTTGGGATTTACATTATATCCAAGCTTTTCTAACATTCTACTTGCAAATATTGCTGTTTTTACACTGCTAGCAACAACACTTGGTGCAAAAAATAGTCCTTTTATAAAAGCTGTGTTTTGATTTAATGATGGACCTATTTCCTTTCCTACTCCTGGCGCACTTAATCTTTCAGCACATAATTCTATTAATTCCTTTTTTCCTGCAATATATGCTCCACTTGTTGCAATTCCTGCACCTAAGTTTTTCATTAAAGAACCAACAACTATATCTGCTCCAACTTCTGTTGGCTCTTTTTCTTCAACAAATTCACCATAACAATTATCAACCATTATAATTACCTGTTTGTTTACTTTTCTTATTTCTTTTATTATCTTTTCTATCTTTTCTATTGTTAAACTTTTCCTTGTTGAATATCCTTTTGACCTTTGAATTTCTATTAATTTAATATTATTTTTTGATACTCTTTCTTTTATTTTTTCTGTATCAAATTCATCTTCAACTAAATCTATTTGTTCATATTTTATTCCAAATTCTTTTAAAGAACTTTTGCTTTTTTCTTTATTTATACCTATAATTGTTTGTAATGTATCATATGGTGCACCTGATATACTTAACATTGTATCTCCTGGGCGTAATATTCCAAATAATGTTACTGCTAAAGCATGTGTTCCTGAAATTAATTGTGCTCTAACTAAAGCATCTTCTGTTTTAAAAATATTAGCATATATTTCTTCTATCTTATTTCTTCCTATTTCGTCTATTCCATAACCTGTTGATGAATGTAAATGCATTTCTGATAATCTACATTCCTGAAATGCTGATAACACTTTTAGGCTGTTTATTTCCTTTATCTTTTCTATTTTCTTAATTTGTGGTTGAATTTCATTTTCTACAATTTTTGATAATTCAAGTATTTCTTTTTTTATTCCAAATTTTGTATACATATTTTCTCCTCTTTTACTATTTATTATATTTTCTTAAATTAAATTAGAATATTTTTTTCTATCTATTATATTGCCATCTATGTCTTTTAGTATTATTTCTTTATCATCTATAATTAAATAACTGTTTCGGGTATTATTTTTTGGTAATGAAATAGAACCTGCATTTACATATATTATTCCATCATGTTCTTCAATAAAGCCTGTATGATAGTGTCCATATACAACAACATTTCCTATTGGTGGTGGATTATCCATATTATACTTATGTCCATGACAAAAAAAGAAGTCTACTCCATTAATTTTTAAATTGATGTATTCTTCAAACTTAAATTCTGAAATCATCTCATCAACTTCTGCGTCACAGTTTCCTTTTGTACATAAAATTATATCTTTATATTTATTTAATATTTTAGCTACTTCCATGGGATTATATTCTTGTGATAATTGATTTCTTGGACCGTGATAATATAAATCCCCTAAAAGAATTATTTTATCTGGTTTTTCTTTTTGGTATATGTCATTTATTTTATTTGCATAATAACCTGAACCATGTATATCTGATATTACTAAAAATTTCATTTTATTATCTACCTCCTGTATCTATAAAGGCATTATAGCATAATATGCTAAAAATAACAATTGGGTAGAAATTTTTCTACCCAGTTTTACTCATAATATCTTTTCTCATCTTACTAATAATCTTTTTTTCAAGTCTAGAAATATAACTTTGCGAAATTCCAAGTTCATCAGCAACTTCTTTTTGAGTTTTTTCTTTTCCGCTAATAAAACCAAATCTCATTTCCATTATATTTTTTTCTCTATCATTTAATTTTTTTATAGCTTCTTTTAAAAGTTTCATATCAACCTCGTCTTCTAATTTTCTATATGTAACATCAGGGTCAGTCCCTAATATATCAGATAATAATAATTCATTTCCATCACTATCTTTATTTAAAGGTTCATCTATTGATACTTCTGATTTTATTTTATTATTTCTTCTTAAGTACATTAATATTTCATTTTCTATACATCTAGAAGCATATGTAGCAAGCTTTATTTTTTTTTCTGAATTAAATGTATTTACACTTTTCATTAACCCTATTGTTCCTATAGAAATTAAGTCTTCTATGCCAATCCCTGTATTTTCAAATTTTTTTGCAATATATACAACTAGTCTTAAATTTCTTTCAACAAGTAATTTTCTTGCTTCTAAATTTTCTTCTGTATCTAATTTTTTTATAGTTTCTTCCTCTTCTTCTGGTGATAATGGTGGTGGTAATGTTTGACTTCCTGCAACATAGAATATTGGCAAAATTTCGGATTCTTCAATATTTCCATTTATATATTTTGAACAAATTGAGTCTATACTTTTTTTTATAAATTCCATCAGCTTCATTTCTATCTCATTCCTTCCTTTTATCTATTTTTTAACTTATTCATCACCTCTTTTCGTGTTTTTATTGTACAACTTTTTTTATGCAAATACTGTCCTTTCTTATTGTAGAAAAAAAGAAATAATCGCTATTTTGCGATTATTTCTTACAGTTTTTTTTCTAATGTTTTTATTGAACTAACTCAAGTCCTATTAATGCTCTATATTCACCTCTTTTCGTCAAAGATTTGTCATATATTCCAATTATTATATTTTTTGTAATTTTCTCTTCTTCTTCATATTCAATTATTATTTCATCTGCCTTTATTCCTAATAACATTCCATTTTGCTTTCCTAAAGATGAAAATGGAATACATCTTAACTTTGATTTATATTTCTCCTGTATATCTTCGGGAACAACACTTAAATCTCCTCCTAATATTTTTTCTACATTATCTATTATTTCTTTAGGCATAACCTCATATAATAAACTACTTTCAACTATAATTACAGGTGTATTTGTTATAGGTTCTTTTGCAAGATTTCCCGTATCAATCATTCCTTTTGTTTGTATTATTTTGTTGTCAAATTTGATTTTTATTCTACAATACATGTCTTTTGAATTTATTTTTGTCTTTATAATTTTTATGGAAATTCTAATTATAATAAATGCTACTATTCCCCCTAAAAGAATTACTTTTAATACATATTCTCCAACAAACATACCATTTTTCATTAATATTTCTTGTGGTTTTATAAAATAAATTAAATATAATGCGACTCCTCCAAAAACAAATGATGTTAAATAAAATATTAAAACTTGTTTACACATCTTTTTTACATCTTGTGGATTAAATCCTACATATACCATAACAATAGCTAAAATTCCTTTTGCAATTATTGATGTATATATTGATATCTCAGTTATATATGTTACTATAGCATATATGCTTCCTATTATACTTGCTAAAATTATTCTTATTAATTTGGGTTTTATTTTTAATATTATTGAAGTTGCGTATAATATTATAGAATTCATTATTAAATTTTCTAAAAAAATTACATCTATATATATAGTTATAATTAATCACCCTTTCCGTTTTATCTTTTATTATATATTTTTTATATTGCAAATACTGTGGAATTTTGAAAATCATTAAAATAATATGCATCAAAAAAACGACATCATCTTTTAAATGTGTCGTATTTTTTACTACATATTTTTGTTTTTGTTTTTACGTAAAAATGCTGGTATATCTAAATCACCTTGTGATGAATTAACATCAGATGTTGGTATTGAACTTGTTTTCTTTTCCCATGATTTATTTATAAAACTATCCACTGCTGAAGCTGTACGTGTTTCTGGTTTTTCAAATCCTGTAGCAATTACAGTAATTTGGATTTCATCTTTCATTTCTGGATCTGTAACTGTACCAAATATGATATTAGCTTCAGGATCTACACTGCGTTGAACTAATTCTGCTGCAGTATTTACTTCATGTAATCCTAAATCTTCTCCACCTGTTATATTTATAATTACTCCTCTTGCTCCTTCTATTGAAGTTTCTAGTAATGGACTTTGTACTGCTTGTTTTGCAGCATCTTCTGCTCTGTTTTCTCCTGATGCTCTACCTATTCCCATATGTGCCATACCTGTATTTAACATTATTGTCTTAACATCTGCAAAATCTAGATTTACTGTTCCTGTAACTGCTATTAAGTCTGATATTCCTTGTACACCTTGTCTTAATATGTCATCAGCCATTCTAAATGCTTCATTTATTGATGTTTTTCTGTCAATTACTTGTAATAATTTATCATTTGGTATTACTACTAATGAATCTACTTTTCCTTTTAAACTTTCGATTCCTCTTTCAGCTTGTGAAAGTCTTTTCTTTCCCTCAAATGTGAATGGTTTTGTAACTACTCCTATTGTTAATATTCCCATTTCTTTAGCTGCTTGAGCAACTATAGGTGCTGCACCTGTTCCTGTTCCTCCACCCATTCCGGCTGTAACAAATACCATGTCAGCTCCTCTTAGTGTTTCAGCTATTTCTGATTTGTTTTCTTCTGCTGATTGAGCACCTATATCAGGATTTGCTCCTGCTCCAAGTCCTCTTGTTATTTTTTCTCCTATTTGGATTTTTGTTCCTGCTTTTGACTTTTGTAATGCTTGTCTATCTGTATTTACAGCAATAAAGTCAACTCCTTTGATTCCTTCTTCAATCATTCTATTTACTGCATTATTTCCAGCTCCACCTACACCTATTACTTTTATTGTAGCTGTTCCGTCCATCATTGTAACGTCTTCACATTCCATCATAAAGATTTCCTCCCATTAAAACTATATTTCTTGATTATTTTTCTAAAAATTTTATTTTCTAATTTTTAAGAATAAAAAAACTCTTTTATCCTTTCAATTATTACCTTAAATACACTTTCATTTGATTGTGAATCAATTTTACTTGAAACTGATTTTGCAAATGGTCTTGCCGCAATATATCTTACAAGTGCATAACTGGTTCTAAATTCTGGTTTTACTGTGCTTATAGCTCTTCCTGTTGACATTTTAACAGGAATGTTTAAATTTATTTTTCCTGCTACATCACTCTTATTTATGTTTGTTATTCCTCTTCCTGCTAATATTACTGTATTTATGTTTTGCTTTACATTTTGAGTTGTTATGTCTTTATTTATTATTGTAAATATTTCTTCAATTCTAGCTTCTATAATTTCTATTAGTTCAGAACTCTTTATAACTTTATTTCTGCTTTCGTCTTTACATGTGTTTAACATTATTTCATTATCATTATCTATAAATGATTTTAAAGCTAAACCATATTGTCTTTTTAATTTTTCCGCTTCTTCTTCAGAAATATTTAATACTAGTGCTATGTCATTTGTAATATTGTCTCCTCCTAAAGGTATTGTATTTGTATATGTAAATGCATTACCTTCAAAAACACCTATTTCAGTGTTTCCTGCTCCTATGTCTAATAACATAACATTATCATATAATTCATTAGTATCTAACATTAGATTTCTTTCAACTAATGCTGTTGGTACTATTCCATCTACTTCTATTCCAACTCTTTTAAAGATGGTTGCTAATTGTCTGACATATTCTTTATCAGCCAAAATAATTTGTGCTTTTAATGTAAAGTTTGAGCTTAAGTTCCCTACTGGGTCAGCTACTATTTTTCCATTGTCAAGCACTATTTCTGATGGTACTATATCTATTATTGTTTTTCCTTCTGGTATTTCTATGTCTTTAGCTTGCATCATTGCATTTTGAACATCTTTTAATGCTATTCCTGCAAATTTATCTTTTAATTCTTTTACTATACTGTTTTGGACTATTGTTATATATTTCCCTGGAATTGTTACATAAGCTGAATTAATTTTAAAATTTGCTTCTTCTTCAGCATCTTTAATTGTTTTTGCAATACTTAAACTTATTTCTTCCTCACTGATTATTTTTGCTTTTTTTAGTCCTGTACATTTTTCTGATACACTACATATTGTTTCAATTTGTCCGAAATTGTTTACTTCTCCAACAACAGTGCAAACCTTGGATGTACCTATATCAATACCAACTATGATATCACCTATTGCCAAGATAATTCCTCCATTTATTTATGTGTTTTCCTTAGTGTTATATATATTACATTTTGACAAAAATGTCAATACAATTTGAAATATTTTTGAAATATTTTTGTAATATTTTCGCAATATTTGTAATACTTTTGTAATGTGTTTTTTTATTCTCTTACTGTGCCAAGCTTTTTCCTTTTTTTGACTTTTTTTCTGTCCATTTTTCAATATAATATCTTCTTATTATTGTTAAATTTGTGAACATTCTTCCTACAAATACTACTAATGCAGCTAAGTATATATCAAGATTTAATTTTTGTCCTAAATATGTTAATGCTATTGAAAGTATACTGTTGCAAAAAAATCCTGATATAAAAATTGTTAAATCAAAATTTTTCTTCAATACTGATGTTATCCCACCAAAAACTGAATCTAGAGCTGCAACTACTGCTATTGCTAAAAATGTAGAATATGTATATGGTATTATTGGTGCATTCATTCCTATTAATGCTCCTATAATACACCCTATTACTATTGCAATAATTATCATTTTACAAACCTCCTAATTTATATATTTTGTGGTTATATCTTTGTCATATTTTTCTATTTTTATTTTTTTACTTGTATCTACACTTGTTTCATGTCCTAATTCATTTAATTGATCTACTCCTCCACCTTTTCCTGATACAGCACTTTTTAAATAGTCCGGATTTCCTATTGCATTTATTACAAATGGTGATGATATTTTATCACCATTTACTTTTAAAAATTCTGTTCCTATTTCATACACCGCTGACATTGATATAATTCTATGTCCATTTAATGATACTGCCTCTGCTCCTGCACTAAATAATTCGTTTATTATTTGTAAAAGATCTGTTGATGTTATATTTTCTACTTGAACATCTTCTGATAGCTGACTGCCTCCTTTATCTATTAGTTGTATTACTATTCCTTCTCCCTCAACATCAGTTTTTCCAAGTACTTCATTTAATTGTTCTAATTCTGTTTCTAGTAATTGTGCAGTTTGTGCATCTGATTCTTTTTCGTTTTTATATTCTTCTATCTTGCTAATTACTTCTTGATATTTTGTATTTAATTCATCATATTTTTCATTCCAACTTGATAATTCTAATCTAAGTTCAGATTCTCTCATTGTTTCTATCTCTGTTATGTCTGTCTGATTTACTACTTTAAATTGCATAAACATTACAAGCATTAATGTGAAACATGCAATTCCAATTGTGATTGACATTACCAGTTTTTCTTTGCTTACTTTAATTTTCATTTTTCACATTCCTTTCAGTTATTTACTTTCAGCATATTGAAATTTTATTACTCCACTATATTTTGGAATTGTTATTGTTTTTTTATCTGTCATTTTTTCTACTGATACTTTTAAATATCTAGTTTCTTTTAAATTATCTAGATATCCTCCAAATCTATCTACATTAATTAATACTTCTGGTAATCCTATAGCTTTTATTGTGAATGGTGCACCTATTTTTTCTCCATTTACTTTTATTATATTTCCATCACATTCTATTGATGAAGTAGATACTAGTCTTTGTTCATTTATAGATATTGCTTCTGCTCCTGCATTTTTTAGTTCATTTACTACACTTATTAAATCTGAATCATGTACAATTAATAAATTGGGATCTGCAAGCCAATTATTTAATGAAATATCTTGATTGTCATTTATTGTTATTACTATTCCATTTCCAGTTACTTCAGACAATCCAACTACTTTATTTTTTTCTTTTATTTCATTTTCTAATTCTGTTAATTCTGTATTATTTTGAGTTGCTTTTGTTCTTTCAACTTCTAATTTATTTTCTGCATTTTCTAATTCTTGATATAAATTGTCATATTTTTCTTTCGATTTTAGCACTGCATCTCTTAATTCATTTTCACTGGAATTTGTACTCATTATAGAACCTGTTCCCCTTATTGTTCTTATTTGTACAGCAATTCCATATGATAATAATGCACACATAAGTCCTATTATTATACTAATTTTCTTTTTGTCCATAACTATTCATATCCTTTCTAAAAAATCTTTTTTCTAGTTTGCATTAAAATATGGTAAGAAACCCTCATTTAAGTTTCCATTTACAAATATTGTTCCTTTATTTCCAGTCTCTTGCTTTAATATAGCACTAACATAATACATTCTATTTTTTAAATTTGTTACATCTCCTAAATTTATTACTATTCCTTCATTTTCTAAGCTTATTATATATTCATCTTCTACTTGTATTTGTGTTACTTTATCTGCAATTTCTATTTTTTTAAATTCTTCTAATATTTGTAATATATTTTCCATTTTGTTTAAATCTTTTTCGTCAAGTCTTTTTTTGTTTTCTACTTCTTTTTCTGTTATATCCATTCCTATTATTGTTGGAAGTTCAAGCTTATTAGTATTACTTTCTAATATATATCCTTGTTCATCTATATATATATAGTTTTCTGTTTCGGTTTTTATTTGAAATTGCTTTTTTCTTTCTTTTATTTCTATTTCAATTCTATTAGGATATATTTTTTTTATTTTTACGTCCTCTATATATCCGTTTTGTTTTAATTTTACTTTTAATACTTCTCCATTTTTTATAAATATATTGTCTCCTATTTTTACATCTGCTATTTTCATTATCTTTTCTTTAGATAATTGTTCATTTCCTTTTATTGATACTTCTTGTATTTTAAAGCTTGGTGATTTTAATAAATATGTACCTATACAAGCTAATACTAATATTGTTAATATTAATACTAATATCTTTTTTCTTTTCTTTCTTTTTTTTTGTTCTATTTCTTTTTGTTTATTAACTTTATTATTGGGTTTCTTTTTTCTTTCTTGTACCATATTTATCATCACTTCCTTTGTATTCTTTATAGTAAAATTCGCTTTTTTTATTTTATCACATTTTATATCATTTTTGCTATATTTTTTTAAAATTTTTTATAATGTATATAAAAAATTTTTATGTAGTATTAATTTGCCTTTGTATGCAAAAAATACTAGCTATTTCGCTAGTATTTTTGTTTATGCTGATTCTTTTAGTTTTTTTATTATCTCATTGTTTTTTTCGATTACTTCATCATAGTATTTTGATAATTTTCTTAATCTGTCTGTTGACAACATATCTAATGCTTTATTATTTTTACTTATGTTTTCTAAAAATTTATCTTTTTCAATAATTTGATTTGTATTTGTAAAATCAGCTCTTAATTCATTTATAAGTTTGCTCTTTCTTTCATTTTGCCCCAAATTATTTTTGATATTATTTTTTTCAACATTTTCTTTATCTTTAAATAATTTAATCTTTATATTATGAAAGAACTTTTTAATTTTACCAACAAATGTATCTTCATTTGCAACGATAAGTTGATTATTTTTCATTTGTCATCTCTCCTCTTAATTGAGCTATTTCTTGTTTTTGTGCATCAATTATCTCTTCTTGACTTAAAATTCTGTCTTTTAATGCTTGTCTTATTGCTTTTTCATTATTAGCAATTTCTTCATTATTATTAGCAATTTTTTGTTTTAGTTCAGATACTGTTTCACTTTCTGCATTTTCCTCTTGCAACAAATCTTCAGTAATTTCTGCAGTAGTTTCTTTTGCTAATTCCTCCTCATCAGCTCTTATACTTTCTTCAAGTTCATCATTTTCTTCTTCGTATTCTTCCTCATATGATAAATATCTATCTAAAAAGTCAGATATTTTTGCTCCCCTTTCATGATTATAGGATTCTTGCAATTCATTTGATAATTTTTTTCTTAAATCATCATCATCTACTTTTATTCCTCTTTCTTCTAATGCACTTTTCATCACTCTGAATTTGTCGGGATTTTCTATCATCCAATCTGCTATCGCTATTTCTCCAAAATCATTTATCTCTTCTATCAAGGCTTCAAGAGTTTTGTTTCCTACACTATATTCGGGTCTATTAGATAAGTAATGTGTTAACATCCTATATTTTTCAGCTCTTTCAAGAACTTCCATTGGTTCTTCTAAAACTTTCTCTGCAACAAAATCGTCTGCAATTAAATCTTTTGCATTACTTTCGTCAATAATTTCAATATTTCCATTTTCATCTAGTCTAAATCCTTTTCCCTCTCTAGCCATTATAAATGGTGCATCGCTTTCACCTATTGCTGCTCTTTCCATTCTCTTTTTAAAATAACTATTAACTTCTTCTTTGTTTAGTCCTAGTTCTGTAATAAATTCATCTACAGATAAATCACTACTACTTTGTAATGTTTCTAGCACTTGTAATCCCTCTTGCATTGCTTTAGTTAAGACTCTTTCAAAATCCAAACACTCATCATCTAAAACTTTTGATTCATCCAAGTATCTTGTTGCTTTCTTTAATTGATTTATATCTCTTTTTACTTCTGCAATACTAAAAGATAATCTGTCTGAAGTTGCTCCATACTCAAATACATCCATTGCTTTTTGTGATGAACGAATAACTTCTTGAACTGGATCATATTTTGCTCTTACATCTTCCCATAATCTTTCAATTTCTTCTAATGTAGAAACTTCATCCTCTGACATAACTCCTAATTCTTGTTCTGTATATTCACCATTTTGAATATCTTTTAAAAAGTATTGTCTTCTTCCTCTAGCTACTTTTGCTCTATTGGGCTCATCTGATAATTGCATAAACTGTTTACATTTAGCCTTAATCTCTAAATATTCTTGATAAGTAGTATTTAACTTATCATTATATATTTGCAACTCTTCATCAGTAAAATCTCTTGAATCAAAACCTGCTAATCTTTCATTAGTTAAATTAGCCCAATCACTAAATTTCATTACTAAATTATCTAATGATTGTTTTACATCTTTTGATGGTAAATTGTTCATTCTTCTTAATATTGCTAATATTTCATAGCTACTCCTTTGTGCCATCATTTTATCCTCCTTACATTTTTTTATTATGTTTGACTATAATTGTCTAACATTGTTTTTAATTTATTCAATTCTATTTTCAATTTTTCTTTTAATGTTCTATTTTGCCTCTTATATAATTCAATCAATTTCTTATATTCTTCTTCTGTCATGTCTTCTTCTAATATTTTTCCTGCCTTATAATCTCTTTGCAGTCTTAAAATTTTTAATTCTTTCTCATCTTGTTTTATTACTATACTATTAAAAAATTCATTTTTTTCCATATTACTCTCCTAAATTTATAGGATCCTTTTTTCCTAAAATTTGCTTTTTTCTAGCTTGTAGAACTTGTAATCTTTTTTGTAATTGTGCTTGTTCTGCTTCTAATATTTCAAGTTCTGTTTTATCATTTGAAGAAGCTTGAGGTTGTTCATTATTATTTTCCTCTTGAACATATTCTTTCTTTATTGTTACATCAATTTCTCCTTTTAAATATTGTCTTATGGTATCACTTATTGTTTTTTTACATAATAATTCACCTTTTGCTTTTAAATATTCAATGCATTTGTCTACATCTTGTTCTGTAGGTTTTACAGGCTTTTCGTCTATAATCAATGTTACACTATCAAGATATTTCTTTTTCTGAAACGGTGTAGTATATACTTTATATGGTTTTATTTGCCTATATAATCCTCTAATAATATCTGCACTCATCCTTTTCTTTTTGGCAAAATCAATTAAGTCTTCAATACTTGTTTTTGATTTTTTAATATATTCTTGAATTGATAATTCTCCTTTAGCTAATTTCTCTGCTTTATCTAACAATCCAAGATAATTTTTTCTTCTTTGCTCTTTGATATCTAATACTTCTTCTATTGTTTTTCCAGCTCTATTTATTCCATCTCTACTAAATCCATTTTCATCAAAACCATCTTTGTCATATCCATCAATATCAAATTTTGTTTTAGTAATTTTATGTATTCCATCTCTATTAAATCCTCTATCATTATAGCCATCTTTATTATAACCATATCTATCAAAGCCTTTTCTATTATATCCTTCTTTATCATAGCCACTTTTTGTATAACCATCTTTATCTCTATGTTCCCTGTCATAACCATTTTTATCATAGCCGTTTTTGTTATAGCCATCTCTACCAAAGCCTCTTCTATTATATCCATCTTTATTATATCCAGATACATCATACCCATCTTTGTCATATCCATCTTTGTCATATCCATTTTTATCAAATTCCTTTTTAGTTTCTCGATTTATACCATTTCTGTCAAAACCTCTTTTGTTATATCCATCTCTATTAAAACCGTCTTTATCAAAACCAAATTTATTATATCCATCTGGACCATATTTCTCTAATGTGTCTTTATGTATTCCTGTAAATATATTAAAACCATCTGTTCTATATCCATCTTTATCATAACCATAAAAATCATAGCCATTTTCATCATACGGTGTATTAGTCTTTTCGTTTATATTATTTTTAGACCAACCATTTTCATCAAAGGCTTTATGTGTTACTCTATGTATTCCATCTCTATTAAATCCTCTTATATCATAACCATAAAAATCATAGCCCTCAAAATCATATTTACTTGTATTCCTAAAATATCCATTTCTATTGAATCCATTTTCATTTAGTCCGTCTCTATCAAACCCATCTCTATCATATCCTAGCATATCAAATCCATCTTTATCATATTTTTCATGAGTCTCTTTATTTATTTCTTCTGCATTCCATCCAAATATGTCATACCCGTCTTCATCATATATACTATGAGTTTTTATATTTCTTCCCTTTTTATCCCATTCATTTTCTTCCATTACTAACCCCTCTTTTCTAAATATACTATTTTATATAGAATTATAACATAATTTCATTTTTTGTGGAATATAAATTCAATTTGTAACAAAAAAATTATATTTTTGTAACATTTTCGTAATACTTTGAAATAAAAATGAACCCTCCTTATTAAACTTTGTGTTTAATAAGTTGGATTCTTTTTATTTTGACTCTTTATATTTCTTGATATTTTTTATATCTACTATATAAAACAGCTCCTACAATTATAGAAATTACACCTACTCCTATCCAAATTAAAGTTTCAGAACCAGCATGTGGCAATTCTACTGGTGCTATTGAATCATCCTCTACATTTCCAGGAATATTCCCATTATTATTCTCATTAATATTTCCAAAATCTGCCCATTTAAAATCTGAAGAACCATAGAAAAGTAAAGTCCATCCACCATCATATACATTTGCTTGTGCTAATGTTACTGCTTCATTCGAAACATATTTTCCATTTTCATCATCTGTTTTTATATATAAATAATAATATTCTTTATTTTGCAAACCTCTAATATCTATTACAGATTTATCTGTATATATAGTATTATATTCGATATTATACGAATCATCTTCTTTATTTGCCTCTAATGTTTCATTATAAATAGCCGAATCTGACTTTGCAAATCCTAATAATTCAGAAAAACCTGTTGCATTTTGATTTTTCAATTTATTTAAAATTGTGGTATCAGAAATTTTTCCGATTTTAATTTGCATTTTTCTATTATTTTCTTTTGCATGTGTGAAAGTTGTTACTATTTGATCTTTCTCATTTGTCATAAACGTAGCATGAAATGCATCACTATATTTTGCTTCTGCAAATCTTTCTACTTTATTTCCATAAGAAACAATTTCATATTTTCCTGCTGAATATTCTATAATATTTATATATAAATCTTGATTAATCTCTACAAATTTTGCCACCATCAAATTTCCATTTGACACAAATTTTTTTCTTCTTCATTATATTCAAAATATATTTTTTCTTCTTTTAAAAATTCATTTATATCTGGTTTAGCTAATGTAGATGTTATATACACATAATACGTACTATTTGTTTTTCCAACAACTCCTGTCGCTTCAACCAAAGCACCAGATATTCCATCTTTTTTTAATTCATATTTTGCATTTGAAAAGTCTGTCCAGTCTTCACTTGTTGTTCCTGCATCTGTTGCTTGGACTTGTTCTTCTTTTATTTCTGAAGAATAAGTTTCGGAATCATTAACAGTTTGTGTTTTTATATTATCTTGTGAATTTTCCTCACTATCTGCTTGTACTACATTATAAATGCTTAATAATGGCACAATTAATATTGCCAACATTATAATTAATATTATTTTATTTTTTAATTTTAAATTTCTATTCATAAAATCTATCCCCTTTTCACCAATTTTTTCCTCTGTTTTTATAATCTTTATTAAAATTTTTATATAATTCTTCCATTTCTCTTTGCTCATTTGTTGCTTCTTCTTTTATATTTTGTATTTTCTCTTCGATATTTTCTTGATTTTTTTGTTGTTCTTTATCATCTTTCTTGTTTTCATCGCTTTTATCATCTGTATTCTTTTGTAATTTTTTTAATCTATCAATTTCTTTTTCTATATCATTTTTTAATTTTTTAGCATCTTGATTATGATTATTACAATCTTTTTCTGTTAAAATCTTAATAGCCTCCTGATATGTCTCTATAGCTTTTTCTATACTTTCTTGATTATTCTCATCAATTTGTACACTTTTACATATTGCCAATGCACAATTTATTCTTATTTTACATTCTCTTTTTGAAGATGTAACAAATTTTAATGCTTTTTTATATTCTATAATTGCTTTTTCATATTCTCCATTTTGATATAAAATATTTCCGTAATTATAATTTGAAATATAACTTTTTTGAAATGTTATATCAGTAAGTATTTTTGCTTGTGTTTCTAAATACTTTCCATTTTTATATTCATTTACTATAAAATTATTTTTTATAATTACATATAATAAATTAATCATTATTAATATTGAAATTACATACACTATTATCAGTATTTTTCTTTTCATTGAAATCTCCTTACAATGATATCTTTCTTTTTATTACTATAAATTTTATAATTAATATTATTCCTAAAGGTATTGCAAATAAATAATAAATATCGTTATATGACTTTACTTTATCTTCATTTGATAATGATTCATTTATTTGTTGTTTTATATCATTTATTTTATAATTAACATTTGATGTTTTATTCATTTGTATATAATCTATGCCAATATCTGTCGCTATTTGTTTTAGATTATTTTCATCTATCTTAGAAATTGCAGTTACTCTATTATAACTTTCATCATAATAATATAAATAACGATAATCACTATCAACTGAGTCTTCATATGCACTAGAAACCATCTTTCCTCCTGTTGTTGTCCCATATCCTAGTACTGCACCATTAGAAATATATTGCTTTATATTAGAAAATGATTCTAATTTTTCCCCCTCTTTTGTTATCTCTCCATCTGTAATAAAAAACATTACAAACTTTGAATTACCATTATGTCTTTCATTTTCTTTTTTTAATGTCTTTTCTAATTCTGAATTTACTAAATTTATTGATGTTCCATTTGCATAAAAATCATCTTCTACATTTATTGCTTTTAATTCTGCTTGTACCATATCACTATCTGTTGTAAACGGAATTAATTTTTGTGCTGTATCCCCAAATGTTATAATCGAAAATTTACATCCTGACAATTCATCAACAATATAACAACAATCATTTATTACTCCCTCTAATCTTTCTTTATTGCCATCATAATCTAAAGCTTTCATACTAACACTTTTATCTATTACAAACATTACATTTAAATCAGAATTGATTACACTTTTTTCACCATTTGGTATCATAATTCGTAAATTTATTACAAATAATAAACTAATACTTATTAGTTTATTAATAGTGTTAATATTATACTTTTTTATTTTTTTATCATATATTGGTATTTTGCTATTCTCTTTTACTTTATCTTTCCTTTTATGCTTATTACTGATTAATAATACTAATATTATACATATAATAGTCATAAGCCATATAGGAATTATTGGATTTACTATCATATTTTCCTCCACCATTTATTTTCTTATTCTATTTTAATTATCTTTTCCAAAATAATTAAAATAGTAAACAAAAGTAAAGTAATACCAAATAATATTTCTGGATGATCAGTTACATATGTTTTTTTACCTGATTTTAATAAAGATGTTTTTGTGTCTTTTATTTCATTTACAATATTAGATGACATTTTTTCTAAATCTCCAGTATAAAATTTTCCATCTGCATTTTTTTCTACCGCACTTTTATAACTTGAAATCTTTTCATTTGATGTATTTTTATTCATCTCAACAGATGGACAATATGCATATAGATTAATATTATATTTTTTACATATTGTACATGCTTGTTCTAATGAAACAGTTTCTGTTCCATCAACATCATTATCAGTAGCAAATATTATTATTCGTGTTCTTTCATTATCAGTTTTTATATCTGGGAAAGAATATATCGTTCCGAGCTAATCCGTCTCCTATTAATGAACTCCCTCTTTCTGCCGAATTTAAACTTACACCTCCATACCAAATTGTTGGAACATCTTCTCCATTAACTTTATATGTTGCTGGTGGATATCCATTATTATTTATAGCTATTTTTAATTGTTCTGTTAATGTTTTTAAACATTCTTCTATATAATCATAATCATCTGTTAACGGGCAATATACTATAGGTGCAGTATTAAAAATAACTATCCCTATTCTATCACCTTTTATGCTAGGTATTATTTGTTCAAATTTGTTTATTAGTTCTAAATTTACTTCTGACTCGGATGTAGATATGTCTAATCCAATTAATATATCTCTATTGTATTTATCTTCACTTTTAACTTGAATTGTTACTGGTCTAGCTATTAATATTCCAGTAGTAATGATTATTGTTGCACTTATAATTTTCAATATGTTTGACAATATTTTATATTTCTTTAGTTTTTTCTTATAATATTCAGTTTCTTTGATAAATTGTGTGTTTGCAATTTTCTTTCCATTTGAATATTTATTTTTTCGTTTTTTATTATAAAACATTATTACTATTGAACATACCAAACAGACAACTATTGCAACTGGGTACATTAATTCCATTCTTTTACAACTCTCCTTGCCTTATTTATTGATGTTCCAAAATCACCTATAGATTTACTTGCAAATTCTGGTTCATAATATTCTTCAATTAACTCATATAAATTTGGAATATTTAATTTTTTTATCTCTTTTAGTGAATAATTTTGTGTTGTTATGTCTGTTATTTCAAAAACAAACATCCTTATTGATTCACTTATTAGTTGATATGCTTTTCTTAGTTCAATCATTTCATTTGTATATTTATATTCTATCGAATCTAATTGTTCTAAATATTTGCTTTTTATAACTGGTATATCTTTTATATTTTTTTCAGGGATTACAACTTTTACACTATCCTTTTTCCTTATCTTTTTTTTATTTAAATATATTAAATAACACGTTATAGTACAAACAAGAAATATTACTATGATAAGTGGTATTATAGAATATGTAAAAGGTTCTTGTAACTTAATAGATGTTTGCATTTTTTCGCCTTTCTAATAATTTATATACATTTTTTATAATATCTTTTTGTTTATCGATTGTTGTTGTTATTATATTATATTTTTTTAATTTTTTTTCTGCTTCTTCATATATTTGCTTTTTTATTTCAATTTCAATATTTGTTAATTTTTCATCTTCAAGCATATAATATGGAATATAATTTTCATTCTCTATATCAAATGTATTATTTCCTGTCATTAAAGCGTCAGAAATATTTATAAGCATTACATCATGTTTTAAGGAAATTTTTTTCAATGTTTGTTCAGAAATATTAACCATTCCATCAATATCTGTTATTATAAAAATAATCATTTTTCGCTTAATATATCTCATCACATAATCTATAATTTTTTCTAAATTATTTTCTGTATCTATTTCTTTATCATAATAATTTAAAATTTTTTCTATATTGTAAAGTCCTGTATTAAATGGGAAAAATTTTATATTTTCTTTTCCATTATATATAGCACTTATTGAGTCTCCATGTTTATTTACTAAATATGCAATAGTTCCTGTTGTCATTAATGCAATTTCTTTTTTTGATTCAAATTCTTTTGTGTCTGCTAACATTTTTTTTCCTGTATCTAAAATGAATAATATATTATGTTTTTTTTCTGCTATATATTGCTTTATAAGTATTTTATTAGATCTTGCTGTTGCTTTCCAGTCTATGTTTTTTATATCATCACCAATAACATATTCTCTTAAATCTTCAAAATTCATACTTCTTCCTTTATATATAGAATTGTATGCTCCATCTAAAATATTTGTTGTTTTTCTTCTTGTATAAATTGATAAATTGGCTTTGACTTTTTTTATATATTTCATATCCATATTTTTTCTCCTAAATACTTATGGTGCTTTTATTGAACTAATAATTGCGTCTATTATTGTTTCAACTTGTATTTCATCTGCCATTGCTTCAAAATTTAGTGTGATTCTGTGTCTTAATACACTATAACTTAGTGATTTTATATCATCTGGTGTTACATATGTTCTACCATTTATTAATGCTAATGCTTTACTGGCTTCTAAAAATGAGATTGATGCTCTTGTACTAGCTCCATTTGTTACATATTTAGCTAATTCTGGTTTAATAACTTTTTTTGCATTTCTCGTTGCATATACTATACTTATAATATACTTTTTTACTGATTCATCTACATAAACTTTTTGACTTAGTTCTTGTAAATATTTTATATCATTTATATCTACTACTTTTTTTCCGTCTTTAAATACATTTTTTTCAATTCTATTTAATATCTCTAATTCTTCTGTTGCTGTCGGATAACGTAATATTTCTTTAATAATAAATCTGTCTTGTTGAGCTTCTGATAAAAGATATGTTCCCTCTTGTTCTATTGGATTTTGTGTAGCAATAACTATAAAAACTTCAGGTAATTTATATTTTTCTCCTCCAATACTTACTTGTCTTTCTTGCATTGCTTCTAACATTGCACTTTGTGTTTTAGAGCTTGATCTATTAATTTCATCTAAAAGAACAAAATTAGCACATACTGGTCCAATCTTTGTTTCAAACTCTGCTGTTTTAGCATTATAAGTTTGCGTACCTATTATATCGCTTGGCAATAAATCTGGCGTGCATTGTATTCTTGAAAATTTGCCTCCACAACTTTCAGTTAATACTTTGGCCGCTGTTGTTTTTGCTAAACCTGGTACTGATTCGACTAATATGTGTCCATTTGCAATTAATGATATTAATAATGATATTTGTAAATTTTTTTGTCCTACTATTCTTGATGTATAATAATTTGATATAGCTTTTACAATACTATTACTCTTTTGTATTTCTTCTGCTGAGATATTGTTTTCCATCTCACATCTCTCTCCTTTGTATTTTCTTTTACATCTATTTATATATAATAAACTATTATTAGAATATCAAATTATCTGTTTTGATGCAATACTTTTAAAAAATAAATATTATAAGATAATGGTTTATTTTTAATTAATATATAGAACCACTTTAAATATAAGCTTTGAATGAAGTGACGAATGTGTATGAAAAAATTTTAGAAATTCTATGCAGTTTTATGGTAAGAGTTCACGATAGTGGAAAGGACCCATAAAACAAATTAGAATTTTTTAAATTTTGTAATAAACCGAGGAATGTAATAAAAAGATTATATTTAAAGTGGTTCTATAAAAAAATAATCAAAACCATTATCTTTTAGAAAAGGGACTTTTTATAGTCCCTCTTTTCTATTTTTTTAACTCCTCCGCAAACATTTTATTAAGCATTTGTGGATTAGCTTTTCCCTTAGTTTCTTTCATAGCCTGTCCAACTAAAAATCCTAATGCTCTATCTTTTCCTGCCTTATAGTCTGCAACTGATTGAGGATTTTCTTCAATTATTTTTGTTACAACTTCTTTTATTGCACCCTCATCAGAAATTTGAATCCATCCTTTTTCTTTAATAATATCTTCTGGGTCTCTTGGATTTTCAAATAATTCTGTTAATACTTTTTTACCAATGCTTGAACTAATTGTTCCTTTGTCTATTAATTCAACTAATTTGGCTAGTTGATTAGCATCAAATGGTATTTCGATTGGGTCCATTTCAGTTTCATTTAAAATTCTTGAAATATCTGATATTATCCAGTTATTTACAGCTTTATAATTACCACAAATTTCAGAAGCTTTTTCGAATAAATCTGATAAATATTTTGATGATGTTATAATTCCTGCATCTTTTTCTGATAATTTATATTCTGTTAAATATCTTTGTTTTCTGCTTTCTGGCATTTCTGGTAAACTATTTTTAATATTTTCTATATATTCTTCTGATAGTTTTATTGCAACTAAATCTGGCTCTGGAAAATATCTATAATCTTGTGCATCTTCTTTATCTCTCATTGAAAATGTTCTTCCAGATACTTCATCCCATCTTAATGTTTCTTGTTCAACTTCTCCACCATTGTCAATAACATCAACTTGTCTATCTATTTCATATTCAAGTGCTCTTGTAATACTTCTAAATGAGTTCATATTTTTCATTTCTGTACGTGTTCCAAGTTTTTCTGAACCTACAGGACGAATTGATGTGTTTACATCTGCTCTAAATGAACCTTCTTGCATTTTACAGTCAGATACTTCTATATATTCAAGTATTGATTTTAATTTTTTTAAATATGCATCAACTTCTTCTATTGAACGAAAATCTGGTTCTGATACTATTTCTATTAAAGGTACACCAGCTCTGTTTAAATCTACTAATGCTCCTCCTCCAAAATCATCATGGTTTAATTTTCCTGCATCTTCTTCTATGTGAATACGTGTTATTCCTATTTTTTTCTTTCCTTTACTTGTTTCTATCTCAATATATCCATGTTCACATAGTGGTTTGTCAAATTGTGATATTTGATATGCTTTTGGTAAATCTGGGTAGAAATAGTTTTTTCTATCATTTTTACTGTTTCTTGATATTTCACAATTTGTTGCTAATCCTGCTCTTACTGCATATTCTACTACTTTTTCATTTAATTTTGGTAATGTTCCTGGCATTGCCATACATATTGGACATACTTGTGTGTTTGGTTCTGCTCCGAATTTTGTTGGACAACTACAGAATATTTTTGTGTTTGTTGATAGTTCTGCATGAACTTCTAAGCCCATTACTACTTCATAGTCCTCTCTTGCCATTATTGTGCACCTCCTTTAAATGTTGGTTTATATTTTTCACGGAAGTTTGTTGCTTGTTCATAAGCATATGCTGTTTTTATAATTGTTTCTTCATCAAATTTATTTCCTATAATTTGCATACCTATTGGAAGTCCTTGACTATCTACTCCACAAGGTACTGATATTCCTGGAAGTCCTGCTATATTTACAGAAACTGTACAAATATCTGATAAATACATTTCCATTGGGTTTGTTGATCTTTCTCCTAGCTTAAATGCTGTTGTTGGAGATACAGGTGTTACTATAACATCATATTTTTCAAATGCTTTATTAAATTCATTCATTACAAGTGTACGCACTTGTTGAGCTTTTTTGTAATATGCATCATAATATCCTGAAGATAATACATATGTTCCAAGTATAATTCTTCTTTTTACTTCTGCTCCAAAAGCTTCACTTCTAGATTTTTTATAAATTTCTTTCAATGTTTTTGCTTCAGGTGATCTATATGTGTATCTTATTCCATCATATCTTCCTAAATTTGAACTTGCTTCTGCACATGCAATTATATAATATGTTGCTAATGCATAATTTGCAATGTCTAATGAAAATTCTTCTACTTCTGCTCCCATTTTCTTATATTCTTCAATCGCATTTTCTAATGCTGTTTTAACTTCTGGATTTGTGCCATCTCCATAGAATTCTTTTGGAATTCCTATTTTTAATCCTTTAATATCTTTTTGTAATGCTTTTGTATAATCCTTTGTTCCTACATCTACTGATGTTGTATCCATCTCATCATATCCTGCGATAACATTTAGTAATTCTGCACAGTCTTGTACATCTTTTGTGAATACACCAACTTGATCAAGTGATGATGCAAATGCAACTACACCATATCTTGAAACTAGTCCATATGTTGGTTTTAACCCAACCACTCCACAAAATGATGCTGGTTGACGAATACTTCCTCCTGTGTCTGTTCCTAATGCCCATGGCACCATGTTTGCTGCAACTGCTGCTGCTGAACCTCCTGAAGAACCTCCTGGTACTCTTGATAAGTCCCATGGATTTCTTGTTTTCTTAAAATATGAATATTCTGTTGAACCTCCCATTGCAAATTCATCCATATTTAATTTTCCTAAATCAATCATTTCTTCTGAATTAATTTTGTTCATAACTGTTGCATCATATGGTGCAACAAAGTTTTCTAGCATTTTAGATGCACATGTTGTTTTTACCCCTTTTGTACAAATTATATCTTTTATACCTATTGGTATCCCAGCTAATTTCCCAACTTTTTCTCCTTTATCTATTTTAGCTTGGATTTTTTCAGCTTGTTTCATACCCTCTTCAGTAAGTTCTGTTATAAATGCTTGAACCTCTGGTTCTTTTTCTTTTATTCTATCTACATAAGCTTTTGTTATTTCTGTTATAGTTAATTCTTTGTTTTTTATTTTTTCTTGTAACTCATGTACTGTTAATTCTGTAATATCCATGTTCTTCCTCCTTTTTTACATTTCTAATTCAAAACTTTTGGTAGTTTAAACATATGCTGATCTTGTGTTGGTGCATTTTCTAATAAACTATCTACATCTTCAAATCTCTTTATTTCATCTTTTCTAAATACATTTTTTGCTTCATTTGCACCTATTGTTATATCTAATCCATCAACAGGCGCATTGTTTACTATATTGGCAAAGTTTAATATGTCTTGTAAATGTAACATATATTTTTCTATTTCGTCTTCTTCTAGTGTTAATTGTGCCAAATTGGCAATGTGTAATATCTCTTCTCTACTTACTTTCATAATTACCTCCTCGTACTTGCTTTTTGATGTGCTTATTATATACCGTTTTTTAGAAAATTACAAGTAAAAAAAAAGAACTTTCTAGCTCTTTCTTTACAGGTTAATGGTTTATTATAAATTAATATCAAGAAGCCTTAGAAATATAAGTTTTGAATGGAATGGCGAATGTGCATGAAAAAATTTTAGAAATTCTTTGTAATTTTATGGTAAGAGTTCACGATAGTGGAAAGGACCCATAAAATAAATTAGAATTTCTTAAATTTTGTAGTAAACCGAGACATGTAATGAAAAACTTATATTTCTAAGGCTTCTTGAAAAAATTCAATTATAACTATTAACTAGTAATGTTCTTTCTTTAATTTATTTATGCGTTTAATATTGGATTAATTTCATTTTCTATATTTTCTTTCATAATATCACAACTGTGATTAAACTTAGCTTGATCTTCAGCATTTAATTTTAACTCTAAAATTTCTTTTACTCCATTTTTATTAATTATTGCTGGAACTCCAATGTACATTCCCTCTTGATTATACTCTCCATTTTGATATGTTGATACTGTAAGTATTGAATTTTCATCATTTAAAACTGCTTTTATAATTCTATTTAATGCCATACCAATTCCATAATATGTTGCTCTTTTCTTTTCTATAATTTCATATGCTGCTTGCCATACTCCATCATGTATCTTCTTTAAATCTTCCATTGGATGGTTATTGTCTTTCATTATATCTGTCATTTTTTTACATCCTACATAACAATGATCCCATGGAACTAATGAAGAATCTCCATGTTCTCCTAATATATATGCATGAACATTTTTACTTGAAACATCTAAATATTCTGCAATCAAATATCTTAAACGTGCTGTATCTAATACTGTTCCTGACCCTATTATTCTTGATTTTGGTAATCCTGAAACTTGTGCAACTACATATGACATCAAATCTACTGGATTACTTGCAATTATAAATACGCCATTAAATCCATTTGCCATTACTTGTTCTGTTATTTCTTTTACTATTTTTGTATTTGCAACTGCTAACTCTAATCTTGATTGACCTGGCTTTTGTGGTAATCCTGCTGTAATTACTACTACATTTGCATCTCTACATTCTGAATAATCTCCTGCTTTTATATCCATTTTTTGAGGAGCATATGGTAATCCATGTGATAAGTCCATTTCTTCACCTTTTGCTTTATCTTTAAGTACATCTATTAGTATAAGTTCATCTACGCCTCCTTGGTTCATCATAGCATATGCCATGCTCATTCCTACAAATCCTGTTCCTATTAATACTACTTTTTTGTTTGTGTTCATATAAATTCCTCCTCTTATTTTTTGTCAGTATTATTATATCACATTTTTGGAATTTTTAAACATTTTATTATAATCTTTTTATTTTATTGTTATATTATAATGGGGTTGATTAATTCTTATAATAAGGAATGAAAATCTTATACTTCATTCCTTTATTTATATTAATTTAAATAAAACCATTATCCTGTGACATTTTCATAAAAAAGAGATATAAAACAATTATAATTTTATATCTCAGTATCAATTTAATCTAATCTTTTTCAGTTATAATAATCTCAGTAATATATCCATCTTCAGATTTCTCCATTGTAACATTATACAACTTGCTAGTATCTGCTTGTGCTTTTGCACTTTTATCTTCTTTGGATACTATTGTATTTCCATCTAATTTAATCTCTATCTTTTTGTTATCTTCATTTTCAAGATTCTTTGATATTACATAAGTAATTAATGCATTAACTTCTGTTCCTCTTTTTTTATCTCCCTCATAATGTGAAAACTGCTGATTATATGCTTCAGCTTCACTTTTTGCTAAATTATCTACTGTATTATCATTCACTACACTTTGTGAACTCCTATATATCATTATTCCTAGTATTGTAATCGGATTTGAATATAATATAGGATTTTCAGTTTCTTCTAACCCTAATTCTTGCATTTGTTTTTTGTTTACATCAATTATTCTCTGCTGTACCTGTGTCAAAAAGTTCGTTAAAACTCGGCTATTATAATTATTCAAAATTACTGTTGACTTATCATCAAATTCTTCTATTGAAACGTTATCTTTAAATTGAACATTATTATTTATATTATATTCATATTTAAAATTCTGATCATCTTCTTTTAATGCAATTCCAACTTGGCTTTCTTCTTGAACATTATTTAATTCTTGTAAACCTGTATATTGTATATTCATATATAAATTTAATTGCATATCACTCATTACAGATGTATTATAACTTATTGAATTATCATTATCAGAATCATCAGTAGAATCTTGTTCATCTGTTGTAGTTTGTGTATTTTTTATTTCTAAATTCACATTATATGACAATTTATCGTTTTCATTTATTTTTGTAACTGTTAATTTATTATCTCCATATTCACATTCAATTTTGTTTAGTTTTTTATTTTTTTGTACAAGTGTTATTTTAAGATTCTGTATTTCTGAACCGTCTACATCATTTATACTTGATATCATATTGTCTACATTTTCTGTTGTTAATGTTATGTCACTGTTATCCTCATTTATTTGTGATATATATTCATTTAATTTATCAATTAATAGTGTATTTTGTTTTGTTGCTTCTAATAATTTTACAATTAGATTTTTTATTTGTTCCCCATTTAATTGTAAAACATATTCTTCTCCATCTGATTTCTTCATACCAGTAAAATTATTTTTTGTTAATTGTTCTTTTAAAACTGGACTATAAATCTCTTTTAATTGTTCTTTTTCCTCTTCAGTAAATTTTATGTTTTTTTCTATTTCAGAAAAATCAATTTCGTCTGGAATATTTGTAGTATCTGTAACATTTAATTTTTCTAAAAATTCTTTTAAATTCTCATTTTTAATTGCTATAAATTTGTTACTTCCTATAGGTTTTATCTGTAATCCAAATGTTTTGTCTATATGTTTATAAATTACAGGAAAAGTAACATCATTTCCATAATCTACAATAAATTCTTTTTCTGTTTTTTTATTTACATTATCTGTTTTTCCAGAAAATTTAAATGTCAACTCATTTACTTCATTAGCTAAATCTTCCATATCTTTTGGTAATTCTGTTTGAATAGTCAAACTTCCTGAATTTTCATATGGATTTTGCTTTTTCTTATCTTTTAATTTTTCTATATTTTGCTCAACAAATCCATCTTCTTCTGATACTATTTGTGCTAAATATTTATAAAATAGTTTTTCGTCTGATTTTAATATGTCTGTTGCAAAAAATATATATATAAATCCACCTGCTAATAAAGCTACTAATAAAACTACTATTATTACTATTATTAATACGTTGTTCCCCTTTTTCATAACATACCCCTATTATTTTATTACTATTTGTGCATCTGTAGGACAAATATTTATAAATGTATTTCCATCATTAATTTCTATTTCTTTTCCATTTAAGTCTTTATAAACTGTTTGCTCATTTCTTTCTGATTTTATACATTTTATTTTAATTGCTTTTCCATTTGTAATATAATATCCATCAAATGTTCCTATATTTTTTAGTCCTTGTCTGCCTTTGTTTTCACTATCTGTTAATGTATAATTATCACACATTGTTATAATTATATTTTTTGTTACTACAGGTTCTCCTGTAATATAATCTGTTTGAATTTTATTTCTTGCATATCTTGTATATGTTTTTGTTTCTGCATTATATTCATATTTTACTGTTTGAAGTGTTGAATGTGGTATTGTTATATCTGTAGCTGTTATTGTATCTGTTTCATTTTGATATTTTTCGGCTAAATCAAACTCATTTGCTACATAATTTAATACACTCTTTTCATTTGATGTTGTTTCATATCCTTTTCTGTTTGCAATTTTTAATATACTTTCTGTTGATGTAAATAAATTGTGTGGTGCTGATTTATCTTTAACTCTAAAAAAATCAGAAGATGCTTCTTGTATTCCATTTATATTATTTACTCCTAATTTTGTTATATCACTTTGTGCTTGTGGACTCCATCCATGATGAACATATATTGCGTCATTTTCTAATGCATAATCTAGAAAATAATGTCTTGAACTTCTTACAGGTCCAATTTTTTCTAATTTCTGTCCTTTAAATAGTGCCATCAATCTGGTTTCTCCACCCTCAACAACTATTTCATACACTAAATATGCTTTATTTAAGTTTGCTTGTGGCCATGCTCCTGAATGATTATCTATCATTACAGCTATTGGTCTATCTGTTCCACTGAATATTTTCACCTGATTTTGTTGCACTACTAATGGTTCGTTTTCTTCTTCTTTTACATCTACATCTGCATTTGTAATTTGACTTGATTGTTCTTTATTGATAATTTTATATACCAAAAGTCCCCCTGCAATTACTACTAATATTGCTAGAATAATTAATAAAATCATTGTTTTTTTATTTTTCATTCATTTCATTCCTTTTTATCCCTAGTTTATTTAATACATTTTCTTCTTTTGGTCTCATTATAATCTTGTCCTCTTCTTTTATATGATCATAACCCATTAGATGATAAAATCCATGTACTATCATATATGCAAATTCTCTTTCAAAACTGTGTCCATATTCTTTTGCTTGTTCTTTTACTCTTTCTATTGATATTATTATATCTCCTAAAACATCTTCATGTTCAAAATCTTGATTTTCTATTTTTTTATCTATTTCCTCTTTTTCGTACATAGGAAATGATAATACATCTGTTTCTCTGTCTACATTTCTGTATTGTTTATTTATTTCATGAATATGCTCAGGTGTTGTTAATATTATACTTAAATATATTTTTGAATTTTCTAACTTTTCTTCTTCAAAACATTGTTTTACTACCTTTTTTATTACTTTTTCATATTCTTCATTTTTTTCTAAATCCCAATACTCTAATTGATACATTTTTTACTCACATCTTTCAATTATACTTTTTATGCACTTGCATATTCTTTTATTCTTGTGCTTACTTTACTTCTTGCATATTTTCCTTTTTCTGTTTTACAATCTCTTATTTCTTTCATTACTCCATAGTCTACTAATTTTCTTTTATAATATTTTATTAATCTAGTGTAATCAGTCTTTTCTCCTTTTATCTTATTCATATCTTCTTTTATAAATAAAATTTCTTTTTGTTTAACATATTCTATAAAATCAATATCTTTTAGTTTTTCTATATCTCTATATTTTTCATAAAAACGTTTAAATTGTTCTCTTTCTTTTGGATTGTCCCAATATACTTTTGTTGATAATAATCTTACATTGTAATCTTCTATTAAAGTTAATACCATTGTATATGCTTTTTCTCTTTTTGTAGCTATTTTAGTATCTTGTACTAAACATCTTGCATCTTTTAATATTTTCATATAGCATTGTTCTGCAACTACTAATGGTAAACTATGTGTAAATAAAGTTCTACTTATTCCTAATAATATCATATTTTTTTCAATATTATCTCTTGCGTCTAATTTTCCTACTGTAAATTTTTCGTATTTTTCATATTCTTTTACTACTTTTTCTAATTTTGAGTCATTTATTTTTAATGGTAAAATATTTTTTATATAGTCTTCTAGTGTATCAAATATTTTGATATATATCCATTCTTTTGTTGAATCATATACATTTGTTGTATCAGCTAATTTTACAGAATAGTTCTTTAAAATTCCTTTATATAATGAATCCTGTTTTGAAATATAAAATTCTTGATATTTTTCTATTAATTTTTGTTTACTTGAATTCATTACAGTTTCTCTGTCTAATTCTAATAGGTATTTTTGTTTTCTATATTTGTATTCTGTATATTCACTTTGTTTTAATTGAACTATTCCATAATATTGTGATAATGCTACACTTTCTAATTGTGTTGCTGTTTGATTTTTTACTTTTTTATAAATTGTATCTAATATGTATTTATCTAGTGCTTCTAAATAGGCTGTATATGCTTCTTCATACTTCTTTTCAATATTATCTTTTTTGCTTGAATCTTCCTCTTCTTTTGTTGCTTGATATGCTTTTATTACTGCATTTCTTTTCATACTTATACGCATTCCATTTATACCTATTTGAGTTGGTATTAATAGTTTTGTTAATGTATTTGTTAATTTATTAAAAAAGGTTTTGTCTGTTCCTACTACTCTTAAACTTCTCTCTTCCATTTTTTCCATCCTTTCCAAGTTCTTGGTAGGCAGGTATCTTATTGTATTTCTTCTGTCTGTTCATTTATTTTATCTATTTTTTCCTGCATTCCTATATTTTCAATAACTTCATATGTTACACTTACTTCTACATATTCTTCAGTTTCAGTTATTTTAGCATTTTTTCCGAAGTATGTTTTTCTTTTCCTCTATTTCTGCTTCAATTTTTTCTTCTAATTGTTTTGTTCCTTTTTCTGTTGCTTCTTCTATTGAATATTCTTTTGAAATTTTTTCCAATTCTTCATTGGTTATTTTTGTTACGGAAATCGGTAAATATAAGTTAGAAAATATCCTAAACTTCTTTTCATTTTCTATTGTATCATAAATTTTAAATTTTGAAAGGGTTTTATAAAAATTTATTTGAAAATTATTAAAATTTATTTTATATTTCTTTTCTTTATTTCCTGTTTTTACATTTTTCGTTTCTTTTAAATAAATTTTGTCTGTTTTTGTATATTGTACAACTGCTTTTACTTCTCCTAAACTATGTACATATCTGACTCCAGTATATTTTCCTTCCATTGTCCCTTGTATAAGTATTTGACCTTGTTCAACTTTGTCTCCATTTTTTACTTGTGCTGTTCCATTTTGTGCTATAATTTGGGTTATTGTTCCTCCTTTTTTTGCAACAATATTACTGTATTCTTTTTCATCAATTAATTCTGGAGCTTCTTTTGCTTTTACAGCTTTGACTATTGCATTTGTTCCTTTTAAGCTTATTCCTATCCATGATATATCATTTCTTTTTAATCTTACTTTATTTACAATTTCTTCTATATTTACTTTGTTTTTTCTCATTCCAGTTTTTAGTCCTGCTTCTTGTATGTCTTCTACTAAATTTTCTATTTGTAAATTATCTTCTATTTGAACCTCTATGTTCCAAACATAATTAGAACTTATATATAACGCAATTATAATAACTATCAATGATATTAAAAAAACTTTTCTTTTTCTGTATTTATTTATTAAAAATGGGATTCCTCTCTTTTTTTCTATTTTTGTTTTACACTGTAATTTTTTAGCTATTTCAACAGCTTTAAAAAAATCTTGTATTCCTATATTTAAATGTAGCTTTATTCCTTTTTCTCTTTTTAAATTCCATATTAATATCCTATTTGTTGTACATATATTTATAAATCTTTCTATATAATACCCCTCTACAGTTATTCGAACATAACCTAATATGTATTTCATTAATATTTTAATTAGCATCTATACCTCCTATAATCTATTCTGTGTTTATAATTATTTATATTGAATAAAGCTTATTTGTTTTTTAATCTTCAGTTCTTTCTATTTCTACACTTTCAATTTTTCCAGTTATTTTTATATCATCATTTGTCATTTTTTCTAAATTAATATTATATCCTTTTATGTTTATTACACCAATATATGTGCTTATACTTGCAAAAAATTCTTCATATTCTAATATTCCTTTATAATTTTCTAAAATCACTTCATTAAATCCTGTAATTGTTACTTTTGGTGTATTTGAGCAAACTTCTTCTGGCATTTCTAAAATTTTATCTAATTTTATTTTTTTCATTATTCATTTTTTACCTTTCTAAAATTTATTTAAATTCATCTAATAATTTAAATTCATATCCTTGCTTTTGGGCTTCTTTTATAATTGCATCTAAAACCTCAGAATTTGTTTTTGAATTTGGATGTAATAACATTATTTCTCCGCAATGAAAATTATTAATAATCATTTTTTGGCTTTCATCTATTGATGGTTGCTTTTTTTCGTCCCAGTCAAAATATGCAAAACTCCACATTACTGTTTTATACCCAAGTTCTGATGTTTTCTTTAATGTTCTTTCATTAAATTCTCCTTTTGGAGGTCGCATATATTTCATTTCATAATTAAATTTTTCAAATACAACCTGATGTAATTTCATTATTTCGTTCTCAATTTCTTCATCTGAAATACTTGGTAAGCTTTTATGATTTACTGTATGATTTCCTAATTCTTTAATGTACTCTTTTTTTAATTTATTATTTATTAGCACAATTCTGAAATGTAAATTTTATTTTTATATTTTGTTCTTTATCAAATTCAATTTTTTTAATTAATTTTTCTAATATTATTTTATTGGTTTTCTCCATTTTTAATAATTCATATGCTATTTGTTTTATCTTTTCAAAATCTACTTTTTTTGTTTGTTGTTTATCTTTCTCCAATTTTTCATTTATCTTTTTTATTTCTTTTAAAATTTTATTTCTTTCTTTTTGCTTTTTTTCATAAATCATATTAAAATCTTCTATTTGTATAATTTTATTTATTTTATCTTGATAAACTTCTTCTATTGTATTTTCTATATTTTGTAATTTATTTTTTAGTTCCTGTAATTTTATTTGCAATAAATTGCTTTCACTTTCAGATTGCCTTTCTGCTTGTTTATATATTTGCTTTATTTCTTTTTCTGAAAAGTTTATTTTTTTTATTTCTTCTATTACTTTTTTATTTATTATTTCTTCTATCAATTTGGCTGAAATTTGTTTACATTTGCAAAGTCCACTATAATTATTCCTTTTAGAACAAATAAAATATGTTGCACTCCAAATACTACCATTTTTTCTTTTTTCTTCTCTACATCTTAATGTTGCTTTATTCCCACATTCTCCACAATATATTATTCCTTTTAAAGGATGATCGTATTTTCTATCTCTTGTTTTTGTATAATGATTTAATTTATCTTGTGCTTTATTCCAAAGATTAACATCTATAATTGGCTTATGCATATTTTCTAATACAATATGTTCCTCTTTTCTGGTACACCTTACTTTCGCTATTTTATGGCTTACCTTTTGATACTTTCTTCCAACCACATTTCCAAGATATACTTCATTTCTTAAAATTTTTCCTATTTGTGCTCTTAACCATACATATTTTCCATTAGGATTTACACTTTGTTTTTTCATATATGTAGGAATTTTTAAATATATTGCTGGTGGTTCTATTTCTCGTCTATTTAACTCATCCGCTATCTTTATAGTTGACATTCCTTTATTTACATACATATCAAATATTTCTTTTACAATTTTTGAACTGTATTCATCTGGAACTAAATGATTCTTTACTTCTTTATCTTTTTTATAACCATATGGTGGAATTCCAGCCTGATATTCTCCTTTTTCTATTTTTCTCTGTTTTACACTTTTAATTTTATTTGATATATCTTGTGCATAATAATCATTAAAACTCAACTTAAATGTTAAAAACTGTAATCCATCTGTTTTCAAAGTATCTACATTATCTCCTATTGCGATATATCTAATATTTTTTGCTGGTAAATATCTTTCTAAATAATATCCTGTATCTATGTGATCTCTTCCAAATCTTGATAAATCTTTTGTTATAATACAATCTATTTTTTCATCCTCAATGTCTTTTATCATTTTTAGAAATCCAGGTCTATTAAAATTTGTTCCAGTATATCCATCATCAACATATTCTCCACTTTCAATTAATTCTTTATGTTCTGATATATAATTGTCTATAATATCTCTTTGATTTTCAACACTTTCACTTTCTCTATCATCTCCATCTTCTCTTGAAAGCCTTATATATTTTGCTGTTCTTATATTTTTACAAGAATTATCCATCTTATCAAAATCACTCCTCTTTAGAAGTAAAAAAGATTTTATCTATCATTGCCAATTATATATTTTATGTATTGTTCCTTTAATAATTCTATTAATATCTCTCTCAAATCTTCATTTCCATATTCAATTTGAATATTTTGTTTTTCATTCATCTTACTTTTACTCCTTTTAAGTTTTATTTAATTTTATTACTGTGATTTTAAATTATTACAATATAATAACAACAATTAAATTACATAAAAATAAGAGATATTAATTTTTGAAATAAATTTTATTTCATAATATTAATATCTCTTATTTTTATCTCCATGTTTTATTATCTTGAGTTCGTAAATTGTTTTTAATTGTTCTTGGTTCTATGTTTTCATGTTTTCCTGTAGTTAAATTAAATCCTTGTAAATCTCCTTTACCACAATCAACATATACTATAGGTCTTTCTGGATTTTGTTCTATATTCTGAACATTTACACTTGTTTGTGGTGTATGACCTACTACAACCACATAATCTTTTGGCCACGATATTGGGGCATAGTGAGTTCTTGCATCTTTTTCTCTATACCACATAACATTATTAAATCTTTTTAAAATATCATTACTGTCATTTTGAAGCTGAATATTTAGAGCATCTTCTAAACAGAAATTTCTATTAAAATTATATAATTCAGTATCAAATATTGCATGTGCAAGTGCATAATTAGTATTGTTTTCTCTTGTTATTTTTTGAATAGGTTGTCTACCTAGCCAATTTATAAATTCTTCTAAATTAACTGGTCTTTGTATTCTACCACTTTTCATTTCATCCCAAACAACTTTATCAAAGTCTTCTAGTTTTTGCATTGTTACATTTCCACCATTACGCTCTAAATTCTTTTTTGCTACTTCATAAATTCTTTGATTTCTATTTTTGGCTTTCACATAATTGTAAGCAAATACATCATGATTTCCTGGCAAATATTGTACTCTTCCATATTCGCTTAATTGCTGTATTTCTAATAATATTTCTAATCCGTATTCTTGTCTATCCATTGCATCACCTAAAATTATAACATTCAAATTAGGGTTAGATATCAATTTTTGTCTGACCCATTCCCATTTATCAGCTTTTCCATGCAAATCACTTATAACTATTGTTTCTTTTTTATATTGTGGATTGACTTTTATATAATCCATTGAATTTCTGCTTTTCTTTTCTGATTTTTGACTATATTCTTGTTCCATTGATACAAATTCTTTCTGTTTATTTTCTATATCTAACCTCATTCTATTTATTATAGGTAATAATTTTTCTAATTCATTCTTTTGTTCAGGCGAAAGCTCATCTTGTTTCTTTAGTAAATCTTTAATTGATTCTCTTTTTTTACTTCTATTCTCTCTCTTATTTCTCTGATGTTTTCTCATTCTATTTCCTCCTAAAATCCTTCTATAATATAGAATACCACATTATAATTTTTTAAACAATAATTTTATTAAATTTCGACATTAATAAGTTAAAGATTAATAGTTTATTTAAATTTATTATAAAGCATTAACCTGTAGCATTAAGAATTTAGGTGTATGATTTCCTACTAAATGTCCCTCATTAATCATTCTTTCAACTAAATCTGAAGCAGTATTCAAATAATGTGATGTTATAAAAAATGTTGCTTTTACATTATTATCTTTTAATGTATTCAATATTTTTTCTGTATATCCAGCTTCATATCCCTCGTCAAATGTCAAATATATTACTTTTTCTGTTTCCTTACCTAAACAAATTCCATTGTTTTCTTCTAACATTTTTTTATTTGATTCACCTACATCAGGTTGCTTATTATTATTTGCTCTTTTTATTCCCCAGCCTATTGTTTTAGAATATGTAGTACTTGAAGTAGACAAACTTGCTTTTTCTCTATCATTAGCTAATAAACCTATCATAAATATGATAACTATAAAAATAGAAATTAATATTATTTTTTGTTTTTTTTCCATATAAAACCTCTCTTTTCTTTTTAATTCTATGTTTATAAAATTTATATTATTACATTTGGTTAAATATGGTATTAATTTTATTCATATTTACAAATTTTGGTTTTTAATTTGTGTTTATATCTTTCAAAAATCTTTTATATAATAGTGTTTGAAAGATTTTATTTATCAGATTGCCTATTGACAATTTTTGTATTTTGTTTTATATTTATTTATATTTTTTAGAAAAATGTAAAATAAACTTATATTAAGGAGGATTATATGTTAAATTTTGTTCTTTGTGATGATGAAATAAATATGCTTAACAAACTTTCTTTATTATTTGAAAAAGCATTTATTAAAAATGATTTTGAAGCACAAATTGTATTTACAACTTCCAATTATAAAGAATTACTTTCTTACTTAACTTCTAACATGGTTAATGTAGTTGTTCTTGATATTGAATTTAAAAATTCTAAAATTAATGGACTTGATATTGCTAATGAAATTAGAAAAATTAACAAAGATTGTTATATTATTTTTATTACTAGCCATTTTGAATATTTAATGAAAGCCTATGATTATAAAACTTTTGCTTATCTTTTCAAAAGTGCTTTAAGTGTTGAAACTCTTTCAGAAACATTAAATAGATTGTTTGATGATATATCTGGAAACACAAGAAAGTTTATAAAAATTGATAACAAAGGAACTTTTATTGATTTAACTGATATTCAATTTATAGAAAGAAGTGGTATGAAACTTATATATCACACACTTCACAACGGAAACTTTGAGGCCTATAGTTCTTTTGCTAAAATAGAAGAAAATCTTCCCCAAAATTTTGTGCGTTGCCACAAATCATTTATTGCCAATATTAACAACATCGTAAATATTTCTCTGTCGGATAATTGTATTACATTTAAAAATGGTGATATTTGTTATATTGGACCAAAATACAAAAATAGTTTTATGGAGATGATTGATTATGATACAATTTTTAAATAATATTTTAACATTTTTTAATTTCGATGTGACTGATATAATTTACTTTCTAATTGCTGGTAGTATAGAGAATTACCTGTTTCTTACCTTGCTTTTATTAATTTTTAATGTTAAAGCATCCAAAAAGCAAAAAATTTTATATGTAATATTAACAATCTGTATAAGTAAAATAACATCTGAATTTGTACCATCACCATTTAATGTAATAATTAATTATAGTTGTACAATATTAATGCTTATATTTATTTTTAAAATAGGAATATTAAAAAGTTTAACTTCTTTAATATTAACTAGTTTTGCCTTTGGAACTTTAAATACTCTTCTTCAAAATCCATACTTAACAATTCTTGATATACCATTTGAGACTTTTATGAATACACCAAAATACAGAATTCCTTATTTAATAATTTTATATACGTCTCTGTTAATTTTAATTATATTTTTAAATAAATCTAGAAAAATAAAGTTTCGTCTTGATTTATTAGATTCATTAGATAGAAAAACGGTAACTCTTATTATTTTAAATTTAATTGCAGGTTTTTTAACTTTATGTATTCAATTAATTATAACAACATATTATATAGATATTGTACCTTTGACTATTACACTTTTAAACTTTATTTTACTGTTATCATTTTTAAGTCTATGCTTTCATGGTTTTAATCGTATTATAAACTTGACAATTACAAGAAAAGACCTTGAATGTGCAGAAGAATATAATAAATCTTTAGAAATTTTATATGATGAAGTAAAAGGTTTTAAACATGATTTTAATAATATTGTTTATTATTTAGATGGCTATATAGAAAATGATGATATGAATGGTTTAAAAGAATATTTTAATGAAATGAAAAAAGATTGCAAAATTACGAATAACTTATCACTACTAAATCCAAGAATTATAAATAATCCTGGAATATATAGTTTACTTAATAATAAATATTTTGAAGCTACCAATTCTGGAATTACATTTGATATTGAATTTTTCTTAAATTTAGATTCTTTAAAAGTAAATATGTATCAGTTTTCAAGAATTCTAGGTATATTAATCGATAACGCAATAGAAGCGACTGAAAAATGTGATGAGAAAATTATAAAAATCTCTTTTATAAGAGAAAATATAAATAGCAGAGCTATTGTTACTATAACAAATACTTATTCAAATAAAGATGTAGACATAGAAAAGATCTTTGATAAAGGTTTATCTAGTAAAGCAAATCATTTAGGTGTTGGATTATGGGAAGTTAAAAAATATATTAATAAAAGTCAAAACTTAGATTTACATCCAAGCAAAACTGATAAATATTTTAAACAAGAACTATTTATATATGATTTATAACAGAAATGGCATAATACCATTTCTATTATAAAAGCAAAGAAGACTTTTTATTAAGTCTTCTTTTTTCGAATTGATTTTCAATGTTTAAGAACATTCTCTCTTAGGAAATTAATCCTTTTTTATTAATGATGCTGGCATTTTGGGTTGATGTCCTACCCAGTATGTTATACAAGCTGTGTTTGTTGCTTTTGCATACTTTTCTGCCATTTTTGCTAATAATTTAATCATAATTAATTCTCCCTTCTTTAGTAAAAATTTATTTAACATAAGAGCAGTTGCAATGGCTCTTATATTAACCAATATTATGTGTTTGCATATACTTCATGTCCATATTTATTATTTGTAATTTTATATGCAAATCTTGTTATTGTTAATGTTTGTATAAAATCTCCAAATATTATTATTCCAGCTATTGTCGTATTATTAATTGAAACTGCTATAATAAATTCTACTGTTAAAATAATATATGAAAATATCTGTTTTTGTTTTCTTTCCTTTTTTCTTAATATTGGCACATTCTCGGTGTCTGCAGGTGCATATAGTTTTATCATAATCATACAAAATGTCCAAAATATAAATGCTACTATGTATTTAGAAATTCCTGCTAATATAATATATTTTCCAAGTAATGCTGAACCACTATATAATATTAAAGTATAAATTATACAGCCCGTATGTGTTTTCATATGTACTCCACCTGAAAAACATCTATATGGTGCAATTATTAATACTGACATTAATGTTAGTTTAAATATTCCTAGGAAATAAGCAATTATTAAAATGATTATGCCTTTAGGGAGTTCTCCTATTATATTTTGTAAACCATACATTATTATTTCTGCTCGTTCATCATCTACTTCTGGCATTTTCTTTCTGATTACATTTGTTAAATATGTGCAAATCTTGTCAATCATCTTTAACACCTCACTCTTATCTTAAGTACATATTTAATTTATCACGTATTTCAAAATTTTTTCGTTTTATTTTATAAAAGCACTTTCTCTTTTAGTAAAATCTAATTTTTCTATTTTCATATATATTTTAGGCTGTTTTGTAAAAAACGTTATAAAAATAAAAAGAATAGACAATTTTAATTTATCTATTCTTAATTATTAAATATTTAAATCTCTTAAAATACACCATGTTCCATTACTTTCAGGTAAACATTTAAATGTTATCTCTTTTTTAGAGATAGGATGTTGAATTGTTAGCTCATATGCCCATAATGCAATTTGCTTTCCCTTTCCTCTTGTTCCATATTTTTGGTCACCAAATATACTGTGTCCTGCATTAGCTAATTGTACTCTAATTTGATGATGTCTTCCTGTATGAAGATTTACTTTGACTAATGATAATTTTTTTGCCTCATTGTATGCTAAAACTTCATAATCTAGTTTTGCAAATTTCGCATTTTTTTTCTCAGGTTTAACAACTTTACTCATATTGTTTCTCTCGTCTTTATATAAATAATCTTCTAATGTTCCTTCTTTGTGTTCAAATTTACCATCTACAACTGCTAAATATTTTTTCTTGAATATTTTTTCTCTTACTTGGTTACTTAATCTTGAAGCTGACTTTGATGTTTTTGCAAATATCATTACTCCTCCAACCGGTCTATCTAATCTATGTACTAACCCAAGATATACATTTCCAGGTTTATTATACTTTTCTTTTAAGTATTTTTTTATTATTGTAAGCATGTCTAAATCTTCAGTTTTATCTGCTTGTGATGGAATATTAGGTTCTTTTTCTACTGCAATAATATGATTATCTTCATATAATACTTTTAAATTTTGCATTTTAATTCTCCCATCTTCCAAAAATTCCACAAGGTAATATTAATTTTGAATCTTCCATTGGTAATCCTACTTCTCCAGATGATACTTTTCCTTTATAGTTTGGAGAAATAGTTAAATTTAAAATATTTTCTAAAACATTACTTGATATTCCTGTAGTATATGAATTTATTAGGAAAAATAATGGTTCATCTGAAAGTACTTTTGTACATAAATCTACCAAATCATATATGTTTTCTTCAAATTGCCAAACTTCTCCATTTGCTCCTCTTCCATAAGATGGTGGATCCATTATTATTGCGTCATATTTATTACCTCTACGTATTTCTCTATTAACAAATTTTACAACATCATCAACTATATACCTTACAGGTTTTTCAGCTAATCCTGATGATGTAATATTTTCTTTTGCCCATGTTACCATTCCTTTTGAACTATCAACATGACAAACTGACGCTCCAGCTGAAGCACATGCAACTGTCGCTCCTCCTGTATATGCAAATAAATTTAATACTTTGATATTTCTATTTGATTTTTTGATTTTATTCATCATCCAGTCCCAATTAACTGCTTGTTCTGGAAATAAACCTGTATGTTTAAATCCCATTGGTTTTATATTAAATGTTAAATTTTTATAATGAATTTGCCATCTACTTGGAACTTTTTTATTAAATTCCCATGAACCACCACCTGTTTTACTTCTATGATATGTTGCATTTATATTTTTCCATTTTTCTGGATATGTTTTTTCTTTCCAAATAATTTGTGGGTCAGGTCTTGCTAGAACCACGTCACCCCATTTTTCAAGTTTTTGTCCATTTGCCATATCTAATATCTTATAATCTTTCCATTCATTTGCAATGTTCATTTTCCATCTAATTCCTTCCTCTTTTTTCTTTTATTATCTGTGTATTATTATACTAAATTTTTCCACTACTTTCAAGTTTTTTTAATTGTTTCTTAGTTTCACAATATCCCATTTCATACAATAAATTAGTTTGAGTTGAATCTAATAATGCGACTTTTTTCAAATTTATATTTATTAAATGATCAATTCCCTCTTTTTCATATATAGATAATTCTCTTCCTTGTAATTCCATTGCTCTTGCAGCAACTTCTACAATATTTTTACAACATTGATTTTCTTCTAAAATAGTATCAAATGAAATTCCAAAAACTTCATCTGCCCCTATCTCTTTCAATCCTTTCCATGGAAAATTTTCTCTGGTTCCTCCATCTATTAATTGTATTCCATTATATCTACATGGTGAAAATACAACAGGAAAACTACAACTCGCTCTTACAGCTGTTGATATTGGAATATTTGTAATATATCTAGTATTGTCTAAGAGATTTGCTCTTACTTCTTTAGAAGAAGCAATATATACTGTTCCTTTTTGCAAATCTACCATTGAAATCATTAATGGCATTTTTATTTGATTAATATTTTCAACTTTATCATTTTTACATATTTCTTTTATAATTTTCTCTATAATCTTTCCTGTATTTAATCCATCTATTACTATTCTTCTTGTAAATATCAGTCCTACAATCATTTTTAAAATTTGTTTCCATTCCACATATGTTATTTTTTTACAATATTTATTAAACATTTTCCACATTTCATCACTGCTATAACCTAAAGCATACATTGTTGCTATTATACTACCTGATGATGCACCAGATACACAATCAAATTTTATATTTTTTTCTTCAAACGCTTTTAAAGCACCTATATGTGCTGCTGCTTTTATCCCTCCTCCTGATAATGCTAATCCTCTCATAAATTCTCCTCCTTTTATTATAATTTATGAGAAATTAGTTCATATGTGCATATATTTTTAAACCACCTTTGTATAAAAAATGTGGTTTTTATAGATTTATATTTTAACAAACTGTATGCTAATTTTTATAATCTCATAAATCATAAAAAAATTAGCTCCTGTAAGAACCAAAAAAGAAATTATTGCAAATGAAAATATCTTGTGTTTTCTAAAAAATTTCATATAATACCCCCTTAATACTTGTCCGTAATAATATGTATATGTGAAATTTTAAGATTTATTCTTTAAAAAAAAATTTTTTCATCGCAGAAATTTACAATCTTTTCTATTTATTTAATTCATCTAATATTTTTTCTGCTAAACTTTCATTAATTCCTTTTATTTTAGTTAACTCATCTAATTTAGACTTTTTTATTTTGTCTACACTTCCAAAATTTTTTAATAACAATTTTTTCTTAACTTCACCAATTCCCTCAATCTTATCCAATTCCGATTTAGTAATGTCACTATCTCTTAATTTTCTATGATAAGAAATTGCTGTATCATGCACTTCATCCTGAAATTTTGTTATTAAATTTTTTAAAGTTTCTGATATTTCTAGTTCTTTTCTATTTTCATCCATCAAAGCTCTTGTTTGATGCTTATCATTTTTTACCATTCCAAAAACAGGTATATCTAATTCATATTTAGCTATTGCTGTTTTTGTAGCTCTTATTTGAGTAATTCCACCATCAGCAAATATAACATCTGGTAATCTTCCAAAACCACTTGAATTACTATCTAAAGAATGTTTTAATCTACGAGTTATAACTTCTTCCATACATTTAGGGTCATCTTGTCCATATATAGTTTTTATTTTAAAGCGTCTTGACATATTTCTTTTTATAACACCGTCAGCCATCACACACATTCCTGCTACTATATATTCTCCTGATATATTTGAAATATCATATGTTTCAATTTTTCTTGGTAATTTATTTAGTCCAAGTACTTCTTTTAATTCGACTAAAATCTCACTTTTATCTCTTTCTTTATTTTCTAATGTGATTTTTGCATTATTATCTGCCATTTCAACAAAACGTAATTTTTCACCTTTTTTAGGAGATTTTACTTCTACTTTTCTTCCTGCTTCTTTACTTAACCATTTTTCTATTGCATTTTTATCTTCTAATTCTTCTCTTACCATTATTTTATTGGGAAGATTTTGTGAATCTATATAATATTGTTTTATAAATCCTGATATTATTTCTTTATCTTCCATTTCTTTTAAATCTGGGAAAAAATAATGTTCTCTTCCTACCATTTTACTTCCACGAACAAAAAATATTTCAACACATACTTCTATTTCTGATTTTGCAATCCCTATTACATCAATGTTATTTTCCGAAATATTAGATACTTTTTGTTTTTCATTTACTCTTTCTATTGCTAACATTCTGTCTCTTATATATGCTGCTTTTTCATAATTCATGTTATTTGCTTCTTCTAACATTTGATTTTGTAAATCTTTTAATACTTTACTTACTTTTCCATCTAAAATATCTATTATTTCATCTATTTGTTTCCTATAATCTTCTTTAGATATATATCCCATACATGGTCCTAAACATCTATTTATATGATAATTTAAACAAGCTCTTGTTTCTGATCTAAAATTTTTACATTGACGTATTTTATATTTTTGTTTTATAAAGTCTAACATTTCTTTTGCTGAACCAGGATTTGCATATGGACCAAAATACTTAGAACCATCATTTACAATTCTTCTTGTTATTACAACATTCGGATAGTCTGATTTTACATCAATTTTTATATATGGATATGTTTTATCGTCTTTTAATAATACATTAAATTTAGGCCTGTTTTTCTTTATTAAATTACATTCCAATATAAGAGCTTCTGCTTCATTATCAACTACTATATATTCAAAGTGATCTATTAATGATACCATCTTTTTTATTCTTTCTGTTTTGTCTGTTCTTCTAAAATATGATCTTACTCTGTTTTTTAAATTAACTGCTTTTCCTACATATATTATATTGTCTTCAATGTCGTGCATAATATATACTCCAGGTTTATTTGGTAACATTTTTAATTGTTCTTCTATATTAAACATTTGTCATACCTCCTTTCACATTTTCTCTTTCTTACTCTATTATGATATACTATTCTTGCTCTTTTTGCAATAGTTCTATATATTGTTGTAGATTTTTACAAAGTTGTCATAAATTTACAATAAATATATATATATACTATTTTCTATAAATGTGATATAATAATTATGCAAACCTGTTGACATCCCATGCATTTAATTATACTAGGAGATTTTCATATGACTATGCTAATAAGTTTTTTTATATTTTTCTTATTTTTGGGATTATCTTACACCATTATATGCATTACTGGTGATACAAAAAGTGAAAAAGAAGATTGCAGTTTTCTTAGTTGTTTATTTTATACTCTAGCAATAATTTTTTTTATTGCTATTCTATTTAACTTATAGTCTTCATATCAAATAATTATTAAAATTGCTTACGGGACGGAGCAATTTTTATTTTATACAGTTTATAAAAAATCCTTAAAATATAAGCTTTTTATTACGTTTCTCAGTTTATTTACAAACTTAACATTAACATGTTGCATTTTTTTTTTATTTCATGTATTATTATTTAAAGGAGGTGAATTATGAGAGAGAAAGAAATGCAAAAAACTAGTTTATTTACTTTATTCTTATTTATATTAATAATTGTAATTATAGTTATGGTTGTTTATATTTACATTAACAAAGCAAAATCAGATAATGAAATAAAAAGTTTAGAAACAAGTATTGTTAATATGCAAACTACAATAAATGAATTACAAAACCAAAATAACAGCGAGTCAAATTCCAGTGTATCGGTATCAAACCAATCAACTTCTGAATCAATAATTAATATGAGTACAGAATTAGCTTACGGAATATTAAATAAATATAAAAGCGAAAATTTACCAAATGCTAATTGGTACATAGGAAAAATAAAATTAATAGCACACGGAGATAATAATACATATTGGGTATCTTATGAAGAATGCAATTTAGATGGTTATAAAGAAACCGTAGGTGCAATAATCGAATATAAAGATGGTAAATGGTTAACAAATTTACCAGGTTTTTCAGGAATATCTGATGAGACTGCGAACAAATACAATTTTGTAAATTATACTAATGAAAATTTAGACGAGTTAAATAAAACAATGAATATAGAACTTGCATGGGGAATTTTAACTAAATATAAAGCAGAAAACTTACCAGACGATGCAAAATGGTATATTACTGATGTAAAATTAGTAGCACATGGAGATAATAATACATATTGGGTATCTTATGAAGATTATAATTTAGATGGTTATACAGAAAACGCAGGTACTATAATTGAATATAAAGACGGAAAATGGTCAACAGATTTACCCGGTTTTTCAAGAATATCTAATGAAACAATGAGCAAATATAATTTTGTAAATTACTAATATTCTATAAATTATATATAATATTATTTTTACTAGAAGTCTATGAAATATAAACTTTAAATAAAATGGAGCAAGAGCTATAATTAAAAGTTTATATTTCATTGGCTTCTTTTTACTAATTTATTAAGCAACTATATAAAAAAATTTCAAAAGCCCTTGTAACTTTTTACATTTTGCTATAATATATTAAAGTAAATTGAAATATACCAAATTCATAGAAAGGAGTATTATAAAAAAATATTCAAGCGCCAGAACACATTAGATTTTGTGTTGACGAGGTCTAGAGTTATCGAAATTTCGGCGGATGCTCTAGTGGATTGCTTAATCCATAGTATTAAACAAAAATTAGCAGTAATGCTATAACAGACATTAATACATAAGCTGTATATTTCAATTCCACAAGATTAATTTATAAGGAGGTTCTACTTATGTGTGGAATTATTGGATATATAGGAAATAAAAAAGCAAGTCCTATATTAATTAATGGTCTTTTAAGACTAGAATACAGAGGTTATGATTCAGCAGGAATATCTACTGTTGAAAAAAACGGTTTATCTATTATGAAAGATAAAGGAAGAGTTAAAAATCTATATAATTTAGATGGGATTAATGATTTAACAGGAACTATTGGTATTGCTCATACAAGATGGGCAACACATGGAAAACCATCAAAAGAAAACGCTCACCCTCATTTAGATAATAGCAATAATTTTTCTGTTGTTCATAATGGAATTATTGAAAATTATAATGATTTAAGAAATTTTTTAATTGATAATGGATATACTTTTCATTCTCAAACAGATACAGAAATTATCCCAAATCTTATACATTATTATTATTCAAAAGATACACAAAATGACGATTTAAAAGTTTTACGTGCAGTTCAAAAAACATGTAAAGATTTAAAAGGTAGTTTTGCTATCCAAGTAATTTCAAGTTTTATGCCTGATAATCTAATTGTTATTAGAAAAGATAGCCCACTTGTTATTGGTAAAGGTGATGGAGAAAATTATATCTCTTCTGATATTCCTGCAATTTTATCATTTACTAGAGACTTTTACCTTTTAAATGATTATGAATTCGCTGTTCTTTCTAGAGATACAGTTGATTTTTATGATATTAATTTAAATAAAATTGTTAAACCAATAAAAACTATTGATTGGAATGCAAACAGTGCTGATAAAAATGGTTATGAAGATTATATGTTAAAAGAAATCTATGAACAACCTAATTCTATCAGAGAAACAATAGGTTCTCGTTTACCAGAAAATGAACCATGCAATTTTGATGATTTGAATTTTACTAAGGAATTTTTATCAAGTATAAATAAAATGTATATTGTTGCATGTGGTACAGCAATGCATGCTGGACTTTCAGGTAAATCTTCTATTGAAAAACTTTGTAATATACCTGTTACTGTTGATATTGCATCCGAATTTAGATATAGAAACCCTATTATTGATAAAAATACCTTATGTATTTATATCTCTCAATCTGGTGAAACAGCTGACACTATTGCAGCTTTAAAACTTGCAAAATCTAAAGGTGCAACAACTTTAGCAATTTCAAATGTTATTGGTAGTTCAATTACAAGAGAAGCTGATTATTGTATTTATACTCATGCTGGTCCAGAAATTGCAGTTGCTTCTACCAAAGCGTATACTTCTCAAGTAATTTTACTAAATATATTAGCTATCTACTTTGCAGAAATATTAGAAAGCACATCAACCTTAGAATTAAATGATTTAAAAAAAGAAATTCATTCACTTCCTACCAAAATTGATGAAGCATTAAAATCTTCTGGTAGAATTGAAACTTTTGCCAAACGCATATATCAAGAAAAAGATGTTTTCTTTTTAGGTAGAGGTATTGATTATAATACAGCATTAGAGGGTTCATTAAAATTAAAAGAAATATCTTATATACATTCAGAAGCTTATGCAGCAGGAGAATTAAAACATGGTCCTATTGCATTAATTGAAAATGATATTACTGTTATTAGTATTATTACTGATAAAAAATTAATTGAAAAAACAGTTAGTAATATTCAGGAAGTTATTACTCGTGGTGCAAAAACCTTAATAGTAACTAATCAAGCTTTACCAACAAATAATTTTGATACCATAATCACTGTTCCAGATACTAATGTGCTATTATCACCTATTTTAGCAATTATTCCTTTACAATTACTTTCTTACTATATATCAAAAGAAAAGGGATTAGATGTTGATAAACCTAGAAATCTTGCAAAATCTGTAACTGTTGAATAAAATGAAAGGTGCTAATTTAGCACCTTTTTATCTATTATTGTATAATTCATCAAGTCTTTTTTGTAATCTTTTTATCTCTGCATTTTTTGCAATATTTTCTTGTATTTCTGCTTTATGTATTTCTCTCTTTCTCATCATATATGGTTTATAATGTGCATCCATTCCTGCTTGTAAATCAAAAAATTTCTCATATCCATTTTGTATTTGTCTAACACCACCTATATATTCTCCACATGGACGTTGTGGATAATCTTCTAATCCACTTTCCAAATATCTATTAACTCTATTTTGCTCTAATAATTCTTTCATTACCATTTCACAATATTGCGGATTTGTTTGCATTTGTGTTATATCTATATCAGCCAAAATATAACTACATTCAGTTCTTCTACCACTTTCTGGACCTTTCAATAATGTTACATCAGATCTACCATACCATGAAACTAAACATTCTGGAACATATCTATTATTTAACATTTCCATATTGTTTGTAAAAATTAATCTTGTTGTATCATACATTTTTCCAAATTTTGCATGATTTTCTTGAAAATCTATCTGTAATCTACCATCTTTTGTTATAGTATATTTTATATCAAATGGTTTATTATATTCTTCTTTATATCTAGAAATTTCTTGTTCTTTGTTCTTTTTTCTATTAAAAAATCCCATATAATCATCCCCTAACACTTTTATTTTACTATATTTAAGCAAAAAAATCAAACCCTTACTAATATAGTAAGTTTTTGATTTTTTTATTTATATAAATATTGTTGCGGATTTATAGCAGTTCCATCTACTCTAATTTCTAAGTGTAGATGTGGCCCTGTTGAATTACCAGTAGAACCAACTGCTGCAATTACATCACCAGCTTCTACTTCTTGTCCGACTACTGCATATAATTTACTACAATGTCCATACCATGTTTCTACACCATTACCATGAGATATTTTTATTAAATTTCCATATGGTCCACTTTTTTCTGCAAATGTTACTGTTCCAGATGCTACAGCTTTTATTGGAGTTCCACTTTTAGTTGCTATATCAGTTCCGGTATGTGCTCCTGATCTTATACTACTTACTGCTCCATACCTCGAAGTTATCATTCCACTTACTGGTGTTACTGCTAAAAAGATACCATTTATGTTTGGCAATTTACTTTTTTCATCTTCTTCTATAAGTTCTGCTACTTTTTCTTCTACTTGTGCTTGAGCAATTTCAACTGTTTCCATTTCTATTTCTTCAATGTTTTCTGTATAATTTTCTGTTACACTTAATTCTAATTCTACAGTATCATTTTTATGTTCTTCTTTTATTTGATTTATTGATTTTTCCGCTTCTTCTATATTGTCTACTAACCCTACAATCTCATTATTTAAATTTACTGCATAATATTTATATATTATTCTTGTATTTTCTTTTAATGCTAACATTATTTCTTCTTCATTAGTTTTTTGTTCTCTGTTTACTAATTTTAATTCATAATTTGGCATTTCATCTAATGAAACAAAATCTATATTTTTACCTTTCATTTCTATGATTTCTTGTTGTATTCTATTTTCTAATTCTGTTTCATTTTCTACATAACCTATTTCTTGTCCGGCTAAGGTTACCTTGTAGATTGGTTTATATTTTAATAAAATAATCGCTATTATTACCCCAAATGCTACTGCCATTATGCTAAAAAGTTTGCAACTTTCTTTAGTATAATATTTTATTCTTGCTTTTAAAATAATATACACTCTCCTTTTTAACGCGACCGTGTTCTATTATAACATATTTATACTTATTTTGCAAATCTTGTATCCCTGTTTAGCCTTTTTGAGAGCTTTTTAGGTTTTTTTACCTTTTTTAACATGTTATTTATGTATATTTTTCTCATTTTTTCTTTTTTTTATTCATTTTTACTCTTTTTTTCTATTTAATCTATTAAAAAAATACATTTGTATAAAATACAAAAATGTGTTATTCTTAAATAAAATTATAAAAAAGGATTTGTTTATGAAAAAATTAATTGTACCAAAAAAATATGATAAAAAGAAACTTTCAAAATTTATTCTAGATACTTTTCCGTACTTATCTCCAAATATGTTATATAAAGCATTACGACAAAAAGATATAAAAATCAATGGAATTAGAACAAACAAAGACAATTTAATATATGAAAAAGACGAAGTTCTTGTTTACATTTCTGACAACCTACTTTCTCCAAATATTAATTTAGATATTATATTTGAAGATGAAAATATTTTAATTATTAACAAACCTGCTAATTTAGAAGTTACTGGAAATAATGAAAGTTTAACTAACATTGTTCATCAAAAATACTCAAATTGTAGTTTTCTTCCCATGCCATGTCACAGACTTGATAGAAATACTACTGGATTAATTTTATTTGCAAAAAATGAAGAATCTTTAAATATCTTATTAGAAAAATTTAAAAACCATGAAATTAAAAAAAAGTATTTGGCTTTAGTTTATGGTATACCTAAAATAAAAAAAGCAAAATTAGAAGCTTATTTATTTAAAGATAACAAAAAATCAGTTGTTTATATTTCTGATGAATTTAAAACAGGATATAATAAAATTATTACATCATATTCAGTTATTAAAGAATATAAAAATAACTCTTGTTTATTAGAAGTTGAAATAGAAACTGGAAAAACTCATCAAATTAGAGCACATCTATCTCACATTGGATATCCAATTATCGGAGACGGAAAATACGGTATCAATTCTATTAATAAGATTTTTGGATTTAAATTTCAACAATTAAAGGCTTATAAATTATCATTTAATTTTAATTCTGATAGTGGATTATTAAACTATTTAAATGGAAAAACATTTACTCTCATATAATCATTGTTAATCACAACAAGGCGATATTGCTAAATCGCCTTGTTATTATAATTTGTTTTATAATAAATCATAAAAATTCTGGAATTCATATCCCTCAGATTTTAAATATTGTATAGACTCTTTTAAAATAGTAGAAGAATCACTTACATATTTTGTATCATGCATTAGTACAACCAATGCACCTTTATTTTTAGAAGTCTTTTTTAAATTATTCATTAATTCTTGTTTTGAATATTTTTTTACAGAATCATTATTTAAACAATTCCAATCAATATATGTATAATTCATCTCACTTAATATGTTTAAAGCTTCTTTCTTTTTAGCTTTATTAGACGGTGACATGAAACCATTTGGGAATCTAAAAATATGAGAACAGTAATCCTCTACTCCTATTGCACTACCTATTGCCATATCTGTCTTTTCTACTTCATTCATAAAACTTTCTTTATCTTTGTATAATATTGAATTATTATGATCATATCCATGATTTGCTATGTAATGTCCCTCTTCATACTCTCTTTTTACTATTTCTGGATGCATTTCTACATATTTTCCAATAACAAAAAAAGTAGCTTTTACATCTTCTTCTTTTAAAATATCTAAAATTTTAGGGGTAACTTGAGTATTTGGTCCATCATCAAATGTTAAATATGCAATCTTTTCCTCTTTTTTTGTTATACTTGCAATCTCCTCCATTGTTTCTGTTGATATAAAACTGTTTTTAGATAGTTCTATTGCTAGAGATTTTGAATTTCTCTCTACAAAAAACATTGATATTAATAAAATTATTATAAATACTATAATTATATATATTGAAATTTTCTTTTTAGTCATAACATATATTTTCATAAAAACCACCTTATGTTCTATGTATATGAATAATATATTGTTATAATACTTTATTTTATAATTTTTTTATATTTTTGATGGAATATTTATTGTATCTTATTAATATATATGTATTACAAATAACCAAAAGGAGAGTATTCTATGATAAATATAAATGATTCCACAGTCGCAGTTGAAACTTCATCTGAACTAAAAACTATTTTAGAGGGAGATAATAAAATAACTCTTATTTATTTAGCAAAAAATATTACTCTTTCCGAGGGAATAACAATCTTAGCTTCAAAAAGCACCATAACTATAGATGGTCTTTATCCATTAGATAATAATGGAATTATTCATACTTATACTGATATGAATAGTGCAAGTAATAGTGATACCATTGGAGTTCGAACATCAAGTAGTATTCATGTAACTGTTCAAAATCTTAATGTTGTGGGTAAAAATTATTATGGTTTAATTTATGTTTCTGAAAATTCATATCATCAAAATGTTGTTGTTACATATAAAAACATAACTTATAATGGTCCACAAATTACATATCATCCTAGTGGCTTATCAATATATGAAAACTTAACAATAAATATTATTGATTCTACAGCATGTGTAGCAAATGAGGTCGCAGAAGCTGGTCAACTACAAATTGGTGGAAAAACTACTATTATTCATAATTCTACTGGTGATTCGGCATTTTGGTTTAGGGGATATTCTAATAATCCATATTTAGAAATTTTAGAAAATTCTGATATTTATATTTCAACTACAAGGGACATAGTCTATTCTGGTTCTTATATAAAATTATCTATTAACCCAAACTCAAATTTTACTATAAAAACTAAATATGGATTTTTTAGAGATAATGGTCATCAAGCTTCAAATATATTAATTGACAAAAATAGTAATCTTTCTATCGTTCAGTCTCAAACTAATGGTAGCTATGCTACAATTTCTTGTAGAGGTACTTTTACAATAAATGAAAATGCCTCTTTATATATTGAAGCTAATTATCAAAATACTTCACCTCTTATTTTATTTAATACTACTTCTTCTAGTTTTAATGTAACAAATCCCAAAAGTATTATTCTTTATAATAGTAGCTATAATTGTATATCTTTTGGTAGTACAACAAATTTTAACATTAATTGTGGTAAAATAGATTATTGGCTAACTTCACCAAAATTACTCAGTACAGGTATATTAGAAAATAATCCTTTATATTCTTGGTATAAATCAAATGATGAAAATATATCTATTGTAGGAACTATTTCCTCTTCAAAAACAACTATAACAAGTAATAACTTATCTGAAACAGAAATTCAATCTCTACCAAATTTAAATTTATTAACTTTTCAAACAGCCAAAACATTAAGATTTATAGATTTTGGTAATTTAGAATTACTTGGAGCTCCTTCTATAATCGAATTTCAAAGACCTATTATTAGTACCAATCCAATGATACTTGGTAGAAAAGATAATTCTATTAATATGTCTGTAGTTGATTCAAGAGCTATTAGTTCTAATTGGTATTTGTATGCATATATAGATACTCCTCTTTCTAGTAATAATAAACATTCTTTGCCTGATTCACTAATTTTTGTTGATAATAATAATGATATTAAAACTTTAAACAATAATCCAATATTAATATTTTCTGGACCCCCTAATGATGGTTCTACAAAAACAACATCTATTTCTTGGAATCAAAATACAGGTATTTTATTTAAAATAATAGAACCATTATATAATGGAGAAACTTATTCTACTTTTATAAATTGGATTTTAACAACTGAGCTTCTATAATTCACATAAAAATAGCACCATATAATTTTAATATTAAAAATTATACAGTACTATTTTTTTATATTACAAATTTCATTTTATATTTTCTGTTATTTTTCTTACAATAAATTATTATAGAAATTTTATATATTATTTCTCCATTTTTACAAATTTTTATAATCTTTATTTTATATTTATTATTACAATCTTCTTTGTAATATATCATTTTACTTTTACATTTCTTTTTATAATTTTTATTATAAACTTCTACTATATTACTTTTGTACAATTTGCCATTACTTTCAATAATAGCTATATTTTTTAACTTTTTCCAATTTTCCTTAAGCTTTTTGCACTTGAAAGGTAATTACAGAATTTGCTCCAACAGCTATTGTTTCAAGAACTACACTTAATTCTCCAGTTTCTGGATCGTAATTGTATTCTGCTTTTTCTCCATTTACTTCTACAGAGTCTTCTACTAATTTGATTAATGCTGGGTCTAAAGTATCTTTAATTGTTGGTGTTTCAAATGGATTTTCGGCTCCATTTGTTATTGTTATTGTATACATTAAGTTTCCACTAGCCCAATTCTTCTTATCTGCTGTTTTTAATATTGTTAATCCTGATATCATTTCAGTTATAACTGCTTCTGAAGTAAGTGTTGTTGGTATAGAGTCATAAGTTCCTGTTACATTGGCTATATTACTTAGTTTCACATCTGCCATTTTCCCTTCATCTCCCTATTAACATTATATGCTTGTTTAATAATCTGGTTACTTTTTTGACAGAATCCTATATCAAAAAAATATTCTATATAATGAAATATAGAATATTTTATACATTATTGTAAATATAATATTAAATTTTTCTTCCACATTTCTTGCAAAAAGTTGAATCTGCATCAATCTGTTCTCCACAGTATTTACAAAAAACTTTATCATTATCAGATAATCCATTTTTTACTGAATGCATTATAGTTTCTACAGCATCTTTGTGTATATATGCTGTTTCATCAGCAGTCTTTTTTAGTATTTCTTTATTATTAGTAGTAACATTATATTTTGCTTTTGCTACAGCATTTCCCATTTTAGTAAGTTCTTTTTCTGATGATGATGTAAAAATTGACACAATCATCACTATTAAAAGTACTATTACTAATACTATTCCTAATATAATAAAATTTGACATATGCATAAAAATCACCTCATTGAAATTATAACATACTACTTAGGTTTGTTCAACTTGTGATTACTTCTTTGTTAAAAAGATTTTAATTTGCAATTTAACATAACTTGTGGTATTCTATATTAGTAAATATTGTATTTTATTTCAATGCCAACAATTTAAAAGGAGGAAGTATCATGTTAAATTACATTATGGATATATTAGGAAAAGCTCCTAATACTGGCTTAAATAATATGTTATATAATATGCTGAATAATTCTACTTTTCGGAAAAATATAACATATAATCACAATACCGATAAATTTGAGATTCCTTGTTCTAAAATATCACCAAAGCTGAAGTCGTTACTTCAGCTGAATGGATTTGCTTATACTGAAAAAGTGCTTGATGGGACTAACATTTGCATTGAAATGTGGTCTGATACTATTTCTTTTTGGTTAAAATGATTAAAAATCCCTTGTTGGCATTGCAAGGGATTTTTTTATGTATTAATTGTATAAGATTTTTTAGCACTTTTTTATTTGACAAATTATAAAGAAAGTGTTATTATATGGTTACAATAAACAATGTACTCTGGTTCGGCTTGTGTATATTGTTTGCTGTAGATGTATCTGTAACTACATCTACTTTTTTTATGCTCAAAAAAAGCGAGGAAACCCTGTAACAAATTTTCTCACTCGACTATGTATAACAACAATTAGTCTTTACTTTTTTTGTATTCTTCAAGTTTTGATTGAAGTTCGTTGTTTTTATCTCTTTCTGCTAATAGCTTTTCAACCAATTCTCGAATAAGTTCGGCTTGTGTCATATTGTTTGCCCCCTTTCCACCCTTTAGTAAAAGACTTACCTTTCTGACTTTGAAAAGGTTGCTATTCATTTTTACCTTTAATCATACCCAATAAATAAAAAGTTAGTTGTCCTTTTTCCAAAACAGTTTGTAGGTTTTTTATTAAATTATTTATTGGTATTTTAATATATGATTTTTCCATTGTCAATTTTATGAACTATATTTTTTAAAATTTTCATTTGACAATTCTAAAAAAAAGCTATTATATAGTTACAATAAACAAATTGTTCTTAGATTCGGAAGCTGTTATTTGTTTTGAGTAGCCCCGTAAAAACCACCCTGTTTGCTCTTACACTATGTATTATTCAACCGAACAGACTAAAATTTTACAATTATTTTGTTTTATGTTACAATTCTACACTATTTTATCACTTTTTTATTTGACAAAAATAGAAAATCTGTGTATAATAAAAATAGAAAATGAGAGCCACGAAAGTGGTTGCCAAGTAAAAGATATAAACCATTCACTCGGTCAAAAGCAGAATGGTTTATTTTTTATTGCCTATGTAGTAAAATACAAATGATGATTAACAAGGCAACATTTATGATAGCCATTCCTACTAATCCAAAGAAAAGTAGGTATGTAATACTTAATAATGCTGATTCTACCATATTAACCACCCCCATATATCAATCTCACAACCTGAAGTCGTGGAAGTAGTATGTAAACATCAAAGAGTTAAAGGTGGCAACACACTCCGCTTATTCTCATTTTCTATGTATAACACTATATAACATTTTTTGCTAAAAGACAAGCGAACATAGTAAAATTTTACAATTATTTCGTTTTTCACATATTATCATTAAAATATAATATTCATTAATTAGTTTTTTGTAAGTTCATTTATAGTAAAAAAAACCTCCCATTTACCAAATTTTTAATTTAATAAAAATTCAATAAACGAAAGGTCATTTCTGCCTTTAACCATAGCCAATAAATAAAAAAGTTAGTTGCCTTTTTTCAAAACAGTTTGTAGGTTTTTTTACCTATTTCCACCTTGTTTCAATGCCATAAACTCACGAATTTGTTGATATAATGGAAATATTTTACTATTTTCATAATCATTGGTGCTCTAAGATTGCACACAATTTTTACGCACTCTTTAATTCTAAACGTAACTTATCAGCAATCATTGCGATGAATTCACTGTTAGTTGGCTTTCCTTTAGCTGCTGAAATTGTATAGCCAAATATATTTTCAACCACGTCTTGTTGTCCTCTTCCCCAAGCAACTTCTATCGCGTGGCGTATTGCACGTTCTACACGTGATGGTGTTGTGGTAAATTTATCTGCAATTTTTGGATATAAACTTTTTGTAATCTGGTTAATTACATCTATATCATTTACTACCATTATTATGGCTTCTCTTAAATATTGATAACCTTTGATATGTGCAGGAACTCCGACCTCATGAATCACATTAGTAACTAATGCTTCTAAATTTTCTTCTTTTTTCTCTTGTCCATTTGAAATTTCAATATATTGTTGTTTTGGTATTGTAGATTCTCTTGAAATAAAGTTATTATTTTGTGTTGGTTTATAATTTTTTAATTCTCTTATTCTTGTTATTAAAAGCTCAATATCAAATGGTTTTACAACATAATATTCAGCTCCTAATTCTACCGCTCTTCTTGTAATTTTGTCTTGACCTACTGCTGATAACATTATGCAGATTGGTTTTTTATTCATTTTTATCATATTTAACTTTTCTAAAACTCCTATTCCATCTAAATGTGGCATTATTACATCTAATAATACTACATCTGGCATTAAATTAGGTATCATGTCTAAAGCTTCATTTCCATCTTTAGCCCTTCCTATTACCATCATATCATCTTGATTTTTTAAATATGTAGCTAATGTCATGCTAAATTCTTGATTGTCATCTGCAATTAAAACTGTGATTTTTTCTTTCATGTTTATTCCTCCCCAAATTTTTCTACTGTAAAATATTTACATTTTTGATTATAATACTTAAGATTTTATTTTGCAATAGTTTTTTGGAAATTTTTCCCATTTTATTTATTTTTTTCTACAGCTTTATTTATATATTTTTCTCTAATAAGTTGAAAATACTCTATGTTCAATTTTTTTGTTTCTATATCTTCTAAAAATATTTTTTTTCTTTTTTTTTCCAACTCAATTATAATAACTACATTTTCATAATAATCTATTTTAACTATATTTATTTCATTTTTCTTACAATAATATTTAAAGTTTTCCAAATTTGTATAATCTACTTTTACTTCTCCCTCTATCCCCTCAACTTTTAAAATTTTTATACTTTTTTCTATGACCTTTTGAGTTGCTTCTGAATAAGCTCTGACCAATCCTCCTGTTCCAAGTAATATTCCACCAAAATATCTTGTAACAATAACTATTATGTTACATAAATCATTTTTTTGCAAAATATTTAACATTGGTCCTCCTGCAGTTCCAGATGGTTCTCCATCATCACTTGATTTTTCTACTATCATTCCATTTTCAATTAATCTATATGCTATACAATTATGTTTTGCATCATAATATCTTTTTTTTGTCTCTTTTATTTTTTCCTCCGCTTCTCTTATGTTTTCAACATAACTAATATTAGCAATAAATTTTGATTTTTTTTCTACTATTTCTGCATTTTCATCTTTTAATATTGTTGTAAATTCACTCATTTTTTAATTCACTCCCTATTTTAAAACAGAAAATTTTCTGTTTTAACTTAATATTATACCATACTTCTACACACTTATACCTGCAGTATATCCTGTAGAATATGCTATTTGTAAATTAAATCCACCAGTATAACTATCTACATCAATAATTTCTCCTGCAAAATATAATCCCTTTATAATTTTTGATTCCATAGTTTTAGGATTAATTTCTTTTGTATTAATTCCTCCGCATGTTATTATTGCTTCTTCTACAGGTCTAAAATTTTTTATTGTTATTGTAAAATTCTTTAATATTTTTACTAAATTTCTTCTTTCTTCTTTTGTAACCTCATTTACCTTTTTATTTTCATCTATTTTTGATAACTGTATTATTATTGGTATCATTTTTTGTGGTAATAGCTTATTTAAACTATGTTTGAATTGCTTGTTTTTGAATTCTTTAAAATCTCTTAATATTCTATCATCTAGTTGTTCTTCATTAAGTGCTGGCTTTAAATCTATATTTATATTTATATATTTATTTCTTAATAGATAGTCTATATCTTTATATTTTACTAAATGTGCTGATCCACTTAGAATCGTTGGTCCTGATATTCCAAAATGCGTAAATATCATTTCTCCAAAATCTTCATATATTACTTTTTTTCTATCTATGTCTATTATTTTTATTCCAACATTTCTTAAACTTAATCCCTGTAATTTTTTACATTCTTCTTTTTCATATACTTCTAATGGAACTAATGATGGTTTTATTGGTACTATAGTATGTCCTATATTTTTTGCAATTTTATATCCATCTCCTGTAGAACCAGTTAATGGATAACTTTTTCCTCCTGTTGCTAATATTATTTTATCTGTTTGGATTATTTCTTTATCTGTTCTTATTGCAAGTACTTCATTGTTTTTTATCAAAATCTTCTCAACTCTCGTGTTTAATTTACATTCGATTTTTAATTCATGTATTCTTTTTTTAAAACAGTTTAATACATCTATGGATTTATCAGTAACTGGAAATATTCTATTTCCTCTTTCTTCTTTTACTTCTAATCCTTGTCTTTTTAAAAATTCTATTATATCTGTGTTTGTATAATTCTGAAATGCACTATATAAAAATTTTCCGTTTCCAGGTGTATTTTTTATAAATTCACTCATGTATAATGAACTTGTTATATTACATCTTCCTTTTCCTGTTATTAATAATTTCTTTCCTAATAATGGCATTTTTTCTATTATTGTTACATCATTTCCTTTTTCTTTTGCTGTTATTGCAGCCATCATTCCTGCTGGTCCTCCACCTATTACTATTACTTTTGGCATTAATGCCACCTCTCTTTCTTGTTATTATATATTATCAAATTTTGGAAATTTTTGCAATAGACTGTTTTGTAGTAAAATAAAAAACTCTGTAAAGTACTGATTCATCAGTATTTCAGAGTTTTTAGTTTTGGTTGGGCTGGCTAGATTCGAACTAGCGCATGCCAGAGTCAAAGTCTGGTGCCTTACCGCTTGGCTACAGCCCAATGTTTATAATATTAAAAATATGGGGTGGAAGATGGGACTCGAACCCACGGTCTCCAGTGCCACAAACTGGCGCGTTAACCAACTACGCTACATCCACCATCTTGTAGCTCATTTGTGAGCACATTACATATTTTAATATGATTTTTATAATTTGTCAAGGTTTTTTCAATAATTTCTTAAACTTTGTTCTTTTTTATACCAAAAAGATAGTATCTGGATAACTATGACACTATCTTTTATACTTATTCTTCTCCTCTACCCTCTGGTAAAGCATCTGGCAATTCAATTCTAATTCTAATTTTAAGAACATAAGAAACTGCTCTTCCCAATTTACTATTTTTAATTTTTTGCCATAAAGATGGTTTCTTTTCGAATGTAACAGATTCTTGATATTCTTGTAATTCTTGTTTTTCTTTTATTTCTTCATCTGTTTCTATTTTAACAACTTGTGAAATAGTTTTTTCTGGTACCAAATTTACATCTTCTAATTGTAATTCTTCTACTGTTTGAACTTCTTCTTCTGTTGTTTCTTCTACTATTAAGTTCATAGGTCTTGATATTTCTTTTAATGCCTCTGCAATCTCAATTCCTATAAAACTTAAAGCTTTTGATTTATCTTCTGTTCTTTCTAAATCTATTTCTATATGTAAATTTGTTTCTAAATTATTAACTCTTGCATTTAATAATTTTAATGCATCTTGATAATTTTGACTTTTTCTACTTCTATCTTTTCCTACTAATCTTAATGTTTCTATTACTTCTTCTGAAAATAAACTACTATTTTCTTGAAGTTTATTCTTCCAATTTGGTTCTTTATTTTGAACAGCTTCTATAAGTTCTTTTAATGTACCTGCTAAAGCTATATTTTCTTCTCTTTGTCTAATTAATTCTTCGACTTTTTTTGTATTTTCTTCAAATTCAGTTGTTGCATATTCTACTAATCCATATGCTGCTTTATATACACTTGCAGGAAAATTTTTCTTTTTAGGATATTCTACTAAATAAGTTTTTATAGATTCAATTAAGTCTTTAAAATATGTGTCATCTTCTAATTGAACTATTTGTTTCTTACTTTTCGGATTTATTAATTTCTGAACTTTATCTATATTTGATAATATTTTTTCTTCTGTGATAACCATTCTCACATTTACTATGCCTGATCTCCTAGACATGCAAATTCCTCCTTTTCCTCTGTAGTCAAATAATTAAATTCTATTTTATTATACACCAGCTTATTTAAAAGCTCAAGACTTTTAAGCTTGTTTTTATATTACATTTTTGTTACATTTGTAACAAAAATGTAATATTTGAAAAACCGACACTATTTATATTAAATGTTAGTGTCGGTTTTTTTTATTTTCCTAGTATCTTTTTCATCTCTTCATGTCTTTTAATTTTTAAAGTTGTTGTTTTTATTAATTCTTCTTCAGTAATAATCATTTCTCTTACATATTTATATTTTGGCATTATTTTATTAACACCTTTTACTTTTTCCCACAAGAATTCTTTTATATTTTCTTCTCCCTCTATATTGTAAAGTTCTTTTATTAGTCCTTTATCATAAACAATCTTTACACAAACTTTTACATCTCCATCTTCTTCTTTTTTCTCGTATACAAATGATTCTTTTATTCCTTCTACTTTATTTAATAATGTTTCAATTTCTTCTGGAAAAACATTCTTACCATTATTTAATACAATTACACTTTTCTTTCTTCCTGAAATATATATGAAACCATCTTTGTCTATTTTCGCTAAATCTCCTGTATGGAACCACCCATCTTTGTCTAATGCCTCTTTTGTTGCTTCTTCATTTTGATAATATCCTAACATTATTGATGGTCCCTTAGCTAATAATTCTCCTATTCCCTCTTCATCTGGATTATCTATTTTTACTTCTACACTTGGAAATTTCTTTCCTATTGAACCTAATCTTCTGCATTTTGGTGTTTCTGCTGCAATTACTGGAGCTGTTTCTGTTAATCCATATCCTTGTTCAACATCAAAACCTAAGTCATTAAATCCTTTTTCTGTTTCTGGATCTAATGCTGCACCACCTGTTACAACTAATTTTAATTTTGGTCCTAAACTTTCATGTACTTCTTTAAATAATTGTTTTCTTAAATCTATTTTTACTTTTAATAATAATTGTGAGATTTTCTTTCCTTTTTCTAGATTTTGTAATTTTCCTTTCTTTTCTATTGCTTTCATTACTTTTCTATATATTATATCAAATACAGCTGGTACTGATATCATTGCAGTAATATCAAATTCTTTGATATTATCTGCCATATGTTTTACTCCCTCGCAAAATGCAATAGAACCTCCTATTGATATAGGATATAAAAATCCAACTGTACATTCAAATACGTGGTGTAATGGCAAAAATGATAAAAATCTATCTTCATATGTTAAGTCAAATCTTTGTATTATATCCATAACATTTGTTACTATATTTTTATGTGATAACATTACTGCTTTTGACATTGCTGTTGTTCCAGATGTAAATAACATTATTCCCATGTCGTCTGCATTTATTTCTGCGTTTATATAACTTTTATCACCATCTTCTATTAGTTTTTTTCCTTTTTCTACTAATAGTTTTTGAGAATATATTCCATTATCGTTTTCTTCTAAATCCATTGATATGAAATATTTTAAATTTGTATTTTTCTTTTCTCTTAATTTATTCATTATTTCATCATATTTCTTTGAATAAAATATTGCTTCTGTTTGTGAACGCAATATTAAGTTTTCTATTTCATTTTCAGGTAAGGCTTTATCTAAAGGAACTACAACTCCTGCTCCTGCGGAAATTGATAAATATGCTAATTCCCATTCATATCTATTTTCTGAAATTACTGCTATTCTTTTGTCTTTTAAACCCATTTTTATTAATGTTGTTCCTAGTGCATTTATTTCATCTCTAAATTCTTTATGAGTTATTGTTTTGAATTCTTCTGATTTTCCTGTTTTAAAAACATATGCTGGCCTATCACCATATAATTCTCCTGTTTGTTTTAACATATCTTTTAAATCTGTGAATTTTAAACTTCTTGATTTTGTTTCCATTTTTAGTATCGTTCCTTTCATTTATTACTTTATTCTTAGTCCATTAACTACAGTATTTTCATATTCATGATATAGTTTCATAATATCCATCTGTTCTTTTTCTCTCTTTTTATATACTAAAGTTGAACAAATTAAACCATATATTTCTGAAGCAATCGCTCTTGTATCTCCTCTTTTTATTTCTCCTTTTTCTATTCCCTCTTGAACTATTTGCTCTATTTGTCCAATATAATCATATACATGTTCTTGGCATTTCTTATTTCTTGTTTCATTTCCCCAAAATTGACTTAATATTATTGTTATTATATCTTCATATTTTGCTACTATTTTTATTTGTATTAATATTATAGCTTTTATTTTATCTATATAATTATTGTGTTTTGCTGTTTTTATATCAATACTGTTTTGTAATAATTTTATTCCTTCTTCTATTAAAAAATTAAATATTTCTTCTTTACTTGAAAAATGATAATATAATGTTCCTTTTGCAACTCCAACTGTTGCAGTTATTTCTTCTATACTTGTTGCATCATATCCCTTTTCAGCAAATAATTTCATTGATGTTTCAAATATTTTTCTTTTGGTTTTATTCATAATATACTTCACCTATCTTCTTTTTCATGCTTATTATATAATTTTATTTACTTTTATGCAAGTTTTTTTTTATTTTAGAATAAGCATTCGGTTTGTATTATATTATGTATTCTATTTAGTTTACCTTTTTTCGTTTTCGAGTTTTTTTGTAGATTGTGGATAATGTGGATAAGTCTGTGAATAACTTTAAATAGTCACATTTTTTTTACACATTATTCACATTCAACTGTTGATAATTTTTTTTTACATTTATTTGTATTTTTTTTATTTATTTATGTAACTCGTTTTAAAAAAATTTTAAACATAAAACTAAAATAATTTCTAATATTAAAATTGTAGGTAATCCTATTGTAAATTTCAACTTTTTTGTTTTATGTCTAAATGTATACATGCCTGCAATAGTTCCAATACCTCCTCCGAGTGCTGTAACCAAAAACAGTGTTTGTTCTGGAATTCTCCACTTTCCCCACTTAGCCTTTCTTTTATCTGACCACATCATATAGAATCCAATTAAGTTTATAATAATTAAGTAAATTATTATATTTCTTAATGAAAATATATTTCCTATTTGTATATTATTTTCTAACATATTTTTTCCTTTCTTTTAATAAAATCACAAGTATTTTTTATCCAAATAAACTTAACTGATTACTTTGGCTCATCCCCTCAAGACAGCCAAATTGTTTTAATAATTCTGTAACTGAATCTCCTATTTTAGCACGTATTTTCATATCGTCTATTGACATAAATTTTTCATCTGCACGTGCTCTCATAATGCTTTCAGCAGCAACATTTCCAAGTCCTGCTATGCTGTTTAGTGGTGGACGTAAGCTGTCACCCTCTACTTGGAATTTAGTTGCATGTGATTTATATAAATCTATTGGTAAAAATCTTAATCCTCTTTCATACATCTCTAGTACTATTTCTAAATCATCATACATATCTTTATCTTTTGGCGTTGCATTATTTCCCATCATATCTATTTCTTTCATTTTGTTCTTTACTTTTTCTTTTCCATTTATCATTACTTCTGCGTCAAATGCCTTTGCCCTAATTGAATAATATGCAGCATAATATGCTAATGGAATATGTACTTTAAACCATGCTATTCTGAAAGCATTTGTTACATATGCTGCAGCATGAGCTTTCGGGAACATGTACTTAATTTTTTCACATGATTTTATATACCAATCTGGTACATTGTGTTCTTTCATTAGTGGTATGTATTCATCTTTCCACTTTGACTCTTTTCCTTTTGCTACCTTTCCTTTACGTACTGATTCCATTATCTTGAATGCCTTGTCTGGTGGTAATCCTTTTTGAATTAAGTATATCATTATATCATCTCTACAACAGATTGCTTGTTGTAGTGTTACAATTCCTTGCTCTATTAATGTTTGTGCATTTCCTAGCCATACATCTGTACCATGTGACAATCCTGACAAACGTATTAGCTCATCAAATGTTGTTGGATGTGTATCCAAAAGCATCCCTCTTGCAAATTTAGTTCCATATTCCGGTATTCCAAATGTTCCTACTTCTGAATGGATTTGCTCTGGTGTTACTCCTAGTGCTTTTGTTGAGTTAAATATTGACATTGTTTCTTTATCATCTAACGGTATTTCTGTTGGTGCTATTCCTGTAATATCTTGTAACATACGAATTACCGTCGGATCGTCGTGTCCTAGTATGTCTAGTTTTAGCAAGTTTCCATCTATTGAGTGATAATCAAAATGTGTTGTTATAATATCAGAATTAGGATCATCTGCTGGATGTTGTACTGGCGTAAATTCATATATTTCTCTTCCTTTTGGTACTACTATAATTCCTCCTGGATGTTGTCCTGTAGTTCTTTTTATTCCTGTACATCCTACTGAAAGTCTTGCTATTTCCGCCTTATTTACTGGTATGTTTCTTTCTTCAAAATATTTTTTAACATACCCAAATGCGGTTTTCTCTGCAACTGTACCTACAGTTCCTGCTTTAAAACATGTCCCTTTTCCAAATATTACTTCTGTGTATTTATGTGCTTTTGCTTGATACTCTCCAGAGAAGTTTAAATCTATATCAGGCTCTTTATCTCCATTAAATCCTAAGAATGTTTCAAATGGTATGTCCATTCCATCTTTTGCCATTTTTGTACCACATTTAGGACAATCTTTGTCTGGTAAATCAAATCCATTTCCAACTCCATAATCTTCGAATTCTGAATATTTGCAATTAGGACATCTATAGTGTGGTTTTAATGAATTTACTTCTGTTATACCTGTCATAAATGCCACAAGTGATGAACCTACAGAACCTCTTGAGCCTACAATATATCCATCTTCATTTGATTTCCATACTAATTTTTGTGCTATAATATACATTACTGAATATCCATTACTAATTATTGAATTTAGTTCTTTGTCTAATCTAGTTTGAACAATCTCTGGCAATGGATCACCATATAGTTCATGTGCTTTTTTATATGCTATATTTTTGATGTCTTCTTCACATCCTGGGATATGTGGTGGACATTTTTCTGGTGATATTGGGTCTATTCTATCACACATATCTGCAACTTTATTTGTGTTTGTTACAACTACTTCATATGCTTTTTCTTCTCCTAAATATTCGAATTCTTTAAGCATTTCTTCAGTTGTTCTTAAATATAATGGTGCTTGTTCATCTGCATCTTTATATCCTTGGCCTGCTTCTAATATACGTCTATATATTTCATCTTGTGGGTCCATAAAGTGAACATCACATGTTGCAACAACTAGCTTGTTTAGTTTTTCTCCTAATGCTACAATTTTTCTATTTATGTCTTTTAGGTATTCTCTATCTGGAACTACTCCATTTCTTACTAAGAAGTCATTATTTCCTATTGGTTGAATTTCTAAATAATCATAATCTCTTGCTATATTTTCTATTTCTTCATCAGATTTTCCAAGTTCTATTGCTTGATATAATTCTCCCGCTTCACATGCACTACCTAATATTAATCCTTCTGAATATTTTTTGTACAAACTTTTTAATATACGTGGTCTTTTGTAAAAATAATGTAAATGTGATAATGATACTAATTTATAAAGATTTCTTAATCCTATATAATTTTTTGCTAAAATTATTGCATGATATGTATTTAATTTTTTGTATTCTTCTTTTTTAGCATTTTCATCTCTTCCTATTGTATCAATTTCTTCAACTTTTGTAACACCTCTATCTCTTAATTTGTCTAACATTACATTAAATACTTTTACTGTTGTATCCACATCATCTAAAGCTCTATGTGCCACTTCTACTTTTATTCCTAATTCGTCTGCAATTTTGCCTAATTTGTATTTTTTCATATTCGGAAATACGTCTTTTGCAAGTGTTAAGGTATCAATAACTGTATAATCAAATTCATAGCCTAAAATTTTTGCATTTTGTTTTAAAAATCCTACATCAAATTTAGCATTATGTGCAACTATTATTGAATCACCTAAAAATTCTAATACTTTAGGAAATACTTTATCTATTGTTTCTGCATCTTTTACCATATCATCTGTAATATGTGTTACATCCACAACCCTTTGGGGTATTGGTTTTTCTGGATTTACAAAACAACTAAATTCATCTATTACTTCTCCATTTTTGACTTTCATTATTCCTACTTCTGTTATTTTCTCTGTAACAGCTGAAAATCCTGTTGTCTCTAGGTCTAGTACACAATATGTTGTATCTAATGGTTGTCCTTTTGCATTTGTTACTGAATTTTCTTTATCTGGTGCTAAATATGCTTCTACACCATAAATAACTTTCATGTCTTGGTTATCTCTTCCAAGTAAATGATATGCTTCTGGAAATGCTTGTACAACTCCATGGTCTGTAATTGCTATTGATTTCATTCCCCATTTCATAGCTCTTTTTATCAAATCTGTTGCAGATGTCATTGCATCCATTGCACTCATTTTGGTATGCATATGTAATTCTACTCTCTTTACTTCTGCATTATCCATTCTTACTGTTTTTGGTTTTGGTTCTGATACAATAATAGTGTTTGCCATTACTGTTAATTCATTAGAAAATGTATCCATCTGTGCTTTTCCAGCAAGTTTGATTGCCGGTGCTGATTTTAAACGTTTGATAATTTTCTTTGCATTATTTCCCGGCAAAAATGCTTTACATGTCATTGTACTTGTTCCATCATATATGTCTATACTTAAAATTACTTTTCCTGATTTTGTTTCTTTGTCTTCCATTGCTTGAATTTCGCCGTCTATACATACACTTCCTGACTCTGGATTTAAGTCTGTAATTTTAACTAATGGTTCTTTTATTATTGGAGCAGAACCCAAGATTAATGGTGAGCTATCATCTTCTTCTGGAATTGGAGGCAATCCATCATCACTTATTTCTGCTATAATATTGGCCATTACTGTAATGTCTCCTGCATATGCATCTAATCCAGCTTTTCCTGTAGTTTTTATCGCTTTAGCAGACTTCATTTTTTCTAAGATTTCATTTCCCTTTGCTCCATCTTCTGCAAATGATTTACATGTGATTATTCCTGTTCCATCATAAATCTCAAATATTAGCATTCCTTTTCCAGTTTTAGTTTCTCTACATTCACTGTTTACTATTCTTCCCTCTAAAGTAATTCTTCCTGAGTTTGCATCTATTTCTTTTATTTTTAATTTCTTTTCTTTTGCTCTTGATGCTTTTCCAAATATTATATTTTCTGCTTGTGGAAGTTCCTCAATTTCTGGTGCATATCCATCCATTTCAGGAATATATCCACTATCATCAACAGGTGCTACATAGTCTGCATCATTGTATGGTCCTTCTGGTATTGGTGGTATATCAACTGGCATATTATTTAACGTTTCTGATTTATTGTATTGTTCTTCTTGATGTTTTCTTATTGCTATTCCTCTCATAGCTTCATGTACAGCTTGTTCTTCAATCTCCTTAGTTTTTTCTTGAAAAGATTTTACTTCTTGTTCTGTAATCCTTTCTTCTATATTTACTATATATTTTTTTTGAAATAAGTTATATATTACATTTTCTAACTCTCTATCTAATTTTCTTGCTTTTAAAAATTCTGCACCTTTAATCTTCATATATATGTTTATTTCTTTTTCTTTAACATCTATCTTACTTTTTAGTAATAATAGCGGTCTCATTAATGGATATTTATGTGCCATATAACAAATTAAATTTTCCCATTCTTCTTCTATAGATTTTTTTCGTACTCCTTCATTGTATTGTATTATCATATGTACTTGCCCAAATTGAAATCTTTCTCTTAAAAATTTTTCAAAATACCATATTTCTTTTATTTCAATATATTCTTTTGAATATGCTTCAATTTCTATTGTATTTAACTTTTTTATTAAGTTTATTTTTATAATTTCAGCATCTGCTATATTGCTATTTGTTTTATAGTCACTGAATACTTCTCCTATTTTTCTTTTCTTTTTTGTTTCTTTTTGCTCTTCAATATTATTCGCTTTTTTTTCTGCCATTTTTTCACCTTCTTTTAAAAAGATTGCTACTTTTACATGCAACAATCTATTCTCTTTATTATTTTTTTCTCTAGTTTAAAATCTATGAATATATTATCATAATATGGTTTTATTATCAATAGAATCTATTTTTTATATATTATTTTTGTTACTGGATAGTGGAAAAGACTCTTAAAGCAATCTTGTAACCTATTTTTCAAAATAAAAAAGGACTATCACTGTATATTATGACAATCCTTTTTTTAGTATCTTAACTTTCCGAAACCTTTGGACAAATAATCTGTCGTTTTAAAATATTAAGCTCAAACTTTAAGTTAAAATAATGTTCATTTTTTTCATTATCCACTAAAATAACTTTACAATGAGTATCACAAGATTCAATACTTTTAACTTTTTTTCCTATTATATCAATTATATTAGAACTAATCCAACAATAATCTTTGCAGTCAACAGTTGCCATAATATGTCTTTCTGTATAGAAAATCAGTATTCCCTCAGGAGATATAACAAGATTTGGTTCCTCAAGCAAAAATGCACGTATTACTCCATTAAGAATTGTTTGTCTAATTCCAGAGTTCTCTTTATAATATATTGCTATACCACTTCTAATTATTTCACTGTATAATATTCCATCTTTTACATAGTATTCTTTAAAATTAAATACATTTGATACTTTAATGCTTTCAATAAATGCGTTTAAATAATTAGTAGTTTCAAAACTGAGTTCATTTATTTTATTACATCTGTACTCTACAATAGGATATTCTTCTGTAATTTGCATAATGTATAATCCATTGATAATTATTACTTCGCTATTTTTTTGTTGATTTTCTTGGTTAAATTCTGTTATCCGTTCTACTACAGGTCTCTTTTTAGATACTTTTTCTGCCATATATTACACCTCCTAATTTTAGTTTTACAAATATTATGGCTTGTTTATTTGTAATTGTGTTTCTTTAGTTTTTCTTAGAATTAAAAGCTTTTCATTCTTAAACTTTGCCTAAAAACAGATTTTTTCTGATAATATGACTTTTTTATTTTACTATAGTTTTTTCTAATATTCAAGTGATTTGTGTTAAGAATTAGTATTGAATTTAATTGAATATGAATAGAGAAAAAAGAATGGAACTTATAGTTATAATCCCATTCTTGCTTTATAATGATAATCCGTTACTTTTCTTTTGATTTTGTTGATTTCTAAATCTATTTTCTGATATCTTTCTACATTTTATATTTTTATAAATAGAATTTACTTTTTCATTTCACTTGAAACCATTTTCCACTATTTGAAAAGTAATAAATTTGCAATTTTATGTAAAATATGTTATACTTTAGTTAATTATCTATTATACCCAAAGGGAATTAGTAAAAATCTCGGAGGGTACACCTCCGAGTAATACAAGGAGGAACATTTATGACATTACGCGAAAAATTACAAAGAAAGACTATGCAGGCAATAAATAACAAATTTGTTGAGAAAGACCATCAACAAATAATTGAAGAACATTTTACAGCTATTTGTAATAAAGCTGCTGAAAGTGGAAAATTGGAAGCATACTTTTGGTTTGGAACAGAGGGAGGATTACCTGCTGGAGAATCGTATACAGCTGAAGAATTAAAAGATTTTGCAACTGTGCATCACTTAGATTACAAACCAAGTGAATACAATTCACCAGCAAAGCTCTGTTGGAAATAACAAGCGTAAAAGTTAGAAAAACTCCTCAATTTATAATTTCAATGAGGAGTTTTTTTATTTTTAATCTCATTATTATTTCATTTTTTATAATTCCTTTATACCTATAACCTAATCTATTTTATTTATAATATTACTTATATTACCACTACAATAATATCCTTTTATGCTTTCATTTAGCCAGTATTGATTTTCTTTTGAATCTCCATCAGTTTTTATTATATATTCTGTTTGAAGTATGCACATTGCATTGGCTAATTTATAAAATATATTTTATTATTTTTATCTAGCATTACATTAGCACTTATAATATCTCCGTGAACAAATCCTTTTAAAAGACTTTATACAAGCCTTTGCTTCAATTCCAAAATCTCTGACATACTTCTGTGCTAGAAAATCAGCTCTGTGAAATAGCTCTAAACATTTAACTCTACTAATATAAAACATTTTATCTTTAGTTGTATAAATTATTGGCATAGACTTTTCTTTGAATTTAGGTGTATTCATAATCAATCCTCCTTTCGTTTGTATATTTTTAAAAGTTACCATCTATTGACAATATTTCTAAAAAATTATATAACTATTATAGATAAGTCATAAAAACTATATATCGCATACATAATATATTTTTATAAAAGTTAACTAGTTTTCTAAAATTTTATAAAATTTTTTATGAGGTGTGAAATAATCCATTATAATGAAAAAAAACGAATCTAACTATGTAATAGTTGATGAATATAACAAAGAATTTACTTTAGATAAATTTTTAAAATAAATATAATTATGGAGTTTAAAATGATAGATAATGATAGATTAAGACATTCGTTAGCTGTTGCAAAAAAAATAATTGAAATAGGAAAAGAATACAACTTGAATGATAATGAATTACAAGATTTGTTTTTATTAGGGTTTAATCACGATATTGGTTATGAATATGGAGATAATTCTAATCATGGACATATAGGTGGAGAAATATTAAATAGAAACAATTATAAATATTGGAAAGAGATTTATTATCACGGAGACATAAATACAGAATATAAATCATTATTTTTAGAAATATTAAATAAAGCAGATATGCAAATTGATAAATATGGTAATGATGTCGGCTATGACAAAAGACTTGATGACATTAAAAATAGATATGGAGAAAATTCTACAACTTATAAAAATGCTGAAATCCTAATATCTAAATTAAGGAGTGAAAAATAATATGAATAAATATATAATTGTAACAACACTTTGTAATAAGGAAGAAATAGCTAATAAAATAATAAATACATTATTAGAAAAAAGATTAGTAGCAGGAACTCAAATTTCAAAAGTTCATTCAAAATATTGGTGGAATAACAATTTAGAAGAATGTATTGAAATTTAAAAATTTGGAGAATGATAACTATGTATGAAAAAGAATTTGATAATTTTGGTAATATTATACAAATAGATAATTTTCAGCAAGTATGTTTAGATGAATATAATGATTATTTAGATACTATTATTGAATTTAAAGGCACTAAAGAAGATATACAGTCAATATATCAAAAATACAAAGATTATTTATTAAAAATGGTTTTAAGTACTGATGAATTAAAAGATAAGATAATGATTGAAGAAAAGCGCACAATAAGACATGATAAAGAATTTGAAAAAAGTGTTAATATACCAATGGTATCTGAAAATATATTTCAAAGAACTGGGAATTTAAATCATTTTGAAGAAAGAGCTAGAACCATAATATTATTAGAAGTAGCAAAATTGATTAATTGCTATGGAACGGAAGAACTAGATAAAAATCAAGATAAAATATCAAAAGAAATTAGATTAGGAATATTTAGTGCTAGAACAGATATATATCTTCCTAAGACAGAATTGGAAAAAATAAAACAAAGAATAAGTTTGGACGAAACATTTGGACAAGATTCAATTCCTTATATTGAAAATTATGATTTACTAAAAGAAAGAATACTATCTTTAAGAGATTTTACAAAAATACCAGACGAAATTCAACAATTAGATAGACTTATTCAACAATTAAATTCAATACATACAATGCTGAAACAAAAAAATAATAGTATGTTACCTTTGCTAAAACAATGTTATTCTGATTATGAAAAAATAAATAGATCTATACTTTTATCTAGACTTAACCCCCCTAACAAGAAAATAATTGATAATCCTAATGATGAAAGCTTATTATTATTACATTTTATTCCAGACTTTGGGGAAAAAAGTGATATTACACAAGATGAATTTTTTGATAGTGTTGTAGTTGAGTGTATAAAAGCTTTTATAGAGTCTAAATATGATAGAAAGTTTGACCCTGAACTTGATTCAGAAGAAGCAAGTGATATGCTGTCGGATTATATGAATTCAAGAAAAAATCCATTTGATTTAAGTTCAAGAATTCCATTAAAAAATAGATACACAAATAGTTCTTTTAATTATGTTATTACAGCACCTCATACTAATTTATCATGTTCTATTAGTAAAATTGGTGCTTTACACCCACATTTAGCTAGAAAAATTGCTATAGTTTTTTCAGCCGTTCCTATAAATGCTATAAAAACAATAAATATAGGATATAACAACGCACTAGATAGATTTTCTTTTGAAAAAAATTCAGCAGCAATTCCAGAGGTATTGGAACATATTGAAAATGGTGGAACAAATGAAACTTTAGTAGATTGGACTCAAATAGAACCTGCTTATATTATGGTTGTTAAAGATACTGCAGAATTGTCAGAAGAATTATTAATGCAAGCTGAAGAATATAGCAACACTACAGGACTTCCAATACAAATATATGATGCTTATGAGATAGAAAAAAGAAAGTTCAATCCAGAATTAAATACTGAAAATCAAGCTATAGAAGGATCTTATAGTTCAACAGATATAGGTGCATTCGCTCAAATTAAATCAAAAGGTAATTTGTTACAAAAAATAAAAGGTATTCTTACAAATAAAGAGTTGGGAGGTACGGAAAATGAACTTAACATATAATAATGCTTTCGCCGAAACACTTTTTATAATTAAGTGTCTACCATATAATGAACAAAATAAAATTTCTAAAAAGTTTATCAATTTTTTGAAAGAAAATAAAAATGATAATTACGTAGTAAATATTAATCCAAATATTAGCTTACAGAATCAACAATTACTTGAAGAAACTAAAGAACTTTTAAAAGAAATATATATATCATATTTTATTTCAGCTGAAGAAAGGAAAAGAATTGTTCGATATGACAAATATAAAGACATTGTGGAAGAAGATTTAAGAAACAAAAAATATAATTATGATAATATTTTTAAAAATAAAACTGTTAGTATTTCAACTGATGAAAAACAAGAATATTCAGTTGCTTTAATAGAATATAAGAAACCTCTGTTTAAAAGAATTTTTGATAAAATTAAAAACTTTTTCCAAAAATAGCATATTAAATATTTTTAGAAATATTATCAAAGGAGCAGTAAGATCTGCTCCTTTAATTAATTAATTCTAAATTCTTAAAATAAAAGTAATTTTCCCTATCCCCAATTCTTTATTTTTAGTTCTTAATACATTCTTCTACTATCAACTCTCTTTCTGCAAATTGTTTCATTAGCAGTTCAAACCTTTCATTTGCTGTTTTATCTCTCTTTATTAAATGCTCTTGTAGTTTGTTTTCCATAAGCATTACCATATATTATGCTTTTTTTTGTTTTCTTTTAAATATCTTAATCTTATTCTTCCATATTTCCTAATTTTAAAATCTTCAATATTGAGCACTATCAAATTTGGTACATAATTTCATATTTGCTATTGCTAGGTGTGTAACTGTAACTTGTCCAACTTTTAAATTATCTTTATAATACAAGCAATCTCTTACATCCTCTAATATTGTTTTATCTTCTACACTAAATTTATTTAATTTACGTTTCAACTGTATTTCTATCTATTAACTCTTTTATTGAACTATATCCATATTATATTCACTCCTTAATTATATTTTAAATTTAATGTATTTCTTTATATTTAACAATACCTACCTTTTTATCTTTAAATAATTGTAGATAAATAATTACTTAAAACTATGCCAAGTATTGCTAATATAGCTAAAATTGAAACTACTATCGCTTTTACTTTTTTAGTAATCCTTTTATTAAGTATTACAATTAATCCTATAATAAATAACACAAATGGATTTGTTATTTTTCCAATAGTTTGAATAGTTCGTCTTGGACCTGGATCTACTGCATACATTGATATTATGTCACCCGTTTCAATTGCATATACTTTAGATATCATACAAACAAAAAAAGCTCCAATACTTGATATTACCTTTTTCATTTTATTCATTTGATACATCTCCTTTTAAAATTTCATTTAAACAAAATTTTTGTGTTCTATTATTGAAGTCCCAATTATGCAAAGAGCCTCCTAAACAATATTTCCACTCATTACAATTCTCACATTTTTCACATTTTAATTTGTCCAAACTTCTAAACCATTTAAATTTATTTTCCCAAACATCTACAAAATCATCTGTTCGAATATTTCCTTGTATTAATTCTTTTCTTCGTTCAACACTAGGGCAAACATAAATATCCCCATTATACAATATACTAGCTGTAATAAATCCAGCAATGCAAAAAAACATATGATTTCTAACTTCCTTTTCATATTTCATACCTAAAAAATGAGAACACCCATATGTAATATCAAAATTTGATTTTTTTCGTTTTTCTTTTATAAAGTTTAGCAAAGTTTTATATTCGTTACCATTAAGTAGCAAATCTTGATTATCAGCTGTTCTACCAATTGGCTCCATATTCAAGATTCTCCATGAATCTATTTGTAATGCTAATATTTCATTATAAAGTTGTTCTAATTCATTTATATTTGATTTATTTACAACAGTTGTTATTTGCAAATAATTTAAAAAATTAGCTTTATTTAGCTTCTTTACATTTTCAATTATTTTTTTGTATGAACCTTTTACTTGTCTAAATTCATCGTGAGATTTTTCTAATCCATCCAAACTTATTGAAATTGTACTCATTCCAGTTTGTTTCATTTTTTCAATTATTTCATCATTTATTAAAATTCCATTTGTAGTCATTCCCCAATAATATCCTAATTTATTAGCAAATTCCATTACTCTAAACAAATCTTGTCTTAATAATGGCTCCCCTCCTGTAACATTTATCAGTATTTCTCTTGAATCATACTTATTAGCTATATCTTGTAGAATTTTCTTAATTTCTTCAGTAGTTAATTCATCTTCTAATTTTAAATTTTCACCAGCTCGACTTCCACAATGTTTACAGTTAGCATTACATCTAAGTGTCGTTTCCCAAAACAAATTTTTTAATTTAGGCTTTTCCGACAATAGTTTCTTGTTTCTATAAGTTATTTCTGCTTCTCCATATTTAATTATATCTTTTATCATATTCTGTTTTCCTTTTATTTATTTATAATCATATTCTACCATATTAAGTATAATTAATCTAGTAAAATCAAAAAAATTTTTATCTATTTGGGAAGTTCTAAATAAATTTGCAATAAGTTCATCACTTCCCATATTATCCAAAATATCTTTTCTATATCTTAAGCCTTTTCTTTTTGCAACGTCATCAGCGGTTTCTCCATTATATAGTCCCTTATATCCACTATTATGAAATCTATCAAAATTTTTAACTCCTGCTTTTTTTGTAGTTTGATTAAGTGAGTAATTTCTTTAGAATAATTAAATACTAAAAAGTAATATTCTTAATAATTATTCTATGTGGCTCTATATATGTAAGATTAGTTTTTTCTAATTTTCTAATGCTACCATTGATAAAAGTTAGATTAACTTTTGAAAACTCACATATAAACTCTAGCCTTTGTTTTAGACATTTCTCAAATTCTAGTTTCTGATTAATTTTTGTATCTCTCTGTTCTATTTGTTCGAACAGATATGCTATGGTGCAGATGGCCGGAATCGAACCGGCACGGTTTATTCAACCGCAGGATTTTAAGAATTTTACGCCATCTGTTTTTTAACATTAGATAACATCAATTAATCTCTTTTGATAATTGGCCTATTTAGCTTCTCTGTAGGAGATTATAGCACAAGTATTGTTAAATATGCAATAACAATCCAAAAAGTCCTTTTCTAAAATTTTGAATTAAGTGTTAGAACTATGTTAGAACTTTTGATAGAATAACAGTATAACTTATCATTGACATTTTGTAACTTACAAATTTTGTTAATTTTCTTGAATTTCTGTCATTTTGTGGTATAATCTTTGTGTGGAGGATTAAATACATATGAAATTAATTAACAAAAACAATCTCACAAATGATACAGATAAAAATAATTTATTAGAACAATATAAAACTTATATAGAATCTGCTGATAAAATAAGTGATAGAAGAATAAATGTAAATACATTTTTTATAACATTAAATTCAGCATTAATAACAATAATGACTATATTTTTTTCTAATACATCTTTATTATTGCTTTTAGCACTTTTAGGTATTATTTTTTCTACTTTGTGGTTCTTAAACTTAAAAAATTATAAACAAATTAACAGTTGTAAATTTCATATCATACAAGAAGTAGAAAAATATTTGCCAATTAACTTATACAAAATGGAATGGAACATTCTGACTAAAACAAAATTTAATAAAAAATATATACCAGTAAGTAAATTGGAAATGTTTTTACCATTTATTTTTATAATTTCTTATATTTCAATTATAATATATTTTTTAGTTAGTAAAGTTCAAATTATTATAACTATTAAATGACAATGAAAGGAGGATTAATTATGCCAAGTTTAAAAACTTATGATTTATTTATTAGCCATTCTTGGGACTACAATAGTGAATATTATTCTCTAGTTGAAAAATTACAAGAATATCCTAATTTCTATTTTAGAAATTATAGTGTTCCAGAACATGATGCTTTAAATACTAAAACTAATACTCAATTAGAAGAAGCTCTATACAGACAAATAAAACCTGTAAATGTAGTTATTGTATTGGCTGGTATGTATGTAGATTATAGAAAGTGGATTCAAAAAGAGATTGAAATTGCACAATATTATAACAAGCCTATTATAGCAATTAGACCTAGATGTGCAGAAAGAATGCCACAAGAACTATCAAATGTTGCTGATACAATAGTTAATTGGAATACTGATTCTATTGTAGAAGCAATCCGTAATTATTCAATATAAAAATTAATTTTAAGTGAATTGTAAAAAAATAAAAAATATAAGATTACGATAAAGTCCGTTTGTAGAATAAAAATCTACAAACGGGCTTTTTTGTCGTGCAAAAGAGAAATGCAACACCTCTTAAAAAGTGTTTGGTGTGATGAGCCGATGCTATAAAGTTCATTCGTATTTGTATAAGCAGTCTAATTATACAAAGTGCGTGAGTGAGATTTTGGAACACAGACTCACAATAATAAAAGAGTATTCGGTGGCAAAACTTGAAATGGATTTGTAATTGTAAAAAGTTTGGGCAAGTATGAACAAAGATACTTAACTGTATCAGCAATTATAGTGGCAAAAGCTACTTACTAGACTACCTATGAAACGAGGCGAACGACCGACGGTTTCAACTTATATAGGTGTAATAATTCTATTTTTCATGAATGGGATTATTACACCTAATTCACTTTAGCTCTCTCCCTCTGGTTTCTGCTTTGTAGTTGCTAAAGTGAATCCAAAAAAGCATAAGTGCTTTTTTGTTGTGAGTAAAAAATTTATTTTTTTGCTCACATTCATAAAAATTGCGACAAGCAAATTTTTATGAAAAAACCTAAAAATGCAGGTAGGCAATTTTGGGTTTTGGGGTGTGGGGTTAAGTAACCCTGCCACACAGACAAACTTTGTTTGTCTAGTGTGTTAGACATTGAAACAATATCTCAAGCGAAGAAGGAGGTGCATGGAGATATGAGTTACGCTATCGTAAGAAATGAAAAATTAACACGAGCAGAAATAAACGGAAAAGGAACTCACAATGATAGAAAAGCAAAAAATCATACTAATAAAGATATTGATCCAACAAAAACACATTTGAATTATTACATTAAGAAAAATGAGCTAACATATACAAAAGAATTTGATAAGTATTTAAAAGAAAATAATGTACAAGGACATCTTCGTAGTAACAGTATAATAATGTGTCAAATGATGTTTACTTCTGACCAAGTATTTTTTGACAAAATTGGAGAAAAAAAAACAAAACGATATTTTGATGAATGTTATAAATTTATCTGCAATTATAAAAGTCTAGGAGAAAAAAATATAATATCAGCAGTTGTGCATTTAGATGAAGGAGCACCACATATGCACTTAATGCTTGTTCCTGTTGTTCACACAAAAGATAAAGAAGGTAACAATGTTGATAAAATTTGTGCAAGAGATTTTTGGAAAGGTCGAGATAGTTACAGAAAATTACAAGATGCCTACTTTAATCATGTAAAATCAAAAGGCTTTGATTTAGAAAGAGGTATGTTTGTAGAAGATACTCACAGAAAACATTATACTGTTGAAGAATATAAACAAATTACTAATTATGAAAATACTAAAAAGGTTTTGAATGAAATAAAATTAGAATTACCAGATGTTCCTGAGATAACCGATATTAGTAAATTTTCATTAAAAAGAGATGAAAAAATACTAGAAGAAATTATAAAACCTAAAGATGAGTTAATTAAAGAATTATACAAAGATAATCTTTCATTGCATAAGGAATTATCTAAACAGTCTAAAGTTATTAATGAGGCTGAAAAATACCAAAAGGAAAGAGATAAAATACTTGCTGATAATAAAGAATTACACAATACTGTAGAACATTTAGAACATGAATATAAGAAAAAGAATAATTCTCTTGATATGGAATTTAATAATAGAAAAAGAGATTTAGAGGATGAATTTAAAAATAAAGAATTTGATATTGAATATAAATACAAAAATAAAATTAGGTCATTGGAAAAAGAAAATAACCATTTACACGAAATTATTGATAAATTTTATGAAACAGTTGATAAATTTATAGTTTGGATTTGTCACAAATTTGGTATTGGAGAATCAAAAGAATTAGTAAAAAAATTCGAAGATGAAACTCACACTTTTATTAATCCAGAAAAACAACTTAAACACGAAGAAAGAGAAAAAGAATGGAATTTAGAAATATAAGGAATAAGAGAATTAGCCTAAACTAACCCTCTTATTACTTATAATGCAAATGATAAAACTTTAACCTCTACCTGTTACCTTTGCAGATATAACATATACTGGACAACCATAATTGTTGCATAATTGATGAGTTTCATCCTTACTACAGAATTTCATTTCTACTAATGAAGACGGTACATAGAAAATATATAATTCTCTTGTTTTCTTTATATCTCCATTGTGATCTGTATGCACAAGCTGATTATGCCCATGTTCTCTTATTGCAACTCCCTGGTTAGGAACATACATACATGAAAATGTATGTATTGTTTTACGATACTTAATAGTACCTAACTTTTGTTCCCATACTTCATCTAAAGTTACATCACATACATCTATCGGTCTTTTAAACCATTCTCCAGGCTTTTGAGTTTTTAAAATCTTTTCAAGTTCATCAACAAAGTTAAAAAAATCTCTGTCCTTTCTTCTGGCTAAATCCCGAATTTCCTTTACCGAGTCCAAATTTAAAGTTTTCATTTCCATTGTGTATACCTCCTTAACTAATTAGTTTACGAGTTACTTTAAAAGTTCTTGAGTATTGATTGTTCTCACATAATCAAGAAGTCTGGCAAAATCTTCGTCATCATAGTACAATGATTTATCCCATTCATACCAAATATCAAATGCAGTTTGAGCCCCATCTTTTACCATCTGTTGAACTTTATTGCTCTTGAAAACCACATTATCTTCTTGCTCATCTAACTGATGCTGACATCCCATATCTTGATAAACTTTAGCTTGTATATCTGCTTCCAATTTATCACAATGATGAGCAAAAACTGCTTCTTTGGTCTTCTTTTCATCAAATTCAAATAGTAATGAAAGAAACTCCTCCTGATTAACCAAGTCGCCAATAACTTCTCTCATTGCTTCATGTTCTTTTTTCATTTTTTCTTCAGGAGTTATGTTGTCAAATGGTGTAATATCACCAATAATAACTTCTCCCAATTCATGAAGAACCAGCATTTTTATAACTTTATTGATGTCTAAATTTGTTTTAAATTCAGAATCAATACTTAAAGCTAAAATGCAAGTCCCATAAACATGTTCCGCAATGCTTTCTACCCGATCTTTACTCACATTCCAATGTGATTTATCCCAGCCACTTCTTATCTTATATTTAAGCTGTGTGGCTAACATATAAAATCTCATTGAATTTTTTAATTTTTCTTCCATAAAGCTTCCTCCTTAAAATATTTATTTTGTATTAACTGCCTATATATCAACCTGTAAAACAGGAGTATAAAAATTTAAAACTAGTATTTACTAGCACTTGATTACTATTTTATCACATTTTTATGTAAAATGCTAGTATTTTTACTTATTTTATGATATATTGCGAATAGAAATTATTTTAATAAATTATAAAAGTAAATTAAAAAAAATGAATATTCAAAAAACATTTGACATATAATAAAAAATATAGTATACTATATTTAGCTTAAGCAAGAGAATAAATCGAAGAACTCGAATGTTCACAGAGATATGTTGACCACATATCTCATTTTTTTGCCAAAAAATAAAGGCAGTTGACCAGACTGCCTTTGATTAGTTTGTACTAATCTTGAGAATTTTGGTTTTCATCATCTTTATTATTACTAAGTAATAATAAAACAATTAATCGCCAAATTAAATCGAATGAACTCAAGATGTTCACCTCCTTTCTCAAAGATTTCCTTTGGAAAAGGATAGCCTCATTATACTTTATTTTTAATGCAAAAACAATGTTTTTTATACAATTTCAACAATTATTTTTTATCATCTTTATTTTTGTTTCTACTTTTATATACATTTGCTTGGTTTCTACATTGACTACTATCATATTCAGCTTTAGGGTTTTTGGCATAAAATACTTTACCACAATGTTTGCAAATTTTTAAAGGATTTTTTTCACTGCAAAGCATAAATCCAAAAGCCATATCTATTGCTTGTTTTAAACAATTAGGTTGCCAAGAGATTTCTGGTGTATTTCCATACATGTTTATTTTATATGGTATTCCAGAAAAGTAATAATCATTTATAGTTTCTCTTGCTCTATATTCATCATAATCATTTATACTATTATTTGCTAAATCTACATATTTTTTGAATGTTTTATACATTTTTTTTGCATATTCAATTATCCAATCTATTTTTTCACAATAGAAACTAGAATAAATTAATTGATTGTTAAGAGATGTACGATTTAGCATTCTTTGCAAATCAGAATTTGTTTCTAGCTTCACTTTACCCTTTGTTACTGTATAATTCATTTCATTATCTTTTGTGAATGGGAAAAACAAATCAAAATATTCTTTTGTTCTCATTACACAATTTTTATTAATAAAATTATTTTCTTTTAATGTTACCTCTTCATTTAATAGAAAATCTGCATTAATTGGTGCTTCAACCATAAAACCTAGTAAACCATATTGCTCTACAAAGAAATATGCACAAGTAAACTTAGTCTGATCATCTTCTGAATCTATACATATTCTTCCTATATTTAATAAATCCACCAATATTGAATCTATTTTACTGAACATATCATATAAATCCCTAATATTTATACTAGCCTCTGGGTTGGGAACCATATAGTATTCTTTTCCTTTATATTTTCCTTGATATCCACCATATCTCATATATGAATATGCACTGTTACTTTTAAAATTAAATTCCATTACTTTATTCTCCTTAAAATTTTTCAAAATTTTTATTGTAATATATTGACATATTACAATTATTACTTTATAATAATATCAAATATTAATAGTTGAAATATAATAATATATTACAACAATTAATATAAAATGTCAAGTTCTATACTTGTATAAAAAATATGTAGACACAAATTTTACCAAATTATTTGAAAGGTTGTGATTAATATAGATAACAAGAACTATATACTAGATAAGTATTATAATGAACATGATAAACCAACTAATATTGCAAAAGAATTGAATGTTAATCCATCTTATATAACAAAGATAATCAAAAACGATACAAGATATATTCAGGAAAAAGAATATAGAGCTCAAATAAGTAGAGAAAATCGTAAAATTGCAAAAAGAGACTGGATTAGAAACAAAAGACAAAGTGAATCGGATAAACAATTATATGAATTTGTTAAACAACAACATATTGAAGCAAGTAAAGAATTATCTTATTCTTTTGAAATAAGTGATTTAGCTTATAGAAAATGGAATTCAAGTGCATATCATAGAAATAGTAAAGGCAATCTAGTTATAGATAGAAAATTAAAAGTTGGTAGTGATGTTCCTAAATCAATAAATATGAATATTAAAATACCAACACAAAAATACAAGAAAAGATATTGTTATAGTATTTAATTAGTCCTATTGATAAATAGGTCTTTTTTTATTTTAAATCTTAAAGGAGGTGCTAAATATGGCTGATATGAAAGAATCTTATACTTTAATGTTTACAGACTACCCAGACATTGTAAATCTTACACAAATGAGAAAAATGCTAGGTGGAATTAGTAACTCTCTTGCGTATCGTATGTTAAGAGAAAAGAAAATAAAAAGTAAAAAAGTTGGCAGAGAATATAAAATTCCTAAAGTTAATGTTATCAAATATGTAATGACAGAACAGTAGGATTTTTTTGATTATCATGGTATAATAAACAAAATATCAATGATAAGTTAAATATAAACTGTTACAACGGAAAGGAGAAAAATGATAACAGGTAGCTTACAAAAAAAGAAAGGACTGTATTATGCAGTTTTAAATTTATATGATGACTATGGAAAAAGAAAACCCAAATGGATTCCAACTGGTTATACTATAAAAGGAAATAAGAAAAAAGCTGAAGAAAAACTAGAACAATTTAAAATTGAATATGAGCAAAAATCTAAAATAAAATTAAGAGATCCAAACATATATGATAAATATAAAAATATTTTATTTTGTGATTATATGTTAGAATGGCTAGAAAAGCAAAAAGGAAAAGTCGAACAAACAACATATATAGGTTATGAGCAAGTTATTAAAGGTAGATTATATAAATACTTTAAAGCTAAAAAAATTAAATTAGTCGATTTAAAACCTAAACACATTCAAGACTTTTTTGATTTACTATTTGCTGAAGGTCTATCTGGAAATACAGTAAAACATTATAGAGCAAATATTAGTAAAGCTCTAAAAAGTGCTGTTATTACAGAAATAATAGATAGTAATCCTGCTACTAAACTAGAAACAATTAAAACTAAAGAATATACAGCTGATTATTATACACAAGATGAGTTATTAAATTTAATGGAAATTATAAAAAATACAACTATTGAATTACCAGTAATAATTGCGGGTGTATATGGATTAAGGCGTGAAGAAGTCATAGGTATTAAATGGAATGCTATTGATTTCAAATCTAAAACATTAACGATTAGGCACACTGTAGGTCGTGGCAAAATTGATAGTGTTACACAATTTATTTTCAAAGATAGAGCTAAAAGCGATTCAGGTTATAGGACTTTGCCTTTATTTGATTTTATAGCAAATTTACTAAATTCTTATAAAGAAAAATATGATGAGTATAAAAAATTTTATGGCAATACTTATTGCAATGATTATAAAGACTATATTTGTTTAATGCAAAATGGAGAATTAATGAAACCTGGATATGTAACACAAACTTTTAGTAAAATATTAGATAATAACAATCTACGACACATTAGGCTACATGATTTAAGACATAGCTGTGGTACTTTATTAATTCAAAATGGTGTACCAGTTAAAGATATACAAATATGGCTAGGTCATTCTAATTTCCAAACTACGCTAAGGTATGCCCATGCAGATATAGAAAATAAAAAGGTATCTGCAAATGTAATTGAAAATAAACTTGCATTAGATACAAAAGATACAAAAAAAGAACAAATTACCAAACTCGCTATTTAGGTAATCTGTCTTAAAAAATATATTTCTAACTATTTATAAAAATTCTAATTTGGGAAAAGTGTTAGAACTTTTGTTAGAACTTTGCACATTTTTTATAAATTAAAACCTCAAGCATATCTTACTAACTACTTGAGGTTCTAATGGTGCAGATGGCCGGAATCGAACCGGCACGGTTTATTCAACCGCAGGATTTTAAGTCCTGTGCGTCTGCCAGTTCCGCCACATCTGCATATGTTATAAACTGGCATTTATCTTACGACAATAATTATTATAATACCATTCTTAAATTTTGTCAATAGAAAAAATAAAAAAAATCAGTATAAAATATAAAAAAATAATTAAAACCATTATCTTGTAACATTTATCTTTTCAAATCATCATAAAATATTGCTTATAAAATAAAAATATGCTATCATGATATTAAATTTTATAATCAATAATAAAAGGAGGAAAAAATGATACTATATGTTGTAATTGGAATCGTAATTATAATTGCGATATATATTTTAACTCAATATAATTCTTTGATAAAAACAAATAATATTGTAAAAGAAGCCTTTTCAACAATGGATGTGTATTTGAAAAAAAGATGGGATTTAATTCCTAATTTAGTAGAAATTGTAAAAGGATATGCAAAATATGAAAAAGAAACACTAAATAACATAACATCCTTGAGAACAATTAGTTATGATAGTATGTCAACAAATAAAAAAATTGACATTAATGAACAATTAACACAAGGTATTTCTAAAATTATGGCAATTTCAGAAAATTATCCTGAATTAAAATCTAGTGAAAACTTTTTGCAATTAAGCAAAAATTTGACTAAAATTGAAGATGAAATAGCAAATAGCAGAAAATACTACAATGGAACAGTTAGAATATTAAATAATAAAATTCAAATGTTTCCAAGTAATATAGTTGCAAATATTTTTGGCTTTAAACCAGCCAATATGTTTGAAGCTGGTACAGAAGAAAAAAATAATATAAAGGTGGAATTGTAAAATGCAAAAAATATATTTAAAATCTATTTTCATTTTTTTCTTATTATTGTTTATAGTAATCCCAACAAATTCTTTCGCAATATCATCTGAGGGTGGCTATACAATAGAGAGTTATGATATAGATATTATAGTAAATGAAAACAATACATTTGATATAACAGAAAAAATAACTACATATTTTAATACAGAAAAACATCGGAATATTTAGAAAAATCCCTTTAAAAAACAATATATCAAGAATAGATGGAACTACATCTAATAATAAAGCTCAAATAACCAATATTAGTGTAAGTGAAAATTATACAACTTCTAAAGAAAATGGATATGAAATTATAAAAATAGGTAGTAATAATCAAACAATAACAGGTATACACTCATATACAATAAAATATACATATAATATTGGAAAAGATCCTTTAAAAAATGCAGATGAGTTATATTACAATTTAATAGGATATGAATGGGATACCAGTATAAGTAATGTAACTTTTAAAATTACAATGCCAAAGTCATTTGATAAATCATTATTGGGTTTCTCAAGTGGTACTAAAGGCACAATAACTAGTTCAAATGTTAATTACACAGTAGATGGAAACCTAATAAGTGGTTCTTTAACTAATACTTTAAGTGGAGGCCAAGCATTGACAGTTAGGCTTACATTGCCTGAGGGGTATTTTGTAAATGCAAAATCAAATTTTGATATGTATTCTATTTTTGTAATAATATTTTCTTTAGTTTGTGTGTTAATTTCATATATATTATGGGTAAAATTTGGAAAAGACGATGATGTTATTGAAACAGTTGAATTTTATCCACCAAAGGGATATAATTCTGCGGAGATAGGATTCATATATGAGGGCAATGCTGAAACCCCAGCTGTAGTTTCATTACTCATATATCTTGCTAATAATGGATATTTAAAAATTCAAGAAACAGAAAGACAAGGTATATTCAAAAAAGATAAAGGATTTATAATTACAAAATTAAAAGAATATGATGGAAACAACGAAAATGAAAGAATATTTTTTAATGGATTATTTAATCGCCCAAATACTCTTGATATAACTCAACTTCAAGAAATTATGAAAGAAGCTAAACAAAATGGAGAAAAAATTAATTTATCTAAAGCAATAGAACTATCAACAAAAAAAGATACATCTAAAAAAACTTATGTTACTGATACTGATTTATATAATAATTTCTATATAACATTAGATACAATAAAAAGTAACTTAAATAGTAAAGAAAATAAAAATAAAATATTTGAATCATCTTCAAGTGGAAAATGGAAATTACTTATAATGATGAGTATTGCAATATTGGCATTAATTACGATAAAACCTGTTATAGAATATTATGATGCAGAAACGTCACTAAATACATTACTATTTTCTGTAATTGGTTTTTTACTTTTATTTGGAATGTTATTTAGAAAAACATCAATATTAAGTAAAATATTCATGTTAGTTTTTGCATTCGGTTTTGGTGGTGTTCCTTGGTTAACTTTGGTATTACCAACTTTAACTGATAATATCATATACTTAATTACTTATATTATTGGAATAATATGTATGGCTGTTATATTTCTATTTACAAAAATAATGCCAAAAAGAACACCTTTTGGAAATGAAATGCTAGGAAAGTTAAAAGGATTCAAAAGATTTTTGGAAACTGCAGAAAAGCCTCAACTAGAAAGTTTAGTAACACAAAATCCAGAATATTTTTATAATATATTACCTTATACTTATGCTTTAGGTGTATCAGATGTATGGATTAGCCAATTTGAAACGATTGCTCTTAAAGCACCTAATTGGTATGATTCAACAGATGATTTCAATATGCACTCTTTCGGTGAATTTATGAATACTACAATGGAATCTGCAACAACTGCAATGTCATCTAGTCCATCAAGCGATAGTGGTGGAGGTTCAAGTGGAGGTGGCTCATCAGGAGGAGGCTCTGGAGGCGGTGGTGGTGGTTCTTGGTAGTTGATTTGTGCTATACTATATTTATAACTTTATTAATACAGCCACACCAAAAGTAAAACGTAAGTTCCTCTCATTTTGGGACTTACGTTTTTTATTATGCTCTTTAATTAATTTTTTCCAATGTTATTTTTCCAAATCTACAACATCTAAAATCATCTAAAATAATTCTTGCAGTTTTCTCATCATCAATATTATTGGAAGAAACTATTGCTCCCCTTTTTTTACCTATAAGTTTCATTATTTCATATATATTCTGATTTTCTTCTTGATCTTGTTCTAAAATTTGTTCTACCAATTCTTCATTTAAAGAATATCTTTCAATCAAATTATTCTTATAATTTTCAAGTAAAAATTTTATTAAACAATATGCTATCTCTGTAATTTCTAAAACATCATCTTTTATAGTTCCAGTAAAAGCTAAATTCAAGGCTACTTGTTCACTTTCAAATTTAGGCCATAGAACACCTGGTGTATCCATAAGTTCAATATCATTGTTTACACGTATCCATTGCTTCTGTTTTGTAACTCCTGGTTTGTTACCTACACCAGCTGAGCTCTTCTTCGCTATTCTATTTATAAATGATGACTTGCCTACATTTGGAATTCCTACAACCATAACTCGAATCTTTCTTCCAATTCTTCCTTTTTCTGCATATTTTTTTAAATCATCTGCCATGATTATTTGTACTTGTTTTACAACTTCATCAATACCTTTTCCCGTATTTGAATTTACTAATACCGCCTTGATTCCATTTTTCTCAAAATATTCAACCCATTTTTTATTATCAATTTCATCAGATAAATCACATTTGTTTAAAACAACAATTTTTTTCTTATTTTCTGTCATTTTTCTTATCTCTGGATTTTGACTCGAAATTGGTATTCTTGAATCTAAGATTTCTATTATTACATCTACTAGTTTTAAATCTTCTCCTATTTGTTTTCTGGTTTTTGCCATATGTCCAGGAAACCACGAAATGTGAACTTTTGAAAAACTTTCTTGATTATCATTTTTTTTATTTTCTGCTCTCATTTTTCTTTTTTGATACATATCCATTTAAATCACTTCCTTTTTATTTTAATTTTTTAACATAATATTCAACATCTATTTCTATTCCATCTGGATATACTTCTTTAGCATTTTTAATATGATCTACAAATCCATAATGCTTATATATCTCTTTATTTCTTCAGGTTCTGCTCCTTATGTTAATAAAGTATAACCCTTATTTTTCAAATCTCCTTCCATTTTTATAATTTTTAATGTTTTGTTCTTTCCAAATAATCTAATTTTCTTTTTTTGGAGTTTACTCTATATCCAACGGCAATAATCATATCAAGGTTATATATCTTTACATGTTTTTTAGAATTATCAAAGTCAATTTTTCCGAAACTTCATTGTTTGAATCTCTATATATAAAAAAATTTAATCTTGTTATTTGCATATTATTTAGCTCTGCAATAGGCTCTTTTAAATTATTTATTAATTTATAAACTAGGATTTTTTAATTCTAGTTTATCTATAACTTTATATGTTCCTACTCGTCCTACTTTTGAAACCCCAAAATCTAATTCTCTTATGTGTAATAATTGAGGCATTTTAATTTTTTCTTTCAAAATTAATTCTATTTTATTAATATTCTCATTAAATTCACTTTCTTGAAAAAGTGTTGAATGAAATTTAAAATTTTCACCATCAAATCCTGAAAGTCCAATATTAAATTTCTCCTTTAATAAGAGGTTTATTTTATTATGCAATTTTCTTAAAATTTCATTTTCTTCAATATCCAACCAAATTACTTTACCATCAATTATTGTTAAATTATTGGCTTTTAATTCAATTCTATTAATATCTTTTAATTCTTCTTTTAAATATTGAATAATCGTTAGGTACTCATTTGCATAAAAAGATGTTTTTAAAGAAATATGCTGTGGTAAAGAAAATGCTTGTTCACTTATATTAAAATTTTTATTTTCTTTTTTACATATTTCTCTTATATAATTTTCATCATCTTTTTCTAATACTAATCCTATTCAAATATACATTCTCTCATCCCCTTTTTTCAAAATATGTGAAAAGTCTAATTATAAAAATGCTTATTACTTCTTTTTCTATTTAGTATTCTTTATAATACCATCCTTTTTCATTTTACTTATTATTTTAGCATAAACTCTATCTCTCATCCAAGGTTCAGATGACACCTCTAAAATTTTATCGATTGGAACCCATTTTACCCCACTATTTTCATCTTCTTTTATATGTATCTCTTCACTTTCATCAGCTTCTAATAAATATGTTACATTAAGATGAACATGTGAGCCTACATATTTTCCTCTTTTTTCATGCCCTCTTACATTCGTTAATTCTAACGAATAAATATTTTCAGAAATTGGTATAACATTCTTTATTCCAGTTTCTTCTTTAGCTTCTTTTATAGCTACATATAAAAGATCACTATCTCCATCACTATGTCCTCCTGTCCATGCCCATGAATCATAAATTTTGTGATATATCATTAAAATTTTAGTCCTTTCCTTATTAAGGATAAATGATGAACTAGTAAAATGCCCATATTCATTTTGCCTAGTTAATACATCATCAAAATCATTAATATATTTCAACATTATTTTTCTTTCTACTTCTTCTTGCTCATTATATGGAACAAAATTTTCGATACCTTCTTTTAGCTTATCAATATTAATTTTTATTTTAATTCCTATAACTCCATATTGCTGTTCTTTTTCTGGTGAATAAATTTTATACATATTTTGAGTTTTTCTTTCTATCTCTTCTTTATCTGTATATATTTTACTAAATAATTCTGTAAATGTTTTTTCTTTATACAAATCGATAACATCTACTAAAATCTTTTCTTGTAAGTCTGGTAATTTTGCAAATTCTATTTTATCTCCAATTTTTAATTTTTTTCTTTTTTCATCAAATAATCTAAATTCTATTGTTTTTTCTCCATTTTTTATTCTTTCAAATGGACTTTCATTTAATTTCATTTTATATAACATATATATCCCTCCTTTATTTTTTATATTGATGTTTATCGTATTTCTTGTGTTTGTTTTTTACCTTCCCATATATCAGCTAAAGTTATAGATTTTAATCCATCTTGACTTTTTCCCAAAGATATTTCTTCTAATTTTATATTTCCCATTTTTAAACCTTTTTCAATTAATTCAAAATATATTCTTTCTTCTTCTATATCTATTCCTTTCATGTTAATTACTTTTAATACTATATTACTGATTTCATCATTTCTTATTTCTTTCTTTAATCTTTTTATATAAGTTAAATTTACTTTGTCTTCTTTCATAAATTTGTTACAAATTTCTTTTGCTCTTTCAAAATCTTTCACACCTGTAAGATTTTTTACTACTGTCCTTATTGAAACTTCTAATTTTCCTCCACATAATTCTTGTATTTGATTAATAGTTTTTTCTGGATTTTCAATATAATATTGTTCTGGTCTTTCCATTAAAACTTTTTTTATCTGAATTAAGATTTGACCTTTTTCTTGTTCTTCTGTTAAAGAAAATCTAGTTTTAGGTTTGCTTTCTACTATTTTTCTTGCTTCTTCCTCAATAATTTCATTTGCTGTTTGCATATTTAATGTTCCTTTTGCAAGTTCAACTATAATTGACTCTATATTTATAGGTATTTCATTTTTTATTCTAGAAATTGTTTTTTTATTTATAATTTTTGATATCTTCTTTTCTATCTTACATTTTACCATTCCTGCACTAATTGGATTTTTCACTTGTATTTCTAATGTTATTTTTTTTAATAAATTTTTAAGCTCTTCTAAATCTTCTGTTTTCTCTTGTTCAATATCAATAGCTTCTACTAGCTTTTTAACCATTTTTTCTTTTTTCTTATTTCTTGTATCTTCATTGCTATATATTTGTTTTGAATTTAAATTATCAAGCTCTTTTGATTGTATTAACTGATTTAACTTTTCTGCCTGTTCAATAGTTAATTGATACTCTTCTATTTTCTTTAATTCTCCAAATATTTTCATAGCTTTTTTTCTTCTGTCTTTTTTAGAAAGTTTTTCCATTCCTTTTATTATTTTCTCTATTTCTACTATAACTGAAGCTATCAATTCTGTATCTTGCTTTTGTGATTTTTTCTGTTTTACATTTTCAACATTATTGTTTCTAAAAAATAATTTATTGTATCTTTCTCTTACTTGTTGCATTTTAGAATGAATCTTTTTATTTTCACTATCAATTATTTTTCTTGCACTATATGTTCTTACGCTATTATTTTTTTCTTCTACTTCTAATTCCGACTTATATTGCTTAATTTCTTCTATTGGTATATCTAATTCAAAAGATATTAATTCTAAGTCAAATCCTTTTTTTATTACTTTCTTAATTTCTTCTATTTCACTATTTTCCCTCATATTATCACATTCCCTTATTTATTTACTTTAATTTATATCTTTTGTACCATTTAAAATTATAACATATAATATATTAATTTTTCAATTTTTAGTAAATACATTATTATATTTTATTCTTAAGATAAAACTTCACTAGATACATCTAGTGAAGTTTTATGTTTATACCAAAATACGCTCTCTTTGTCTAAATAATAATTTCCTTTAAATCTGAAAGAAAAGTTACAATTTTTACATTTTTTCCACTTTTATCATACTCACTTACAAAGTCATTTATTAACTTTGAGAATATCATGCGTAATTCTGTTTTTTCTTCCATAGAAATATCTGCTTTTTTACAAACAGAATCAAAATCAATATTTTCTTCTGATACAGCAACACTCACGATTCTTATTATTTGTTTCTGCTCACTTTCCAAAAGTGTTCCTAGTCCCATAAAATTCAGGACGCCTCTAACTCTTTCTTCTATCGGCTGTGTCTTGTCTATATTTGCCAGTGTTTCTTCAAATTCTTTTATTTCTGGCATACATTCCATTTTCACATTTACTTCACTTTTAGAGTCTGCAGAACTTTCAAATGGATAGTTTTTATACTCCTCTTTTACCATTTTAAGAAATAATAATATTGTTTTTCCAACCTTGGAAGTAATTTGTTTGCTAACCAAAATTTTATCACATTGAGTATAATTAACCTTTTTTTCACTTAAAGCTCCATTAATATTCCTCCATGTAATCTTTTCAATTTCTGTTACAGCATTTATTAAATCGATTACAAATCTCTTTCTTTTACCAACATCTAACCATTCTGCTATCAACTCTGCAAAATTCTCAAAAGAATTTGCTTTTTGAGCAATTTCTTCTATTTCTTGGTTATTTGCTATCTCTTCATTACATTCTGCATTTTCTGAACATTTAACCTCTTCCTCATTAAACTTTGTCAGTTCTGTACTTTTAACTTCTTCTTTGTTGTTACATTTGGTCAACTCAGAATCTTTTTCTTTTTGAAAATACTTTTCACTTCTTAATTCTTCAATAAGTTCACATTGAGTTATTACTTCAATTACATTCATAGGCGGTTGCTCAAATATAATTTCTACTTCTGCTTCTTCTCCATTTACAAAAAGACTTCCATCCTCCTTATAATCCTGAAAGAAAGCTTTTACTAAATCGTTAACAGACTTCCCCCGTACTTTTGCATATAACTTATACATGTGTTTCTCCTTTCATTGTAAGAGTCTACTTGTGACAAATGTATTTTGGTATTTCCATTAATTTTAGATATTTAGTCAATCAAATATTACTAAAATATATAAATACTTTGGAAATATTCCAATACGGTCTATATTATATCAGAAATTTACATAATTTTCAATAGATATAAAAAAATAACTACAAAAATATATAGTTATTTTTTTATCTATCCATAATTCTTTTTAATCTCTCTTTATTTCTTTCGTTTTCTGGATTTATATCAATAATAGTTTTTAATTGTCTTATAACTTCTTGGTCATTTTTTTCTTTTTTTGCTATTGAAATTAACAACTCTCTAATTTCAATACTGTTAGGAAATTGTTCAATAGCCATATCTGCCCATAATTTAGCATCTTCATAATTTTCTTTCTCTTTTTCAATATGTATTAATTGTCTATATGCCATATGACTATTAGTTTCTTCAATTAACGACATTAGCTCATCTATTGCTTCATCTACTTTTCCTGCCTTAAAATATGCAAATGCTAATAAATTTCTTTTTTCTTGTGCCTTTTGAGGATTAGAAGAAATTTCAGTTTTATATTTATTAATTATTTCTTCATAATCTGGATTTATATTTTTTTCTTCTTCTATCTTTTTGCTACTTTTTCTTTGTGGTATTTGTACTTTTAATTCTTCTAAAATATCATCAATTTTTCTGTAAAAACCTAATTTTTTTCTTTCCTCTTCTATTTTTTTTAATTCTTTTTCATCAGTCATTGTTCTACTAGAATATGCTTTTAATTTTAATAACATTGCTCTTTCTATAATATTATCATCTGTATTTTCAATAAAACTATTTAATCTATCTATCGCTTCTACAACTTTCCCTTTTTTTATTGACTTTTTTACAGATTGTCGAAATTCTAGTCTTTTTTTATATTCTTGTAATTCATTAATTGGTATATCTAATTCAAAAGATAATAATTCTATATCATATCCTTTATGAATTAATCTTATTATTTCCTCTGCTTCATTTATTCTTATCATAATATTGTTCTCCATTCTAGATTATTCAAATTATTATCTTATGTATCTTTAATTAATTATTGGTTTAATAATATTTATATTCATTTTTATCTTCTCTACTATCTTTATTCTTTAATTCTTTATCATATTTTTCATTTTTAAAATACCAATCTGTTTTTCTGTCAATTGGATTGCTTTTTCTTCCTCTATCTATTAACATATCTACAACAGTAAATATAGCTAATGATATTGCTATTATATCTGAAATTAAGTTTAGACTTGAGTTAATTGTTACCACTGAAAATCCTAGTATTAATGGTATTATATTAATTAATAAATGTCTACCAAAATAAACTCCATATATCCCTAAATAAATTAATGAACCTACAAGTTTTCTTTTCATTATTAACACAATACATGGTAATGTTAAAAAAGCTATGATTACTTCAATTCTAAAATCATATGCTACTATTCCTAATAAATCTATAGAAAATTGTGAACACAAGGCTACTATTGCCCTAAATAGCCAAAACATTATCATAAATATAGCTAATAACCATGTCGAAAAATTTGCCATAATTTCCTCCTTGTCAATTAAAATAATAATATATTCTTATTATATAAAAAAATTGGGGATTGTAGAAACTCAATTTCCACCCCCAAAAAATATTTTAGTCTTCATCTACAAAATTAAATTCATCTTTATATTTTTCTTTAAATATATCAAATACTTTGTTTAATATTTCTTCATCTTCAACACCAACATATGATTCACTTTCAGAATCTTCATCTGTATCTTCTAATCTTAGTATTACAACTTCTCCCTCATCTTCTTCTCCTTCTTCTGTTACTGGTAATAATACTACATATTCTTCATCATCTAATTCTACTAAATCTAGAAATTCGAATTGAACCTCATTTCCATTTTCATCATTTAGAACTACTATATTATTTTCTAATTCTTCGTTTTCTTCCATTATTTACTCCTTTCAAATTTAATTTTCTTTAATATAATACACTATTTATATTTTTTTTGCAACTAATTTTTTATTTTATTTAAGTATGTTTCTAGAATATATACTGCAGATATAGTATCTACTATATTTCTTTTTTTATTCTTATTTACATCTAAGAAATTCATAGTCTTATGTGCTGCAACAGTTGTAAGTCTTTCGTCTATTGTTTCAATTTTTAACTTATTATACTTACATTTTAATTTGTGAATAAATTTTTCCGTAATTTCTGTTCTCTCTGATGATGTTCCATTCATATTAATTGGCTTTCCAACTACTATTACATCTACATTATATTTTTCAAATATTTCATCTAATCTTTTTAATATTACTTTATCAGAGCCATTATTATGGATTGTCTCTAATCCTTGTGCTGTTATGTTTAATGCATCAGTTATAGCAATTCCTGTTCTAGCTTCTCCATAATCTATTCCTAATATTCGCATTTCTACTCCTATTCTTCTAAGCCTATATAATTTCTAACTAGACTTTCTAAAAGCTCGTCTCTTTCTATTTGTCTTATTTTATTTCTTGCGTCTTTATGACTAGTTATATATGTTGGATCTCCAGATAATATATATCCTACTATTTGGTTTATAGGATTATATCCTTTTTCAACTAAAGCTTCATATACATCCTTTAGTATTTCTTTCTTTTTCACATTTTTTTCTTTTTCAAAATTGAAACTCATTGTTTTATCAAAATCCATAATTACCTCATCCCTTTCTAAAGGTTTTATCTATTACATAATTAATTAAATACATGTAATATTACTTTCACTTTTGTCAGCATTGTCAACATATTGTTCTAGTTTCTTTAATACTTCTTCCATTCCAGTTCCTTTATAATATGTTGTTAATACAAAATTAAGTTTTGGCTTAACTACTTGTGGTTTTGCATTTTTCTTCTTTTTTGCTTTTTTGGTTCTGTCTATTTCTTCTACTTCTATTTCTTCTATGTTTTCTTTATCTGCTGGTAAGGTTACTTCTAATTTTTCTGTTTCATTTTTTATATCTGTTAAAAATGTTGTTACAGCTTCTACATCTACTCCTGAAAATACTATTACAAATTTAGGTCCCATATATCTTATAAATAAATAAT